>CALMZX010000001.1 GCA_937870685.1 uncultured Alphaproteobacteria bacterium
AGCGGTTGAGCGTCGGGTTGTCGACCGAATAGCCGCCCCACAGCCAGGTGGTGATTGAATCACCGAACAGCGGAATGGCCGAGAACAGGTTGGTGATGACCTTGGCCCCCCAGAAGCTCATTTGGCCCCAGGGCAGCACGTAGCCCATGAAGGCGGTTGCCATCATGATCAGGTAGATGACGACGCCGATCATCCAGAGGATTTCGCGCGGCGCCTTGTAGGAACCGTAGTACATGCCGCGGAACATGTGGATGTACACGGCGATGAAGAACATCGATGCGCCGTTGGCGTGCATGTAGCGGATCAGCCAGCCGTAGTTCACGTCGCGCATGATGTGCTCGACGCTGTCAAAGGCCATGGCGGTGTGCGGCGTGTAGTGCATGACCAGCACGATGCCGGTGATGATCTGGATAACCAGCATGGTGGCGAGAATGCCACCGAAGGTCCACCAGTAGTTCAGGTTGCGCGGCGTGGGGAAGTCAAGGGCATGGTCCTTGACGAAGGCCCACAGCGGAAGGCGCTCATGCATCCACTTGGCGAAGGCGCTCTGCGGTACGTAGTTCGAATGTCCGGCCATTTTTCTGTTCCTCAGCCGATCTTGATCTTGGTGTCGGAGATGTAGGAGTACTGCGGAATGTGCAGGTTCTCCGGGGCCGGTCCTTTGCGGATGCGGCCGGCGGTGTCGTAGTGCGAACCATGGCAGGGGCAGAACCAGCCGCCATGCTTGGCCGAACCTTCAACAACGCCGTAGTCGCCGGCGTTGCCCTGCGGCACGCAGCCGAGGTGGGTGCAAACGCCCATCATCACGATGTACTTCTCGTGGCCCTTGATCACGCGGTTCTCGCCGGTGGCCGGATCAGCGTCCTTGACGTTGGCATTGCGCGCCATGGCATCCTTGAGGTCTTCGAGTTTCACCGCGGCGGCGTCCTCGATCTCCTTGGCGGTGCGGTGGCGCACGATCACCGGGTTGCCGCGCCACTTGATGGTCACTTCCTGGCCTTCGGCAATTGGTGCCAGGTCAAACTCGATGGAGGCGAGTGCCTTCACCGAGGCGTCCGGGTTCATCTGGTGGATGAAGGGCCAGGCGACGAGCGCCGTGCCGACCGCACCGACGGCCCCTGTTGCAATGTATAAAAAGTCACGCCGTGTGACATCCGCATGCGCTGCTGTGGCCACGTCCCTGTTCCCTCGCGTTACAAGACAAGCCGCGTGGGGGCGCCCCCGCGCGGTTCAAATCGGGGGCGTTTTGGCATTTGAACAAGTCGAAGTCCAGCCAAAGGTTGTCGCAGTGAACAGCCCCCTGCCCGCCCGGGCGAAACTCGTCTAAATGATTGAAGATGATCGAAATTGCCATGTACCAGCCGGACATTGCGGGGAATGCCGGGACAATCGCCCGGATGGCGGCCTGTTTTGGCCTGCCCGTCACCATCATCGAGCCCGCAGGCTTCGTCTGGAGCGATTCTGCCCTGCGCCGGGCGGGCATGGACTATCTGGATGCGGCAACCTTGCGGCGGGCGCCTTCATGGGAGGATTTCAGGGCGCGTTTACCGGGCCGCCGGATGGTCCTGCTGACAACGAAGGCCTCCGGCAGCTATCTCGATTTCCGTTTCCGCGCAGAAGACACCCTGCTGCTCGGGCGGGAGAGTTCGGGCGTGCCGGACGCGGTCCATGCGGCGGCGGATGCCCGGATCACCATTCCCATGCAGGCAGGCATGCGCTCGCTCAATGTGGCGCTGGCCTGTGCCATGGTCACGGGCGAAGCCTTGCGGCAGTTGCGGACGGAAGGCTGACCTATTTGGTCAGGCGCATGGCCAGGAGCGACTTGGCAATATCGCGGAAAGCCTGCAACAGTGCTGCGGGATCATCGGCGGAGAAGGCCTTGGCCGGATCAGACGCACAGGCCACCAGCATGTCCTTGGCAGTGGTGTTGCTGACCTTGAAGGCCACCGTATAGACCACGATACCCTCCTTCTTCACGTTCTCGCACAACTCGGCCGTCTTTGCGTTTGCCGCCGGGACATCGGAGCCCCAGTGCTACGGATAGTCGGCTGACAGCGTGTTGTCGCCGTCGGTCATGACCACCATGGACTTGGTGCCGCCGTTGCTCTTCATCCATGTCTTGGTCTTCGCGGATGCGAGTGGCGCGTTGGAATCAAGAAGATTCCAGCCCCAGAGGACGCCCGAGGGAATGTAGGTGTTTCCGGATCCCACCATGGCGTCGATCTTGCTGCCAAGGGCCGATTCATTGTCGTCGAACAGCGTGACCTCCTGAGGGCACCAGGTATTTTGAAGGCCAGGGTACTTCGTTGCAAGACTGCCGATCTTGGTGTCCAGCGTGCTGCTGCGAGAACCCACACAGCCATTCCAGGTGTTGTTCCATGTCTGGTCGCTGCAGGTCGTCACCGGGCTTCCGTACACCCAGTCGCACACTTCATAGGTGTAGGGTGTCGGAACGCCGTCATTGTTCCAAGAACCTGTCTCCATGTGACAGTTGGAACTGGTGGCGTCCGGATAGTTGGTGCTGCAGATGTTCTGAGTCGTAGTGGAGTCGGCGGGAACGTTGATCCATGACTGCGTGCGGTTGGAAATGCCGACGTTCACGTAGTCCGAGAACGGCACGATGCCGACCTTGACGTAGGCACCGGTATCCTTGGCGGACAGGACTTCCTTGACCAGGTCCTTGGCCGCCACCTTGAGGGCGTCGAGGCGGCCTTCGCTGTTCATGGACGCCGTGTTGTCCAGCACCAGCGCCACTTCCAGCGCGTTGCCGCCGATGTTCACCTCGGCCTTGGCGCTGATGTCCATCTCGCTGATGCCGCCAAGCAGCATGAAATTGGTCTTCAGCTTGCCGTCAATGTCGACCGTGAATGTGCGCTTGGTCTTGTCAAGGCTCTGCTTTACCTTCTTGACAGATGTCAACACATCCTCAGCGCCATTTGTCTTGACGTAGTCCTTGACGATCTTGTTGAGGGCGACATCCGTCGTCTTGCCGGAAGACGCGCCTGCCAGAGCGGCAGCGTCTGCGGCGGCCTGCAGGATGGTGCGGGCCTGGTTGGCCCGGACCATGTCGATGGCAGCACCAGCGCCCAGCATCAGCGGAACTGCGGCGAGCGAGAACATGATTGCCGTATTGCCCGTCGTATTGCGAAGAAAGCGTACAAAATTGTTTTGCATGTTGATCCAGACTTCACTGCAATTTCAGCGGGAATCTATGCGCTACTTCTTATGGCTTGGTGTGCCCTCATGGTTGACGCCGTCTTAAGGCTGCGCGCACAACCTGTGCGCGACATCGCTGAATTTCCGGAAATCATGCAAAAACAAGTTCTTAGTTGTGCCGCAACGGAGAATTGGAAGAGCATGCAAGAGTCTGTTAACCACTGCTCCGAAAACAATTCTGAAAACTTCAGAAGGATTCCCGATGAAAGAGTTGGCGCAAGCCTGGTTCAAAGGCCTGCAGGAGCGCATCGTCTCCGACCTCGAAGCACTGGAAGGCGAGTGCGGCGGAACTTCGCCCCCGGGACGGTTTGTGCGCACGCCGTGGCAGCGTGGCGAGAACCAGGGGGGTGGCACGATGGCATTGCTGCACGGACGCCTCTTCGAGAAGGCAGGGGTACATGTCTCTACGGTTTACGGTGAGTTCTCGCCCGAATTCCGCAAACAGATTCCGGGTGCCGACACCGATCCCCGCTTCTGGGCCTCAGGCATCTCGCTGATCATCCATCCGCGTAATCCGCATATCCCCGCCGTTCACATGAACACCCGCCATGTGGTGACGACCAAGGCTTGGTTTGGCGGTGGTGCCGACCTGACGCCCGTGTTGATGCGGCGGCGGACGCAGGACGACCCGGATTCGGTGGATTTCCACGCCGCCATGAAGTCAGCATGCGCGCCCCACTCGATTGCCGACTACACCCGCTACAAGACCTGGTGCGACGAATATTTCTACCTTCCGCACCGGAAAGAGCCGCGTGGCATTGGTGGCATCTTTTTTGACTATCTCGATGCCGGAGAGGCTGCTTTCGCGCTCGTGAAGGACGTCGGAGAGGCATTCCGCTCCATCTACCCTGCTCTCGTCCGGCGCAACATGAACACGCCATGGACAGCAGATGACCGCGAGGAGCAACTGGTCCGGCGCGGGCGCTATGTAGAGTTCAACCTGCTCTACGACCGGGGCACGATCTTCGGCCTGAAGACGGGAGGAAATGTTGACAGCATCTTGTCTTCAATGCCACCAGAAGTGAAATGGCCCTGACACACGGCGGCAAGGGGAAGAGACATATGGACCTGCGCAACGGCTTTGACATCAAGCGCTACATCCGCACCATTCCGGACTACCCCAAGCCCGGAATCATGTTCCGTGATATCACCACGCTTTTGTCCGACCTGCATGGTTTCCGCGCGGCTGTTGACGAACTGGCGTGGCCCTTCCTCAAGAGTGACATCGACTATGTGGCGGGCATCGAAGCGCGCGGCTTCATTCTCGGCGGGGCCGTGGCGCACACGCTGGGGCGCGGCTTCATTCCCATCCGCAAGAAGGGCAAGTTGCCGCACAAGGTGATCGGTCAGGAGTATGCTTTGGAGTACGGCGTGGACACGATTGAGATGCATGCCGATGCGATATCGGAAGGTGACCGCGTGTTGCTGGTCGATGATCTCATCGCAACAGGTGGAACGGCGGGAGCCGCCATCGACCTCATCCGCAAGTCGGGTGGACAGGTTGTCGCCGCCGCCTTTGTGATCGATCTGCCGGAACTGGGTGGAGCCGCAAAACTGAAGGACAAGGGCGTGAAGGTTCACACCCTCGTCGGCTTCGACGGACACTGACTACCTGCCGGCGACCACTTTGGCGAAAGTCGCAATCACCTGGTCGATTTCCGCATCCGTGTGTGCTGCTGACACCGAGCAGCGCAGCAGGCACAGGCGGTTGGGCGTGCCCGGCGGCAGCGCGATGTTGACGTAAACACCGGCCTTCAGCAACGCGTTCCACATCATGATGGTCGAGGGCTCGTCCTTGCACTTGACCGCGATGACGGGGCTCACGTCCTCACAGCCCATTTCGAAGCCCAGGTTGCGGAAACCGTTGAAGAGGCGCTCCGAGTTCCGGCGCAGCGCATCGCGGCGTTCGGGTTCACGCGCCAGCGTTTTCACGGCGGCGATTGATGTCGCAATTGTTGCCGGCGAAGATGACGCCGTGAACATGTAGGGGCGCATGGCATAGCGCAGGGTTTCGAACATGGGATGGTCGCCCGCGCCAAACCCGCCGATGGAACCGATGCTCTTTGAGAAGGTACCGACGACAAAATCCGCCTCTGCTTCCAGTCCGGCCTCGTCCGCAAGTCCGCGGCCATGGGGGCCTAAAACGCCAAAGGAATGGGCCTCATCCACCAGCAGCTGGAACTTGTGCTTCTTCTTCAGTTCCACAAAATCCTTGAGGGGGGCGCGGTCACCCAGCATGGAATAGATGCCCTCCAGCACCACCAGCTTTCCTCCCTCCTCACCCTCGGAGCGCGACAGGCGCTTGTCGAGATCGGCGGCATCGTTGTGGCGGAAGCGGACCAGCTTGGCGCCGGACAGCGTGCAGCCGTCGTAGATCGAGGAATGGGAATCCGCATCGAGATAGACCGTGTCGCGGGGACCGGCGAGGCCGGAGATCATGCCGAGATTGGCCTGGTACCCGGTTGTGAAGACAATGCAGTGCTTTCGGTTCAGGAAGGCCGCCAGTTCGCGCTCCAGTTCCTTGTGCATGGCGTAGGAACCATTGGCGATGCGCGAACCTGTCGTGCCCGTGCCGAATTCAACGAGTGCCTTCTTGCCGGCCTCAATCGCGGCCTTTTCGAAGGTGATGCCCATGTAGTTGTTGGTGCCCGCGAGGATCGTCTCGCGGCCCTGGATCATGGCTCGGGTGGGCGAAATCAGCTGGTCATTGGTGATGCCGACGGCATTCACACCGAGTTCCATCATGCGCTCAAAGCGTTCGGCGATGGGGCGGTGCTTGTCGAACAGATCGGTCATGTTCAGGCCTTCCGGATACGTGCTTCGACGACCTTGACGAGGTCGCCGATGGTGTGTGTCTCCGCCACGACGTTCATCGGGATTTCAATGTCGAAGGTGTCCTCCACCTCCATAATGAAATCGAGAACGCCAACCGAGTCGATGTTCAGTTCCTTGGGAATGTCGGTGGCCGCGGAGAGCGCGATGCCCTTGGGATTGTGCGGTGCCAGCAGGCGGCAGATTTCGTCGATGATGGGTTTGTCAGTCGTCATGATGCGGCGCTTCTATCGGCAAGGGGCAGTTGCGGCAACAGGCCTTCCGCCATGGCCCAGGCGAGGGTGCGGCGCATGCCTTCCGGCAAGGCAATGGCATCGTCGCGCGGCCAGCCCGGTGGCCGTGACACCCAATCGGGGTGAAAGAGTTCGCGCATCTTGCCCGCAGAGACCATGCCGGGTTTTCCTGTGAGTGCGGCCAGGCCATCGGCGGCATGGCCGACCGCCAAAGCCAGTGGGCGCGGCAGGAATTTCAGGCTGAGAGGACGTCCACAAAGCCCGCGCAAGGTGTCCGCCATGTCGTTCCAGCCATAGGCGCCGTGGCCATCATCAACTTCGCGCAGGCCCTGCTCTGGGCTGCTGAGCGCGGAGACGCAGATGCGGGCGAGATCTGCGGCATGGATCAACGAAAAGCGCGCCTCTGGCGTGCCCGGCAGCATCGCCGTCTTTGCCGTGAGGGCCTTGAGCAAGGGGAGTGTGGCTTTGTCGCCCTCGCCATACACGGCCGGCGGGCGAATGATGAGGGTGGACAGTGCCGTATTTGCAGACCGAATGGCGGCTTCTCCTGCGGCCTTGCTGCGGCCGTAGGGCGAGAGGTGCGGTTCGCGCGCGGCGAGTGAGGACAGATGGACAAAGCGGCTCACCCCTGCCCGGCCCGCGACACCGACGAGTGTTGCCGTCGCTTCGCCATTGATCCGTGTCATGTGGGCTGACGTTCCGCTGATGGACCCGGCGATGTGCAGCACAGTCTGGGCACCGTTGCACATCTGCTCCAGCGCATGCCGGTCTGTGATGTCGCCGGCCACAACAGTCATGTTCGCGGTGGCCGCGATGCGCGCCGGGTTGCGGGCGAGTACGCGCACGGCCAATCCGGCTTCTGCCAATTGCGCCAACACGTGGCGGCCAACAAAACCCGTTCCGCCTGTGACGGCAACAACCATCCGGGGGATCAGCCCTTTGCCGCGTCCGTGGCGATTTCGGCCACTTCGCCTGACAGATAGCGGTCGCGGGCGCCGGCGCGGGAAAGCTTGCCCGAGGAGGTGAACGGCAGGCTGCGTGGTGGCACCAGAACGATGGTGCAGTCCACGCCCGCCGTCTGCGTCACCTTCATGTGCACGTTCTTGCGCAGCTCTTCCTGTTGCAGGGGATCGGAGAGCTTGCATTCAACGAGCACGACAACTTCATCGTCACCATCGGCACCTTCCACGGCAAAGGCAGCGACGTCGCCGGATTTCAGGGGCGCGATGGTTTCAGCTGCCCATTCGATATCCTGTGGCCAGATGTTGCGGCCATTGTGCAGGATCAGGTCCTTGGCGCGGCCCGTGATGACGATTTCACCGCTGAGCAGATAACCCATGTCGCCGGTATCAAGAAAACCGTCAGCGCCCAGCGCCAGTGCCGTTGCTTCCTCTGCCTTGAAGTAGCCGGCCATGATGGACGGCCCCTTCACGAAGATGCGGCCGACGTCCCGTTCGCCCAGTGCTTCGCCCTTCTCGTTGCGCACTTCGATGACATGCTCGGGCAATGCAGCGCCACAGATCACAAAACCGCGCACACGGTCGCTGCCGCTCTTGGCGGGCATGGCGCGCTGTTTCGTCTTCAGGGCGGCCACATCCACCGTGTCGATCTTGATCGGGGCGTCCACGTCACTGAAGGAAATGGCAAGGGTGGATTCGGCCATGCCGTAGCTGGGCACGAAGGCGCGCGGATTGAAGCCCGCAAGCGAGAGCGACCTGGCAAAATCCTGCAACACTTCGGCGCGCACCATGTCGCCGCCGATGCCAGCGGCGCGCCACTGCGAAAGATCCAGCGTGATCGCCTCGCCATTGATGCGGCGACCGGCCAGTTCGTAACCAAAGGTCGGTGAATAGGAGATCGTGGAGCGGTTTTCCGACATGAGCCTGAGCCACAGTGTCGGGCGGCGGGCAAAGGCCGTTGTGGGGAGATAGTCCACCGTCACCTGCCCCATCATGGGCGCGAGGCAGAACCCGACCAACCCCATATCGTGATAGAGCGGCAGCCACGAGAAGGCGCGGTCCTCGGGCCGCACCTTGAGGCCATGGCGCAGCATGCCTTCGGCATTGGCCATGATCGAGCGCTGCATGATCAGCACGCCCTTGGGCGAGGATGTGGAGCCGGAGGAGTATTGGATATAGGCCACGTCATCGGGGCCAAAGCCTTCCAGACGGGTCATGGATTCTGGGCAGGCGGCGAGTTCGGCGTGGGAAAAAACCACGCTGACGCCAGCCAGGGCAGCGCCTTCGCGGATGTGTTCCTTCACGTCTTCCGTGGTGATGACGGCTGATACATCGGCAGCACGGAACATGCCTGCCACGCGCTGCACATAGGCATCGCGGCCGCCGATATACATGCTGTAGGGCACCGGGCACGGCACGAGTCCCGCGTACTGGCAACCGAAAAAGACCGCCATGAACTCACTGCCCGTCTCGGCAACAACGGCCACCCGGTCACCACGCTTGAGGCCAAGAGACAGAAGCTTGCGGGCGGTGGACAGGGCACGGCGGCGGAGGTCGGCATAGGTCAGCACATCGGCAAGTGCGCCACGACCGCCATAGAAATTGAAACCGGTCACGCCGCGGGCAGCATAGTCCAAACCTTCGGCAATGGTCTTGAAGCCGCCCAGCTGCTGGGGAAGCGCATCACTGCGGCGCGGCGTGCGGCTCAGAATGCCCGCCTGCTCCTGCTTTTGTGTGTCGAAACTCATTGCGCCTGAAAAACCCACTGTCCGGATTGCGTTCCCTGATTGCTCCCTAACAAGGCGGCGGGGACTTCGGAAATCAAAACAGATTTCAGTTTGTAACAGTGGAAAGACGTCTAGAACGTGAGCATTCCCAACAAGATAGCGATGATGATCATGGCCAGGACGCCGAGCGCTGCCCCCGTGAACCAGACGTAGACCATCTCGCCAAGGTTGTATTCCCGCCCTGAGTCGCGGCCTGGCATCCCCTGGCTTGCGGCGGCCTTTTCGCGCGCGATCACGCGGTGGGCGATGTAGCGCAGGACGGCGGCGGACATGTCCTTCAGGTCATCGGTTTCGTGCAGCACCTCGCGGCGGCCATCACGTTCCTGTTCCAGACGGTAGTTTCGGGTGTCGGGTTCAACCACCACGGAAGAAATGAGGTCAATCCACAGGCGTGGCGTTTCGCCAGGCTGGATGGCCAGTTCGTTGAAGCCCTCCGCCAGCGGATGGCCCTTGAGGTGAGGCAGCAGGCTTTCGCGCAGGGCGGCAAGGCGCAGGCCCCTCGCCTCCTTGACGTTCTGGAAAGCGTCAAGCTGCGCCGCCTCGGCAAGCCGGGCTTTGCGCAGTGCGTCCGTGAACTGGTCGTGTGTGGCCACGCCCCTGACCTTGTTTCAGATTGAGACAGTCCCGGCAAGACCGGGTGATTCACGTGTCGTGCTGCACAAACGGTGCCAGCACGTTCAGCCGCAACTCGCGGGAATGGCGGCGCTGCCGAACCAGAGCTCGAAGCTGTTGGGCCGCGCCTTGCCGGAAGCCCCCGGCACGGCCGAAAGATCCTTCACGGCCAGACCCAGCCCGACGTTTGTGAACAGCGTGGCAATTTCGCCGGCGCGCTCCATGTCCGTCGCATGGAAGACGCGCAATTCGTGATTGCTACCGGCCCACGTGGCGCGGCCATAGCCGGGAATGACGAGGTTGGAGCGGTCCGTGTCCTTCATCTTGGCCACCATGCTGCGCACACAGCTGCGCTGCTTGTCATCGGAGGTGTGCACGAAGATGCGGCTGGGCATACGTTCCAGTGCCTGGCGGAACGTCACTTCCACTTTCGTGTTCTCGGCAGAGGCCTTGATCAGGGCCTGCTCCATCAGCGGGAACAGTTCCTTGTCGGCGGAGGAATTGGCGTAGGCCAGCTGTGCGGCCACGAACTCCACCGGAACCTTGTCGTTCTTGAGCAGATACTCGAACATGGCCACGCCGTACTTTCGCTTCTCGGCGTTCGGATCGCTGACCAGGTCAATCATGGTCTTGAGGTCGTTCAGGTTTTGCTGCCAGCGCGTGTAGTATAGGCCTGTGCCGGCCACGCTGACGGGTATCATGACCGTGGCCAGCAGTTGCACAAGTGTTTCACGGAAAGGCTTGGACGTTGCGGACATCATGTTCCCCGGGGATGCCGCTCACAACACGCTGAACATGGCGGCTTTGCGGCGCTTTATCCGCAATCCCGATTCGCGGCTATGGCTGGCCCTTGCGCGGCCGGAAGGGGCGCGCCACCAGTTGCAGGCCCGGCCTGTCCTTCATGCCCTCGACGCCGACCGGCATGTCCGGGGTGCGCACCGTGGCGCTGCTGCTGCCGAAGATGCGGTCCCACACCGACAAAAGCGCGGAATAGTTTGAGTCCGTATCACGGCGGATGGCGTGGTGATGTACCCAATGGATGGACGGTGTGACGACGAACCAAGAGAGTGGACGTTCCAGCCAGACGGGCAGCCGCGTGTTGGAGTGGTGGAAGATGGCGCTGATGGCAACAGCCGTCTCAAAAAACACCACGCTGGTGAAGGGAATGCCCAGCGCGATGATGACGGCGGCGCGCACCAGCGATGACAGCAGCACCTCGCCGAAGTGGAAGCGCAGGGCCGAACTGGCGTCCAGTGTCTCGTCAAGGTGATGCACCTCATGAAAACGCCACAGGAACTGCACTTCATGATTGATGCGGTGCCACCAGTAGATCCAGCAATCGAGGATCAGGATGTCGACGAGGATGAACCATCCACCCGTCCAGCCGTCAGGGCGCCAGGTGAAGGCGTGGCCCGAGGCGAACTGTGTGATTGGCAGCACGATCAGAGGCGAAAGCAGTGCATTGAAGCCAGCCAGCCCGAAATTCTTCAGCACGCGCCAAAGCCCGCCGACCCAGCGCGCCACCGGAAAGAGCCGTTCGGCGACGAGGAACAGGACGAGTGCCGCGAGAATGATGCCGCCCTTGCTGGCGAAAATGGTGAGGATCAAATCCATTGCCACAGGCTACACCAACGGGAGCAGCGCGCCACTCACAGCATGTCACAGGTGCGTCAGTCCGCGGTTCAGGCCTTGGCCTTCAACACGGCATCGGCAAATTCGGCAAAGCCGGTGCCACCTTCGCCATCGGTCACATAGGCCGGGAGGTCTTTCATGAGATGCGCCAGAGGGCGAATGTTGGCGACACCGATGCCTAGCGGAAAACCGGCATACATTGGCGCGTCATTTGGGCTGTCACCGCAATAGGCCACAACAGCCTTTGCCTGTTCGTGCGCCAAGTTGAGTTTCTCGCCCAACAGCCTGAGAGACATGGACAATTTGTCGTGCGATCCGAACCACGCATTGACGTGGATGGAACTGACCTTCGCCTCAGCGCCGGCGGCGTGGAAACGCTCCGCGATGGCCTGCGCCGTCGCCAGCGGCAGTGCCGGCACATCTTCACAGAAATCAATGGCGACATCGATCTCGCGATAGGCCTGGTCCGAAGCAATCGCGGTGCCGGGGAATTCCTTCAGCACCGCGCGGGCGATGTCCCAGAGCTTGCCCGTATTGCCACTCCGCACATCAGCAGTCTGGGCGTAGACGCGCTCCATGCGCTTGGCCTTCTCGTCATAGGCAAAATAGAAGGCGCCGTTCTCACCCACCACCGCATCCACGGGCCACATGCGGGCGATATGATCGCACCATCCGGCGGGCCTTCCCGTGATGGGAATGACCTTGAGGCCCGCGCGGCGCAAGTTTTCCAGCGCGGCATAGGCTGCGCCAGGCAGCCGACCATGCAGGGTCAGGGTGTCGTCAATATCGGTGAGCACGGCCTTGAGGCCACGCAGGGCAGAGGCGGGAATCGAAGAAAGCGGTTTCATGCGCGGGTCAGTAGCCGTCCGGGGGCAAAGGGTGCAAGCAGCGGATGGCGGCCCAGCCCCATGATTTCAGCCGCACCAAAGGAGCCAAGTGCAGGGGCCAGTGTCACACCGGAATGGCTGACGCAGAGATAGAGGCCTTCCAGGGCAGGCACACTGCCGATGGCTGATACGCCATCGCGCGGTGTTGGGCGGTAACCGACGGTGTATTTCTCCAGCGTCAGGGCGTCACCGCCCTTCACAAAGGCGCGGACCTTGGCAAAGAGTTCATCGGCAGCACCTTGCGGATTGTCGCCGGGGTCGGTTCCGGCAAAATCGGTACCCGCCACGAGGCGGCCTTCCGGTGTCTGGCGGACATGAAGCTCAGGTGCCATCACGAGGCCGCGCAACAGTTCGGGCGCGGGTGCCGAATGCACCAGCAGGCCCGGCGGTTCATCCATGGCAAAGTCCTGCCCGACGTCCTTCAGCATGCGGGCGCTTCCAGCACCCGCAGCCAGCACGACGACATCGGCATCAAGATCGCCCTCCTCCGTCATGACGCCCACGATGCGGCCCTTCTTTTCGATGAGCCAGCGCGCGGCAGTGCCCTGCAAGACTTCCGCACCCTTCGCCCGCGCCGCTGTCAACAGACGCTCCACGGCATGCTGGGGCTCAACGACGCCTTCCTCTGCAACATGCACGGCGAGGGCGGGCGCATTGGAAAGGTCTGGTTCAAGGCTCTGCGCTTCGGCACCATCCACGACGCGCACCGCGTAGCCTTGCGCGTTGCGCTCCGCTGCATAGGCCATCAGTTCTTTTTCAGGCAGGTCCCACAAAAGGCCACCACACCAGTTGAGTGTCAGCCCTGGCACCAACTTGTCAAGCGAGCGCCATTGCCGGATTGATTCATGGCGCAGGCGGAAATAGTCGGGCGCATTGCCCCAACTGGCGTTGATCCACGCCCATGAGTTTGGCGTCGCCTCCCCACCCTTGTCGCGATTGGCGTCCAGCAGGCGCACCTCGGCAC
>CALMZX010000002.1 GCA_937870685.1 uncultured Alphaproteobacteria bacterium
GCCGCTCTCGATTTCAAAGGCGATTTCCACCACGCGCTGGTTCATGGGAGAGGCCTTGCCGTGGGCCTTGAGAGTGTCCACCACCCAGCCGTTCACCTCCTGCACCTCGGCGCGCCTTCCCTTGCGCCAGTCCTGCAGGGAGGTCACCAGCGTGTCCGGTTTGGAGAAGGTCTTGAGAACCTCATCAAAGATCGCATCGACATAGCGCTCGGGGTGATTGGTGGTGACCTGGGGCATGCCGATGATCGGGATGATCTTTGCGCCGTCATCCAGTGCCGCCTGCATGGCTTCATAGCCCGCAAGGCGCATGACCTCGAGCATGCCCGGCGCCCGCGCGGCATCATTGAGCGGCATATTGACGATGGAGGACGGAATCAGTTCCGCGGCGTTGACCACGAGCTTCATCCACTTCGCCGAGCGGATGTCATCCATCACCTCGACGCGTCCCGCGTTGCGCAGGAGCCTTGCGACGTCCTCCACCCGCGGCTGCATCGCCGGATCGAGCGCGCCCAGTGCGAACCAGGATTCATCAACGTCATTCTGGCGGTTGGTTTCGCCGGGAATCCACATGTTCGAGGCAATCTCGATGACCGCGCCAATGGTGCGCTCGCGGCCGACGATGCCCGCGATGTCTTCGTGCGTCATGCCATTCTGCAGGCCGACGACAAAACCATCCGGGGCCAGGACCGGCTTTATCAGTTCGGTGGCCCATTTGGTGTCATAGGCCTTGACCACGAGGAACACGACGTCGAATGGCTGCTTGATTTCAGCGACCTGGCAGAGGTGGAGGGCAGGCACGGCGACGTTGAATTTCCGCTTCGGCAGGTTGACGGTGATGCCCTTGGCGCGGATGGCCTCGATATGGGCCGGCCATTGGTCAATGAACGTCACGTCCAGACCGGCCGCGGCAAAATCCGCCGCGATTGAGGCCCCCTGCGCCCCTGTGCCCAGGAAGGCAATGCGCGGCCTGCCGTTCTTTTCCCAACCCATTGTTCTCAAATCCTTGTTGCCGTGTGCGCCGTATGAGCAAACATCATTTTCCACAGATTGCTCAAAGTCAACGTTTTTTCCATTTTTCTGGTATTTATCAGTCTTGTTCGATGCTAAGGATGGGGCCTGTTGGCAGCCGGAATATTTACATGCATTACATCATCCATTGTCTCGACAAGCCAGAGTCTTCAGCGATCCGTGCGGCGAACCTTGAGGCACACAAGGCCTATGTGGCTGCCGCACCGGTGCGCGTCATCATTTCCGGTCCGCTTGTGGCCGAAGACAACAGCACCGCCATTGGCAGCTGCTTCCTCGTGGAGGCCGCGAGCCTGCAGGATGCCGAAGCCCTGAACCGCAACGACCCCTTCAACCGGGCCGGACTATGGGCACAGATTTCGATCCACCCTTTCCTGAAGCGTGTGGACAATCGCGGCTGACAGTAACCGGATGGCGCTGCCGGGGGAAGCCGATGATGGGGCGCGCTGGGGGGAGATTTTGACCAGGCCAAGCCCGCGTCACACTCTCTCAATGCTGTCGCCCACCGCCACTTCGCCGTCCTGTTCGATGGCGCAGAGGATGCCGCGCAGGCGGTGAATTTTGTGGTCGGGGTTGGAGGTCCAGGCATAGGCGGCGTTTCCGTAGCGGCCACGCCACTTGGCGCAGCCGCGGTTCCAGATGTCAGAGACGCGGAGCACCGCCGTGCCCACGCGGATCAGGCAGCCTGCGGGCAGGGCCTCTTCCGAGGTGTTGAGATCGGCGATGATGGTGTCGCCGGGATGGGCCACGGCGGCGCGGTCGCGCCAGACGAGATCGAGCACACGCAGAGGCAGGATCGAGACCTGGATGCGCGGATCGGGGCTGCCATCCTCCAGCTTTGACCACGGTTCCCGCATTTCGAAATCACCCTCAACGCCGCCGCTGCGGTTGAGGACAATGCGCGGGGGAAACTGCCGCTGGTTGCGCGCGGGCCTTGTGCAGAGAAGATGCACGGGGGCTGCCGTGGCCGGGGCCGCCAGCACATGGGGCAGGGCTGCTGCCAGTTCCTCGGCTGTCACCATGTCTGTCATGGCATGAACTCCTGCACGCGCGCCTGACGCGCCATTCCGGCCCACGCCAATCCGTGCCTATCTGGCGCGGCTCATGGGTGCCGTCAATTCATGTGGGAGTCAACGGCATTTCCAGCGGTTGCGTGAGGTGTCACCGAACCTGACGGACGCTGTCACAGGAACTGAATGTGCAAGAACGACCATTGCCACGGTGGGTGGCACGCGCGGAAGTCCGGAGACAACGACAAGGCGGTGGATGGTGGCATGCCCGCGCATGGAATAAGACGTGTGATTAAAGTGACGTGTCAACGTAATATACCGCAATACCCACCGTGATTCTCGCGTAGTTCAAAGTGACGTGTCACCGTAATTATCGTAATTCTTGTCACCCATGATCGCACCTCAAAGTCATAACAAGGATGTTAAACAAAACAAAAAAAGTGTTGAGAACAATACAGAACGCAAAGAATGTCATGACTCCAATGCTCGACAGCACCGGGATTCCAAAAAGAAAATTGGTGAAGCCAAACCCCGTTATGCCGCCGCCAATGTAGGAGTTCGGCAAAATGAAAACGAGCAGATAAATCCAACCCAGAACCGCCAGAGAGATACCGACCACTCGCAGGTGAACTCTCTCGCTCTTAACTCCAGTTCGGAGTTTTTCCAATGTAACTAAGACTGCTGCCGCAATAGTAGATTGTAGCAGAATTGAAGCTACTGCCAACTGCATCCGAAACTGCAAAACTTCGCTTCCATTCACCGCAATGCTTGCGACGCTTCGCCAAGCCCAGTAATCAAACCGCACTAGTTCATTTAGCCAGATCAGCCAAGAAGAGGGTGAGAAATAAGCAAGACAAAGCGATATTACGAGGACCACGATCCCCGCAATCGGAAGGTGCTTGTACATTCATTTATTCTCCCTTGTGCATCGCATACTTGAATCAATACCCGCGATATGCAGGCAATTGCGGTGACACGTCACCTATTGTTTCCTTCTTTCGTGACCGGTTTCCTGCCTCGCTTCCGCGGTTTGAGCGGCCGGTCCAGTTTGCGTTCCAGCCTGTCGAGAAACTTCGGGTCGCCGAGTGGTCTGCCGATGCTTTCGGCCCGGCGCAGCGCCACTTCCAGCATCGCGAGATCGGGCATCTCGCCCAGCAGGGTGCGGATGTCGCCGAACTGCTCCTTCAGCCCCGCCGCATCGGTCATCGCGTCAGCCTTGCCCTTCAACAGCGCCCGGGCGCTGGACCAGGGCCATTCCTCAGGCCGCTCCACCAGCCGCGCCCGCACCGGGTTCAGCAGCAGGTAGCGCAATGCCGCCATGTGATGTGCCCCATCCATGGCCACACAGCCAAAGCGCCCCTGCCAGAAGTGGCCCGTTTTCCGGCGGCGCGCGTTCAGTTGCCCGGCATAACTGCGGTGGGTGAGCGAGAGCGCCTTGCTCAGGCCATCCTCCGTCTGCGGCACGAGAATGAGATGCACGTGGTTCGGCATGAGCACATGGGCCTGGCAGGTGACCTTCGCGGCCTCGCAGTTCTGCCGCAGCAGATTGAGGTAGAGTCGGAAGTCATCATCGGAGAAGAACGTGCGTGAACGCCCGTTGCCACGCTGGGTGACATGATGAGGAAGGCCGGGGACGACGACACGGGCGAGACGGGACATGACGGAATGCTAGGGCAGCGGGCGCGCCTGTGTCAATTCAGTGACGTGTCACCGTAATTCGCTGTGTCAATTCAGTGACGTGTCACCGTAATTCCGTAATTCCGTCGGCGTCGGTCAGTTCGCTGCGGGTCAGGCCGTCGGTGGAGATGGTTTCGGTGGTGCGCGCAATGATGGTGACGCCGTCGCGCGCGTATGTGGTGGTGGTGTGGGTGCGGCTGTTGTCCGCCGCCTGGACGCGGGTTTCCACCTGGTCGAACCACCCGCCGCCCGTTGTATCGCGCTGGATGGTGACGGATTTGCCGTCAACTGCTGTGGTGGTCACCGTGCGGTTGGCCAGCACCGCCATGGCGGCGCTGGTGACCAGTTTGTTGACACGGGTTTCGGTGCGGCCGTAGTCGCCGTTCGTGTCGAAGGCGGCGCGCAGGGCCTTCAGGTCGCTGGTGGCGGGGGGGTCCCATGCGGTGAAGACGTATTCGCGCTTCTCGCTGATCAGCCCGTCATTGCCCACATCGAAGAACTGATATGCCATGGCCCGGCATATGGGAGTTGGGGCCACATTTCAATGTTCAGGGCCGCCCTTCTTCCCCGCCTGGCGGAGCGGCGACATGGCTTTCTGGATTGCGGTGATCAGGGCGTCGCGTTTTGTGGAGAGTTCGGCCTGGGATTGTCCTGCGGTGGCGTCGGTCATTCCGCTGACGAGGGTTTCGGCGGTGGGGGCATCCAGATGCAGCACGCCGAGATCGTCCCACCAGCGGTTGAAGCTGTCGGTGTAGCGTTCGCAGAAGGCCTTGAGGCCGCCTTCGCCCGCGCCGAGGTGGAACAGCATGGTCGGCCCCATGGCGGCCCAGCGGAGGCCGGGGCCTGCCCACATGGCCTTGTCCACATCCTCGACCGAGGCGACGCCGGTCTTGACCAGGTGAATGGCCTCGCGCCAGACGGCCGCCTGCAGCCGGTTGGCGACGTGGCCGGGCACCTCGCGGTTGACGCGCACCGTGACCTTGCCTGCCTGCTGGTAAAACGCTTCCGCCGCCTCGACCACGCCAGCTGCAGTGCGGGCGTTGCCCATCACCTCGACCAGCGGGATGAGGTGTGGCGGATTGAAGGGGTGGCCCAGCACGAAGCGGGCAGGGTTCTTCCAGCCCGCCTGCATTTCGCTGAGGGTGAGGCCGGAGGCGGAGGTGGCGACAATGGCGCCAGGCGCCAGCGCCGGTTCGATCTCGGCATAGACGCCATGCTTGATGGCCAGCCGTTCCGGCACATTCTCCTGGATGAACGCCGCGCCCTCCACGGCGGCGCGGGCTGTCTGGCAGACGCGCAGGTTGCCTAGATGTCCGGCCTTGACCAGACCGAGTTGCTCCAGCGCGGGCCAGGCCTGGTCCACATAGCGGCGCACGGCAGCTTCGGCATCCGGCGCCACGTCATGGATGGCGACGTTGTGGCCCGCGGCCAGAAAAAGCGCCGCCCAGCTTGCGCCGATGACGCCTGCGCCGAGGATGGCTGTGTCCCGGATGTCAGTCATGGAGATGGTCCTGCTTGAATGGAGATGCTGCTGTCAGGCGGCCTTGCCATAGGCATCCAGCACCAGGCCGTGGAAGTGGTGCACGGCGTGTTCCGACTTGCCGGAGCCTTCCGGGTCGTTGACGATGCGGCCTTGCGTGAAGGCGGGCGTGTTCATGCCCTTCTGCACGGCTTCCACGATGGCGATGTCCTCGGTTTGCAGCACCTCATCGAGATACTTGATGGATTGCAGCTCGGCTTCGGTGGGTTCGGGTGTTTCGAGGAAGAAGTCGTAGGTTTCCAGCGTGCGGTCCGGTCCGGCGGGAATGATGTTGAGCACGATCATGGAGGAGCGCCCGGGGTAGCGCATGAGGCAGGTGTTGGGCCAGAGCCACCAGACGGCGTGGGTGCGGACCGAGGCGTTAGAGGTGTCATAGGCTGTGTTGGCGGTCTTGCCAGCGTCGGCCATGTGGCTGGAGTAGATGCCGTGGGTGGTCACCTTGTAGGTGTCCATGTCCACCAGGGTGCAGAAGTCCTTGTGGGCAGTGGGGCAGTGGTAGCATTCGAGGAAGTTGTCGACGACGTTCTTCCAGTTGGACTTGATGTCGTAGGTGAGGCGGTGGCCGAAGGTGAGCTTGTCGATGTCCGGGGCCCAGTGGCGGATCTCGGTTTCAAGGTCGCCGGTCTGGGATTTGAGCGAAGGTGCCGCCGGATCGAGGTTCACATAAATGAAGCCGCAGAACTCCTCCACCTGCACACGGTCGAGGCAGATGTCGCCGGTGCTGAAGTCTTCCAGTGGTTCGGTGTGCGGGGCGCGG
>CALMZX010000003.1 GCA_937870685.1 uncultured Alphaproteobacteria bacterium
TCGAGGGCATGGGACTCATCGTTTTGCACTCCGGGCACTACGCGAAGATCTTCAAGCGCCTCATGGGCACGCCCTGTTCGCTGAAATGGCGCGAGGCGGGCGAGAAGGAAATCGTCTGGATCGTCAACCCGAACCACCCCATCGCCGCAGGCCTGCCTGAATGCATCCGAATCGAGCATGAGGAAATGTACGGCGAGCCCTTCTCCATTCCTGAGCCGCTTGAGACCGTGATGATCTCGCATTTCGAGGGCGGTGAGGTCTTCCGCTCCGGCGTCACCTATCGCCGGGGGGCGGGCAACGTCTTCTATTTCCGCCCCGGCCACGAGGCCTATCCGACCTATCACAATGCCGACGTGCTGCGCGTCATCAAGAACGCTACGCGCTGGGCCTATAACCCGGCCAAGCCGTGGGTGGGCATCCACCCCGCACCCAACGTGCCCCACGACAAGGCACCTTACCCCCTCGAAGTGAAAGGCCCGCGCCTGCACGAGGATGGGGAAGAGGGATACCGGTAGACTTCACCTCTCCCGCTTGCGGGAGAGGACGCCCGCAAGGGCAGGTGAGGGCCTGCGTCACATCCCTCACCGTCACTCGTTTCACTCGTGCCACCTCTCCCGCAGGCGGGAGAGGTGAAAGGAACTCCCCCCATGACCAAACCCATCCGTCTTCTTGTCCTCGGCACAGGAGGCATGGCCAAGGCCCATGCCACGGCCTTTGCGCTGGACCCGCGTGTCGAACTCGTCGGTGCCTGCGATGTGGTGCCGGGCCGCGCCGCCGAATTCGCCAAGGCCCATGGCATGGCCAAGAGCTTCGAAGACCTCGACGCCGCCATCGCCTGGGGCGGCTTTGATGCCGCGACCAACGTGACCCCGGATGCCATCCACCATCCCACCACCATGAAGCTGCTGAAAGCGGGCAAGCACGTGCTGTGCGAAAAGCCGCTCGCTGAAAACTTCGCCCTCGCCGATGAAATGGCCAAGGCGGCGGAGCAGGCGGGCCTCATCAACATGGTGAACCTGACCTACCGCAATGTCGCGGCATTGCATGTCGCGCGCAAGCTCGTGACCGATGGAACGCTGGGCCGCATCCGCCATGTGGAGGCGAGCTACCGCCAGTCCTGGCTCGTCGGCAACCACTGGGGCGACTGGAAGACGCTGCCCATGTGGCTCTGGCGTTTGTCGCAGAAGCACGGTTCCAAGGGCGTGCTGGGTGATGTTGGCATCCACATCCTCGACTTCGCCAGCTTTGGTTGCTCATCGGAACTGGTGGCCGTGCAGCCGCGCCTCAAGACCTTCCACAAGGCGGACGGTGACAGGATCGGCGAATATCCGCTCGACGCCAATGACTCCGCCGTGATGACGGTGGAATTCGCCAATGGCGCTATCGGCGTCATCCAGGCCTCGCGCTTCATGACCGGCCACGACAACGAACTGCACCTGCGCATCCATGGCGACAAAGGCGCCGTCGAGGTCCGGCACTTCGAAGGCTGGACCGAACTCAGGGCCTGCACCGGTGATGATGTGAACACTATGGCCTGGCGGCACATCAAGCCGGAGCCGGTGGAAACCAACTACCGCCGCTTCATCAATGCGGTTGCGGCAGGGAAAAACGAGGAACCGGATTTCCGCCACGCCGCTGATCTGCAGCGCGTGCTCGACCTTTGCTTCGACCGCGATGGCAGCGGTCTGGTGCGGGTCTGATGAGGCGTTTCCTCAGGCGTCCCCTCAATCGTCCCCTCAATCGTCCCCTCAATCGTCCTTGAAGGCACCGCCTGCGGACGGGCCGAGACTGCCTTCCAGCGACCGCGTGCGGTTGCGGTAGTCTTCCGGTCGCTCGACCTGCCATTGCCACATGCCGCGGAGTGCCGCCTTGGCCTCGCGTTCGGCGGCCACGTATTCGAGGGCGTGGCGGCGGTAGGCAAAGGCCCAGCCCGCCTCCACCATGGCGCGGTTGATCTCGGTTCCGCCCGCCTTGCAGACAGAGACCTGCCGTCCGTAACGGTCACGATCGATGGCGCGGCAGGTGACCGTGCCGCTGCGGATGAGGCGCGAAAGTGCGTCACGCGCCATCTTCCCACAAGGCTGCTGCCGTCCTTCGTCGTCGCGGCAGGTCTGGCGGAATTCCGGTGCGTCAATGCCATGCAGGCGGATTTCGCTTTGACCGAGTGAGAAGGAATCGCCGTCAATGGCGTGATAGGCACCACCGCTATGGTTCTTGCCTGCAGGGCGCGATGAAATCTCCGGCGAAAGCCACTCCGGCTTCCAGTAGGCAAGGCCCGCCACGATCAGCAGCAGCACGACGACCGTGGCCCACTGCGTGGCCACCTGACCCAGTCTCATTGCGGCGTGGTCCAGCGGACTGCCGCGGCATCATCACTCTCGCGGGCATCGACCCAGCGCGGATCGCCAGCACCTTCTTCCAGTTTCCAGAAGGGCGCCTTGGTCTTGAGCCAGTCCATCAGGAACTGGCAGGCGGCAAAGGCCGCCTCGCGGTGCGCTGAACTGGCGAGCACCAGCACGATGTCGTCACCGGGCAGCATGCGCCCGTGGCGGTGGATGATCAGCACGTCATCCACGGGCCAGCGTGCACGCGCCTCGGCTTCGATATCGGCAAGCGCTGTTTCGGTCATGCCGGGATAATGTTCCAGCGTCATGGCGGAGACGGCGGCATCCCCGTTCATCTCGCGCACTGAGCCCACGAACAGCGCCGTGCCTCCCACGCGGGTTTTGCCCGCCTTGAAGGCCATCAATTCCTGCCCGGCATCGAAGGGCTGTTCCTGCACACGGATCATGTCGCTTCAGTCACCCAGAAGTTTCTTGAGCGCCTTCTTAGCTGATTTCGCGGCACCCTTGGCAACATCATTGGCAACGTCTTCCAGCGCCTCCCCATCACTGCCCCGCAAGACACCTTCGACATCCAGCTTGGCGGAGAGTTTCGGACGCTCCCACGGACCCCGGATGCGCGCCGCGACCGGAAGCGGCAGGCCCTTGCCCGGCTTCACCGTGAGATCAACGGCACGGCGCAGCAGGTCGACGTTGCCGTCAATTTTCGCGGATAATCCGGCGGCGGCGATTTCGCTGTCAGCAAGTGTGCCGATACCGTCCGCGAAACTGGCGGTTGCCTGCGCGGCGCTGAATGCGGTGGCGGACCCTTTCGAAATGCCCCAGCCCTCAAGATCGTCGTTGCTGACCAGGCCTGCGAGCCTGGCAAGATCAATGCCGTCGATGGCGCCATTCTTGAGCAAGACGCTGGCCGTGCCTTTCAGCGACGAGATCATTTGCGCCGGACTGGAACCCGTTGCCGTGAGATTGGTTTTCAGATCGGTCGGGCCCGACAGGAAGGTGATGCCGAAGGCCTTGCCGAGGAAGCCCTTGGCCTCGACGCCGGCCACATCAAGCGCCAGTGTCATGTGTGTGGACGCATCCTGTTTGAGCGAGAGATCGAGAACACCCTTGCCCTGTTCCAGCGCCAATGTTTCGACATGGGCCTGAAGCGCGCCGTCCTTGAGGCTGGCCTTGAGATTGCTGGGGCCTGCCGTCACTGCACCCGCCGTGAAGCTGTCGGTCGTCAGGGCGAATTCCGCGTCCACGGTTTTGAGATCGTGGAAGGGAAGGGCCGCTTCGCGCCAATCCCGTGTCAGGTCCGGCGGAGCTGCGGGGCTTGCCGTGTCCTTGCTGCCGTAGATGTTGAGATTGAGGCTGTTGAAGGCGAGGTCCGCCGAGATGGCGGGCCGGGGCGAAGCGGCCTGCACGGAAATCTCGCCCTTGGCCTGCATGTCGCCAAGCGCAAAGGCGAGGTTGCGGAAGCGTGCCTTGGCGTGGGCGAGCGACAGCCCCGCATCCAGCGCCAGCGGCACGCCTTCGGAAAGGCCTGCCAGCGGCACCCCCATCCACGAGAGGAATGACTGCGCATCATCGGATTCCGCCGAAACGCTGCCGTCGAATTGCAGGGCGCCGGTGAGGCGCAGGCGTCCGGACATGACGATCTGGCCCGCCTTGCTCGCCAGCGTGACATCAGAAGGCGAACCGCGCTGCTGCAGGCGGCGCGTGTCATCGACCGAGAGCGTGAGGCCTGTGGCGACACCGTTGAAGAGGCCGCGCAACTCCGCCCCCAGCGCACCCTCTTCGCTCTGCGTCAGGGTGCCGGACACATCCGTGACGGCAAGTGCCAGATTGTGTTCTGCATCTGCCGCCTTGATGGCTCCATTCTCGATGGTGATATCGAGTGGCCGCGCCGTCACCTTGGGGGCGGCCCCTGCCGCCGTCTCATCGCCGGGCAGGTTCTTGGTATCGGCAGCCGTGAAGGTGAAGACCGGGTCGATGAGGGTGATGTGCCGCAAGCGCCCGCCCAGCACCTGCTGCAGCGGATTGTCGATGCGGATATGGCCGATCGCGGCCAGCGGCACCCCTTGCGCATCGCTTCGGGTGAAGGTCACGGTGTCGAGTGTGATGGTGAGACCGTCGGAAAAGGTGAAGCCTGAGCCGCCCTCGACGCTCATGCTGAGACCGTGGCGGGTTTCCGCCCGTTCGGCGAGCCGTGAGGCGGCAAGTTGCGGCAGCAGGATGGCCACCCCGCCGGCCAGCACGGCTGCCACAACCGGAACGCCGATGAGAAGATATTTGAGCGAACGCCGCATGCCCGCCTTATGCCGCACCCCTTGCGGCCCTTTCAAGGCAGGCGATATGAGGTTCAGCCTTGAGGACAGATGACACGACATGACTGACCAGCCGCTTTGGACACCTTCGCCCGCCCGCCGCGCCTCTGCCAACCTGCGCGCCTTCGAGGCCTTCGTGAAAGGCCGGAGCGGCGTGCCGCTGTCGGGCTTCCGCGAGGTGCAGGCCTGGTCACTCAGCGCCGCACCCGCCTTCTGGGATGCCGTCTGGGACTTCTGCAAGGTAAGGGCAAGCGTCAAGGGCAGGACGGTGATCGCCCATCCCGGCCGCATGCCGCACGCAGGCTTCTTTCCCGAAGCACGGCTGAACTATGCCGAGAACATCCTCATCAAGTCGGATGATGCTCCCGCACTCATCTTCCGCTCCGAGAACGGGCAGCGCAGTGAGCTGAGTTGGCGCGCCCTCAACGAACAGGTCTCGCTGCTGCAGCAGGCACTGGTGCGGCTGGGGGTGGGCAAGGGCGACCGCGTCTGCGCCGTGGTGCCCAATCATCCCGTTTCCATCATCGGGCTTCTGGCCTGCGCCTCGCTGGGCGCCATCTGGTCCTCCTGTTCGCCGGACTTCGGTGAACGCGGCATCCTCGACCGCTTCGGCCAGATCGAACCCAAGGTGCTGCTCTGCTGCGACGGCTATTTCTATGGCGGCAAGACCTTCATGATGACGGAGAAAATCACGGCGGTGGTGCGCCAGATCGCTTCCATCAGCAAGGTGATCGTCTTTGACTATGCGGGCAATGCCGATGCTGTGGCGGCGGCTGTTCCTTCCGGCATTTCACTCGCTGCCCTGACCCGCGGGACTGTTGCCAAACCCGTCAGCTTCACGCAGCTCCCCTTCGAGCATCCCCTCTACATTCTCTATTCCTCGGGAACGACGGGCGTGCCCAAGTGCATCGTCCATGGCCATGGCGGCATCCTGCTCAAGCACCTGGTCGAGCACGTGCTCAACAGCGATGTGAAGCCGGGCGACCGCGTGTTCTATTTTTCCACCTGCGGCTGGATGATGTGGAACTGGCTGGTGAGCGGCCTTGCGGCGGGTGCCACGCTGCTGCTTTTCGATGGCTCACCCTTCCATCCGGCTGAGCGCGTGCTCTGGGACTATGCCGAAGAGGAGGGCATGAGCCACTTCGGCACCTCGGCCAAATACATCGACAGCCTGCGCAAGTCCGGCTTCCGCCCGAAAGACCATATGGCGCTGGCAAAGCTGCGCAGTGTCATGTCCACCGGTTCGCCGCTCTCGGAGGAGGGCTTTGCCTTCATCTACGAGGGCGTGAAGGACGACGTGCAGCTTGCCTCCATCTCGGGCGGCACGGACATCTGCGGCTGCTTTGTCGGCGGCAATCCGGACGAACCTGTCTATGCCGGGGAAATCCAGGGCGCGATGCTGGGCACGGCGGCGGATGTGTTCGATGACCAGGGCCACCCGGTGCGGGGCGAGAAGGGCGAACTCGTCTGCACCCATCCCTTCCCCTCCATGCCCGTCATGTTCTGGAACGATCCGGCGGGCGAGAAATTCCACAACGCCTATTTCGCCCGCTTTGCCGGCCTGTGGTGCCATGGCGACTTTGCCGAGATCACCGCCCATGGCGGCATGATCATCCATGGCCGTTCCGACGCCACCCTCAATCCCGGCGGTGTGCGCATCGGCACGGCGGAAATCTACGCCCAGGTGGAACGCATTCCCGAGGTGCTGGAGGCCCTCGCCATCGGCCAGGACTGGCAGGGCGACGTGCGCGTGGTGATGTTTGTCCGCCTTGCCGCCGGTGTGTCGCTGAGCGACGATCTTCTGGCGCGCATGAAGAAAGCGATCCGCGAGGGTGCTTCGCCCCGCCATGTGCCGGCAAAGATCATCGCCGTTGCCGACATCCCCCGCACCAAGTCCGGCAAGATCACCGAACTGGCAGTGCGCGAGGTGGTGCACGGGCGTCCGGTGAAGAACAAGGAAGCCCTTGCCAACCCGGACGCGCTCGATCTCTACGCCAACCTGCCGGAGCTGCAGGCCTAACCCTGCGCCGGGTCGCGCAGGTTGCGCGACAGGATGAAGACCGGAATGAGGCCCGCGAGCGCGATGGAAAGCGCGGGCAGGGCGGCCTCTTCCAGTTGCCCCAGC
This sequence comes from uncultured Alphaproteobacteria bacterium, assembly GCA_937870685.1. Classification (GTDB taxonomy): domain Bacteria; phylum Pseudomonadota; class Alphaproteobacteria; order Rhizobiales; family Aestuariivirgaceae; genus Aestuariivirga. The sequence continues at coordinate 6,780 of CALMZX010000003.1, forward strand.
GAGGCGCTGGTGAAGACATGCGTGGCCAGCGTGTCGAAGTCGAAGGGGCGCAGCAGAAGTGTGGCGGGCAATTCCTTCAGGGCATCGACGAACACCAGAAGCGTGGCGGTGATGAGGGCGGGCCTGAGCAGCGGCAGGTGGATTTCGCGGAACACCGTGAAAGGTCCGCGCCCGAGGGTGCGCGCCACCTGGTCGAGGTGCGGCGAGATTTTCATGAAGCCGGCATTGACCGTACCCGTGGCAATGACGAGGAAGCGCGTCACGTAGGCAAAGACCAGCGCCACCATGCTGCCCGAGAGGATGAGGCCGGGCATGCTGCCAAACAGGGCCTTGGTGAGCGCATTGATCTGAATGTCGAGGAAACTGAAGGGTATGATGATGCCGATGCCCAGCACCGTGCCCGGCAGCGCATAGCCGAAACTGGCGAAGCGGGTGATGCGGTTGAGGCCGGGGCGGCCTTGGCCGCGCATCACATGCCCGAAGAGCAGCGCCAGAAAAAGCGTGCCGACACAGGCGAGGATGGCCAGCAGCAGCGAATTGCCCATGGCCGAGAAGAATGCAGACGATGGCAGGTCGGAAAAACGCCGCCAGCCATAGTGCAGCAGCAGGAACACCGGCACCAGAAAGCCAAGCGTGATGGGGATGAACATTGTGACGAAGGCCAGCACGGCAGGCACACCCGAAAGCCGGATGCGCTGGATCGGCGAATGTGCCCGTGCGCCCCGCGAAAGCGTGTCACGACGGCGCATGAGCTGTTCAAAACCGATGAGGGCCCCGACCGCCGTGAGAAGCACGAAGGCAAGCTGCGCCGCCCCTCCGAGGTTGCCCTGTCCGAGCCAGGTCGAATAGATGCCATAGGTCAGCGTGTTGACGCCGAAGAACTGCACGGCGCCGATGTCGTTCATCACCTCCATGATGACGAGCGAGGCACCGACGGCAAGGGCGGGTCTTGCCTGCGGCAAGGTGATCTGCAGGAAGGCCTTCCATGGCGAACGGCCCAGCGTGCGCGCCACATCCAGTTGCGACATCGGCTGTTTCAGGAAAGCCGCCCGCGCCGACATGTAGACGTAAGGGTAGAGCGAGAAGGCAATGACGAGGATGGCACCACCCAGCGAGCGGATGTCCGGGATCCAGCTTTCCGCCGGTGTGCTCCAGCCCGTGAGCCTGCGCAGTGCTGTCTGGAACGGCCCCGCGTAGGAGAAATAGTCCACATAGGCGAAGGCGGTAATGTAGCCCGGCACGGCCAGCGGCAGGATCGCCGACCACTTCATCAGGTTGCGGCCCGGAAAGCTGTAGAAGGTGACAAGCCAGGCCATGACCGCGCCGGTGACAAGGGTGATCAGGGCCACGCCCCCGGCCAGCAGAACCGTCTGCCGCACCATGGAGGGCAGGATGCTGCCCAGAAGGTCCGGCCAGGCATTGCTGTCGGCGGTGATGGCGAGGAAGAGGACCGCGGCCAGCGGCAGGAACAGTGGCAGCGACAGGATCAGCGTCACGGCCTGCAGCGGCGAAAAGCCCTTGCGCCCGCTGGCGGGCGCTGCGTCCTGCATCATCGCTGTCATCGGTCTCGCCTATTCCGCGAGGACACGCGTAGCCGGGAAACGCACTTCCGCCAAGGTGCCCTGGCCCGGCTCGCTGACCATGGTAAACTGCGCCCGGTTGGCTTCCACCAGCGCCTTGCTGAGCGGCAGGCCGAGGCCTGTGCCCTGGCGCGTGCGCCCCGCCGCTTCCACCCGCACATAGGGGCGAAGCGCCTCCTGCAACTGCGTGACCGACATGCCGATGCCGCTGTCCTTGACCCGCATCACCAGTTCACCGGTCCCGTCCACGAAGGCTGACACGATCACCTGCCCGCCCGCATCCGTGTACTTGATGGCATTGGAGATGAGGTTCAGCAGCACCTGCCGCAAGGCGCGCAGGTCAGCGACCACCCGTGGCAGGTCGGCGGCGAAGGACTTGCGCACCACCACGCTGGCGCGGGCCGCGTCTTCCGTCAGCAGTCGCAGGGCATGCTCAACGGCGTCCACCACATTGACCGCCGTGAAGTCGAGTTCAAGCTTGCCGGCCTCGACCTTGGAAAGGTCGAGGAGGTCATTCACCAGTGCCAGCAAATGGGCTCCACTGGCATGGATGTCGTTGGCATAGGCGCGGTACTTCTCGTTGCGCATCTCGCCGAAACGTTCGGTGCGCATGACGTCCGAGAAGCCGAGGATGGCGTTAAGCGGCGTGCGGATCTCGTGGCTGATGCCTGCAAGAAACTCCGACTTCTGGCGGCTGGCCTGTTCGGCGGCTTCCTTGGCCTCACGCAGTTCCTGTTCGGTGCGCTTCCACTGCGTGATGTCGCGCACCACGGCGCAGAAGCTGGCCTCTGACTGCGGCGACTGCAGCTTGCCCAGCGTGACAAACAGCGGAACGGCGCCACCCTGCTTGACGACGGCTGAGAACTCGCGTCCGTCATTGAAGACGCTCGCCAGTCCCGGTCCGGCCATGGCCGAGAGATAGTCACGCCAGGCCTTGCGGCTGTCCGGGCTCAACAGCTCCGCGAAGGCACGGCCGCGCACTTCATTCTGCGGCATGCCGAAAATCGCTTCGGCGCCGGCACTGAAGCTCAGGATGAGTCCGCTGCTGTCGAGGGCGATGATGCCGTCCGAGGCAACATCGAGCATGGCTTTCAATTCATTCGTCTCGATCACCTGCGGACTGCCAGCCGTGCGGGGAACGGAAGAAAGTGGCTGTTCCGCTTCGGCCCTGGACTGGCTGGCGGGTGCGGTTGCCGTGGCGGACGGGGCAGGCGCTGGCTGTTCTGCTGCGGGCTGCGGCGCGCTGGCAGGCTTCAGGACAAATTGTTCTGCCGGACCGTTGACCCACGGCACGCTGGCGAGAGTGACTTCCAGGTCAAGTGACTCACCGCCCTTGCCGGGGAGCGATGTGCGGCGCACCGGCTCCATCACGGATTTGAAGTGTTGCCAGAGGCCGTCATCCGCCAGCAGGTCGTCGGCGCTCTCATAGCCAAGGAGATGGGCCGCCTTCGATGTGGCGAAGAGGGCGTGGCCGTCGCGTCCGATGAGAATGGCCTGGCCTGACTTCTCGAACGACTGCCGCACCGGCTGGGGCACAAAGGGATACTTGCCGCGCGCCGTCTTGGGCTGCGCGTGTTCCTTGTTCTCGCCGCTTGGCCGGGCCGGGATTTTTTCACCGTGCGCCGGGGGCGGTGACTGGGGCGGTGGCTGGGGCGGTGACTGGGGCGCGGCGGCAGCGACTGATGGCGGACCCGCCTTCAGCGGCGCGGCCTTGTGCTGCGGGGCCGACTGCGCCTCGATGGTCTCCTGCAGCGACTTCGCCAGCATGGCGAAGGCATCCTGCGGAGGCAGCTTGGCGGCGATGCTGACGTCACCCTGCAGTCCGCGTTCCAGGGCCCTGCGGTCAGTGATGTCTTCCAGCATTGCACTCAGCAGCGCGGGATGGCCCTCTGGCAGGCGCGAAAGCGTGAGCCGCACCTCGCGTTGTCCAATGCGGCAGGCCATGCTGACGACGGCGCTGCTGACGGCACTGCGCTGCAGCCCCGCGATCAGGCTGTCGGCCTGCTCCGGTGGTTGCGTGAGATCACCCAGATGCGTGGCGGCGGCGAGGTCGATCATCTCCTTCGCGGCGGTGTTGCCATGAAGGATGCGTCCATCGCCTGCACAGATGAGGACGGCGGCCGGGAGGTGCAGCAGGGCCGACTGGGCAAGCTCTCCGGCCAGGGGCGGCAAGGCCCTGGGCGGTGGTTCTGCCACCAGCAGCACGCCCTGCCGACCATCCGCCAGCAGATGCAGGCTGCCATGAACAGCGATAGTTTCGCCCGCTGGCGCGCCGGGCATGGAGAGGCGCAGCGCACGCACCTGCCCCGCCGTGAGGCTGGCGGCGAGATCACGGATCGCAAGCACGCCGGCGTCCTGAGGGTCAAAGGGACGGTCCACCAGGTCAAAGACGCTTTCGCCGCCCAGCGCCGCGACACCCGGCGCATTGGCCCAGACGATCCGGCCGCGCGCCGCATCCCACAGCCAGGCGGCTTGGGGGGCCTGTCTCAGGTCTTCAAGGGTACGGGGGCGGAGTGTGGTCAACGACGGAGGCCTGGTTGCGAACATGAAACCGGAACGGCTTCAATTTCCTGCAATAAATCAAGTTTGAGCGGCCCCGTCCACACTTCCTTAACCGTGATCGACAGGTGAGCGGCCAGTCGGTTCGTTGTGCGGTGCAAAATTCATGTTGAAATGCACAAAAACCGGTGCTATATGTCAACCAACACATTCTGAGGAGTGCAGGACATGACCCGCAAGACCAAGACCCCGGTTGAACTCGCCACCGACTTCGTTACCGATTCGATGGAAACGGCCAAGGCTGCCTTTGGTGGCGAAGCTGGTTCCGCCAAGGAAGGTTTTGAAGCCTTCAACGCCTCCACCAAGGTTTATCAGTCCCGCCTCGCCGACCTCCAGGCAAAGGGCGCCGAAATGTTTGAAGCCAACACCAAGGCCGTTCTGGGCTTCTGGAAGGATGCCGCTGCTGTGAAATCGCCGGAGGCGCTCTTCGCCCTGCAGCAGGGCTTCTTCAAGTCCCAGTCGGAAGTTGCCATGAAGCAGTTCCAGGAACTCAATGACGTGGCAACCGCCCTTGTGCGCGACGCCGCCGCCCCGGTGCAGGATGGTTTCAAGAAGTCCTTCGCGGCCTTCCCCTTCACCAAGGCCGCCTGATCCAGACAATCACACGGCGGGTCACCCTCCCGGCCCGCCACACTCCGAAGGCCCGGCATTGCCGGGCTTTTTTTGTCTGCCGGAACCACGTGTGGAGGCCGCGAGAAAAATGCCGCCGCAAGGGTTTGCAACTGCGAACGTGTTGCGCTAGAGACGCGCCCGTGCCGCCATAGCTCAGTTGGTTAGAGCGCTAGATTGTGGATCTAGAGGTCCCCCGTTCGAGCCGGGGTGGCGGTACCATCCCTCCCGGCTAAGTTCGGCATCTGCCGCCTTGCGGATGTGCCGTGCCGTCTCCTCCACTCAGGATGAGGGCAGACCTGCTTCCCGCACCAGTACGAAGAAGTCCTGCTCGCCGAGACCGCGGCCAGCGGCATCCCTGTAGATGCCTGCGATCATGCTGTTGAGGGGAAGGGCAAGCTGTGCTTCCTCTCCCGCCGCCAGAAAAAGCTCCACGTCCTTCAGCAGCATGTTGAGGGTGGCGGCAGGCGCATAATTGCCCCCGATGACCATGTCCTTCTTGTAGCCGATGAGCGGCGAGGCGACGGCGCTCTGGGTGATCACATCCAGCATCGCGGCGTTGCCGAGGCCGCCCTTGAGGCCAAGGGCGAGCGCCTCGCCGAGCAGCACCGATGTCGCGGCGACCATGCTGTTGATGGCGAGCTTGAGCACGCGCGCTTCCTCGCCGCTGCCGAGGTGAAAGGTTTTCTTGGTGAATACCGCAAAGACATCTGCCATCGCATGGTAGGCAGCCTCAGGCCCGGAGACCAGCGCGGTCAGCGTTCCCGCTGCCGCCATGCCTGTCGAGCCCGAAACCGGCGAGCGCAGATAGGACAGGCCAGCGGGCACATGCGCCGCAATTTTCGCCGAGATGGCAGGCGACACCGTGCTCATGTCGATGAAAGTGGCATTCGTCCGCGCAGCTGCAAGCAAGCCGTCTGCCAGCACCACATCGGCCAGCGCCGCGTCATCGCTGACACAGGTGAAGATGACGTCCGCATCCCCAACCAGATCCTTCACCGTTGCGGCCGTGGCAAAGCCGTCGGCAGCAAGGGCCTTGGCGCGTTCGGGTGTTCTGGCGAGGATGCGGGCCCTGTGTCCCGCCTCCTTGAAGCGCCTGCAGATGGGCAAGCCCATCTTCCCTGCGCCGATCCAGGCAATTGTCCGCATCATGCCACTCTTTCCGTTTGCGCCTCTGCCAGCCGTGCCAGCCGCGCCCTTTCCCGTGCCGCGAAGGTCCGTTCGCTCATGCGGTCGAGAAGCCCGATCATCTCCTTCAGGTTGCCGCGCGCGACACCCTGGGTGATGAACACGATGCGTGTACGCTCATCGGCGCTGGGCCATTTTTCAAGCCACGTCACGTTGTGGAGGAGATGCTGCACGCCCTGCACGACAGCAGGCCTGCCCGGTTCCTCCAGGATGTTGACCAGTCCCTTGACGCGCAACAGGCTGGGGCCAAGGTTCTGCGAAATGCCGTCGAGCAGGAACTGCAGTTCTTCGCGCGTCACCGGCTTTGCACGGGTGAGAACAAAGCTCTCGATCCCCTTGGCCGCGAAGTCATGCGGCATCTGCTGGTCGGCCACGCCATCGGCTTCGGCGATCCTGTTCTCATAGGTTTCGTAACTGGCAAGCGACAGCCATTCCGACGGATCGGCCATGGCATCGGCAGCATCAAAGCCGGCGTGCGTGAGGAGCGGTGCAACCGCGCTGGCCGAGACGTCGGCCGGCGCGATCCGCGCGGCGGGGTTCATCGTCTGAAGCCGCGCTGTGAGTGCCTCCGCCGCACCCGCCTTGGCAAGGTCGAGCTTGGAAATCAGGATGTCGTCGGCGAGTGCGACCTGCCGCAACGCCTCCGCGTGCCTTTCAGCTGTGCCCTCAAAGTTGGCCGCATCCACCATCGTGACCACCTTGGTGATGCGGTAGAGGCCATCAAGCGTGGGCTCGGACAGGAAGGCCTGCAGGATGGGGCCGGGTTCGGCGAGGCCGGTTGTTTCGATCACCACATTGTCGAAGCCGGGAAGATTGCCCCTGGCGCGGTCGTGGTAGAGGCTGTTCATGGTGCTCACCAGATCGCTCTTGATGGTGCAGCACAGGCAGCCGTTCTCCAGAACGACGACGGCGTCGTTGCTGCTGGTGTAGATCTCGGTGGTCGCCGTATCATTAAAAAAAAAAATGGGGGGGGGGGG
>CALMZX010000004.1 GCA_937870685.1 uncultured Alphaproteobacteria bacterium
CGAGGAGCAGGTCCTGGACATCGTCGCAAGAACCGGTTCGCCGAAGATGGCAGCGGAGCAGATCGGCATATCGGTCGCCACCATCCACGACCACAGGCGGCGCGATGCAGAATTCGGCGCGAAGTATGGCGCTGCCATGGACACGGCCTTCCATCAGGTACTGAGCAAGGCCTTCGAGCGTTCCATGGACGATGTGGAGCCTTCGGATCGCCTGATCGAGGTGCTGCTGAAGTTCAGGTGGCCCGAGCGTCTCAACGCCTTCCTGGCCTTCACGGCGGATGGCGGTTCGGCTGCCTCTGCGCCTGCCGGTCTTGATCCTCGCGTCATCGCCAGGATGGCGCCTGCCGACAGGGCGGCACTGATCGACCTTCTCGGGCGCTATCTCACGGTGGAAGCAGATGCCGCAATCAAGCCAATCAACTGAGACGGTGGAGCGGATGCTGCGCGATCTCGTGGCCGCCGAAGCCCTGGCGGCTTCGCTTGAGGCCACGGCGCCGATCACCGTCGCTGCGGCGGGTGGCGCGCATCATCTTGTGGCCAATCATGGCCAGCCCACTGGCGCGTGGTTCTGGATGATCAGGCCCATGCCTGAGAAACTTTGGCTGCAAATGGCTGATGAAAATCAGGCGAAGCACAGGGCAAATCTCGGTGAGTGATTGCCAATATCTAAAAGCGAGAAACGTGGTCTAGACCCAATAACGAGAAGTGTTGCAAGCGGCACACACTCACATGGGAAAGTATCGAAAAACGGCCTCATGTGAGTGTTCCCTTTTGGACGGGAAGAGAAGATGCGTTCATTGAATCTCTCCACTGCCGACAACAGATCGAATGAGGAGATCGAAAATGGCCTGGAAGGGACGCAGCAGTTCACCCTGGAAAAACGGCTTCAACCGCACTGGTCCGGGAACACTTGAATACTTCGAAGACACGATTGGGCGCGAACTGAAGCGGGTGATCCAGGACGAAAACTCCTATCAGTTCCAACAATCGACAATGCGTGAAGATCGCGAAAAGATGGCCGCAGCAGAGACGCTCATGGCCAGAATCGAAAAGGCCATTCAGGATTTCATCTACAAGAAGGATGGAAATCGCGAGGATGCCTATGAAATCCTGTTTTCAAAGTTGAGCGAGCGGGCGGTCAGGAAATTCGCCTACCAGAAATTTCACCTTATTGACCCTCTGAATCCTCCGACTGCTGGCACCGACAAGAAACAGTCTGTTGCATCCTGATCGTGTCCGGTCGGCCGATGGGCTGACCGTACCGCGATGGCGGTGACAACAAGACGGCTGAGCCCGCGCCTGTTTGCTCCCGGTTCGTCGCGTGATGCGATGACACAGGAGATTGAACATGGCGGTCAAGAAAATGGCCCTTGCGAACCGGTGGGTGTCCGTGACGGACGTATTCGACCGATTGCGCCGGGCCCGAGAAAATCGTGAGCAGCAGACAAAACTGCTCGAAGGACTTGAAGGGCGAGCGAAGCAGCGCCGCGATGACGTGGAACGCTCGCTCGCCGATCTTTCGGTCAACCAGCGCAGCCAGATCGTGGCGCGTGCTGTTGGCGGCTACCGGGGCGAACTCAAGCGCCAGTCGCTCGACAGCCGGGTTGCCCACCTCAAGGCCATCGGCGCGCTTCGTGAGGAAGTGGCTTCGGCCCAAGCCCACTACCAGAGCCCGGTACAGATGCTGGCGCGTGAGGGGCTTGGCTCGGAGCGCCGCAGCCGCCTGCTTCACCAGATCGAGAAGTCCGGGAAGATCGAACTGGCTTCGCTTGCAGCTCTTGCGGCATCAACCGGGGACAAGGAACTGGCAGCAGCGCTTCTCACACGCAATTCCGGCCTGCCCATCAACGACCGTGCATTCTCCTCCCAGGAGCTTGCAGACGCGCTTGTCGGTGATGAATGGCGCAAGGTCACACAGGCGATTGCCGAGGTGGATCGCCTCGCCGTCGAAGCGGTCCATGCCGACAGCGCCTTCGAGACGGGCAAGCCGAACCCCACGCGGGCCGTGAACATCGCGCTCATGCAGCGTGACGAGCGGGCCATCGGCGCCGACCTTTCCAACCTTGATGACAAAAACCAGGAGGACTGACTATGCCGACTTATGCCTTTTTCCCGGCCCGCGAGGAGCAGCGCCGCAGCGACCAGTTGAACTTCGCTGTCGCGGTCGGCGCCACCGCATCCGCCGCGCGCGTGGTTGCCGAGACATTGCTCGGTGAACCGAACGCGCTTGTCGGCTGGAATTCAGTCGATCTCTCGTCCGCGCCCGCTGCCTTCGTCCCCGGCCTTCCCATCGGTGCAAGGGCGCAATCAACCTGGCCGAACCTCGACCGGGGCGGTTCATTCCTGCGGGGGGCGTAATCATGACCGGGGAGACTTATCGCAGCTTCTTCGGTGTTCCCGGCATCAACCACTCGACGAAGCTCCGCCAGTTTGAAGGCTTCGTGCGGGAGCGCCTTGCGGGATGTGCCGTCACCGATCCGATGGATGCACACCTTGCCATGGGAGGCACCGTTGAGGAGTTCGACGAGTACGCCTGCCGCGCCACGACCGGCCTCCTGCTGATCTTCGGCTATGAGCCGCAGCCGGAAGGCGTCTACCTCCGCACGGAAGCCTGGCCCGAGGACAAGCGGGCTGTGGGACGCAGGTTTCACATTGAACGGCTCAAGCGCCTTAACTTCGGGCCGAAGCGCGGAAAGGTGAGGTGACGCATGGGTGGGCTTGATGACTTTGCAAGACGCATGAGCCGCCTGTCCGTCCAGGTTGAAGGCAATGTCGAGCAGGCGGTCAAGGATTGCGCCAAGGCGGTCACGCGAACAGTGATCAACGCCACACCTGTCGATACCGGCAGGGCGCGATCCAACTGGACAGCCGAACTCGACCAGGCATTCAGCCGCCTGTTTCCGGCCCATGTGCCGGGCGAGAAAAGCAGCACGGCTGAGGCAAACGCCGAGGCTGCAATCAATCAGGCAAACGAGGTGATCAATCAGTTTGACATCACGGCTAACCGGGAAATCCACATCGCAAACAGCCTTCCCTACATCGGGGCACTGAATGATGGGCATTCCAAGCAGGCGCCCGCCGGGTTCGTCCAGGAAGCCGTCATGGAAGGGCTTGCGAGTGTGCGCGGGGCCAAAATTCTGAAGGACTAGATTTTTGCAGGGTTTTTATACGGATCGCCGCACCCCCGCTCACAAGATTCAAAGTTCACGACATGCTGTGGGTTGACCGAACCGGAGCATGCATGTCCCAAATGTCGAGAGCATTAAACAAGTATTGCAGCCCAATCACTGGCGAGAAGATTGTCAACGCTCGGGCAATTCAATGAAGCTGCCCCTTCCCTTCAGCCATTTTGAGAGCGCGTCGAAACAGCCGTCCTCTCCACCTTTCCGAAGTGTGCATTCCCAAACCAATGCGACCCTCCAGCCGCTTTCCAGAAGCCGTTTGAGGTTCCGCCTGTCCCTCTCGACTGTGCGGGAAAATTTCTCCCGCCAAAACGGCTTGTTGGACGTTGGAGATGTGCAATTGGGGCAGCCTTCATGTCGATGCCAGAAACAGCCCTGGACCTGGATTACGGCTTCATATTTTGGCAAAACCAAGTCTGGGCGCCCTGGAAGGTTGGCGGCATGCAGTCTATAGCGAAAGCCGGCGGCATGAAGTGCTTTCCGGAGTTGCATCTCGGGCCGCGTGTTCTTGCCTTTGATGCCGGCCATCATCCGGGAACGAGTTGCCTTGTCAACAATGTCGGCCATGCAAATCGACCTGGTTTCTCTGTCTGTATCGTCTAAATCTGTTTCGGTGAGGTTCGCAAGAAGTGTCAATGACGTCCACATTCGCTGTCGTCGATCTGTTTGCCGGTCCTGGTGGACTGGCGGAAGGTTTTTCCTCCGTCAGAAACACGGATGGCACGCGGCCGTTTCAAATAGAACTCTCGGTCGAGAAGGAAGCTACGGCCTTTCAGACACTTCGATTGCGCAGCTTCCTGCGCAATTTTCCTTCCGGCTTCCCGGATGAATATTACCAGTTTCTGAATGGCGAAATTCCTGAGCCGAATTGGTCCGAACGCTTTCCTGCCGAATGGGCCAGGGCCTGCAATGAAACGAGACAACTCGAATTGGGCACGCCTGCAGCACAGGAGGAAATAGACAAACGTCTGGACGAAATCACCTCAACCTACCGGAGCAATGTGGTCCTGATTGGGGGCCCTCCCTGCCAAGCATATTCGCTCGTTGGTCGCGCACGCAACATGGGAATCGCGGGCTACAAGGCGAGCGAGGCCCATCGGCACTTTCTCTACAAGGAATACATCCGCATCGTTGAGAAGTTGCAGCCTGCCGTTTTTGTCATGGAAAACGTCAAGGGCATTCTTTCTTCGGCCGTAGAAGGAGAGCGCGTTTTTGATCGCGTGCTGCATGACCTTGCGGAAGTCGGAAATGGTGCATATCAACTGGTTCCACTGTCACCGCGATCCAAAGATGTGATGTTGTTGCCAGGTGCCCATCCGCCCGCGACGGATTTCATCGTCAGATCGGAAGATCATTCTGTGCCTCAGGCACGTCACCGTGTCATCGTTGTAGGTGTTCGAAAAGACATCCTCCATGAAAAGCCTTTACCCGTCTTGGCAGCCTTGCAGCTACCCAAGTCGGAGTCAGTTGTTACGGTTCGGGATATTCTCCAGCCAATTCCCAGATTGAGAAGCGGCTTCAGCGACAGGGATGATGCGCCTGACGTTTGGCAACACGACGTGGCTCGACTGATGCGAGATGTCTCAAGACTGGACCCTGGACTTGATCGTGAGAAGCGAACGGAATTT
>CALMZX010000005.1 GCA_937870685.1 uncultured Alphaproteobacteria bacterium
GCATTTTAGAATGCGGGCTTGAAGACACCGCGCCTGCCCTGTTGCCGGCGCACAGAACCGAAGGACCTCAACCATGAAACTGAACCGCCTGCTTCCGCTCGCCGGGGCCGCCCTTTTGCTGTCTGCCACAATGGTGGCCGCACAGAACATTCCCCCGCCGCCCTTCGTGCAGGGTGCGCCCGCGGCCAACAACGCCGCCATCCCCGCTCCCCCCATTCCGGTTGTGCGCAAGCACACGGTGGTGAAGGGCGACAGCTTCTGGAAACTGGCCAAGGCCTATTATGGCAATGGCGGTGCCTGGAAGGTGATCGCCAAGGCGAATCCCGGCATCAAGGCAAAGGGCCTCGACGTCGGCTCTATGATCGTCATCCCGTAACCGGGAAGAACAGGGGCGAAGTCACGCAGGCTTATCCGCGGAATCCCGTCGCCAGAACGAACAGCTCGGCGGAATCATCGCGGCTGGCCATGGGCTTCACATGCCTCACCGTGGCGAAGTCTTTCTTCATTGCCGACAGCAACTGGTTTTCCGTGCCGCCGCGCAAGACCTTCGCGAGATAGGTGCCGCCCGGCTTCAGCACCTGGCGGGCGAAGTCATAGCCCGCCTCCACCAGCGCGATGATGTTGATGTGATCGGTCTGGCGATGGCCGGTGGCATGGCTTGCCATGTCCGACAGCACCACATCCGCTTTCGCCCCGCCCATTGACGCAATGAGAACGGCGGGCGCATCTTCGTCGTAGAAATCCTTCTTGAAGATGGTGACGCCGGGAATCTCATCCATGCCATGCATGTCGATGGCGATGACCTTGCCCTTGCCCTCGACCGACTTCACCCGCTGGGCACTCACCTGGCTCCAGCCACCGGGAGCCGCCCCCAGGTCGACAACAAGGCCGCCGGGTTTCAGGAACTTGTACTTGTCGTCGATCTCACTGAGTTTGAAGGCGGCGCGGCTGCGATAGCCCAGCTTGCGCGCCTCATGCACGTAGGGATCATTGAGTTGCCGCTCCAGCCAGTTCTTCTGTGATACGGTGCGGCCCTTGCCGGTCTTCACCCGCACCTTCAGGCGGCCTCCGCCCATCTTGTCGCGCGATCCGGGCCTGCTCATGTCCGTTTTCCCAAATGGCCGTCGGCCCGCATCATCTGGGCAAGAATGCCCTCGCGCAAGCCCCGGTCCGCCACGCGGATGCGCTGGTCCGGAAAGGCCGCCCGGATTTCATCCAGAATGGCACAGCCCGCCAGCACAAGATCAGCACGTTCCCGCCCGATGCAGCCATTGGCGGCACGGTCGTCATAGGAGAGGCCGCGCAGATGCGAGGTCACCCGCTCCGCCTCGTGACTCTCCAGCCAGCAGCCGTCCACGCGCGACCGGTCATAGTGGCGAAGCCCCAGATGCACGCCGGCGATGGTCGTCACCGTGCCCGACGTCCCCAGCAGATGGTCCGGACCGTTACCCCCGCCGGGCAATGTCTTCACCTGCGCCAGGAACGGCGCCAGCAGGGCCGCAACATCGGCGCGCATGGCATCATAGCGCTCGGGCGCCACGTCGCGCCCGCCGCCGTGGCGTTCCGACAGCGTCACCACACCAGCCGCCATGGAAATCCACGCCAGCACGTCAGCCCCCGTGGCGCTGCGCTTCACCCACATGACTTCGGTTGATCCGCCGCCGATATCGAAGACGACAGCCGTTTCGGCCGCTTCGTCGAGCAGCGGTTCCGCCCCGGCGGCCGCCAGATGGGCCTCGGTTTCGCGGTCGATGATTTCCAGTTCCAGTCCTGTCTCCTCGGCAACGAGGGCGATGAAATCGGCACCGTTGGCCGACAGGCGGCAGGCTTCGGTGGCCACCAGCCGCTGCCGCCCCACCCGGTGCCACTTCAGCTTGTTGGAGCAGACGCGCAGCGCCTCGATGGTGCGCGCCATGGCCGCGTCGTTCAGGCGGCCATGATGGCCAAGCCCCTCACCCAGCCGGACGATGCGCGAAAAGGCATCGATCACCCGGAACCCCTGCGCCGACGGGCTGGCCACCAGCAGGCGGCAATTGTTGGTGCCGAGATCAAGCGCGCCATAGGCAACCCCTGCGGCGAGGTCCCCGCGCTCACGGCGCTGCCCGGCAGGCGGAGTCCGCCCGTGGGGGCCCGCCTGACTGCCGCGGGAATGCCCCGTCCTGGCTGTCGCGTCCACGTTTCAAACCTTCCGGACCGGAGGGCGGCTCAACGGCGGCGTGGCCGGAACCCGCCCAGGGTCTCAAATCATTGCGTTGCCGGGCACCTTACCAGCTTTGCCCCAAGCGTAAAGAAGTTCTGAACGGCGCCACGCAACCGGCCCTGCAGCGTTAACCGGGAATTGAGGTGTTGCTGCCAGAACAGCAAGTTGGGGTACGGTGAATATGCGTGGCATTGGAAAAGGCTGGTTTCGCGAGGGCTCACTCCTTGCAGATTTCGGCGAGAGCATCGGTCAGGGAGTCCGCCAGCAGAAGCAGGCGTTGGCCCTCAATGCCGCCAAGGTCGACGCCGAACTTGCCTCCAAGGCCAAATCCGAATTCATCGCCAACATGAGCCATGAGCTGCGAACGCCGCTCAACGCCATCATCGGCTTTTCCGACATGCTCGCCACCCAGACCGTGACCGGCACCGAAAAGACCGTGCAGTATTCCGCCTACATCAAGCAGGCCGCCGAGCACCTTCTGGCGCTCATCAACGGCATTCTCGACGTCTCGAAAATCCAGGCCGGCAAGCTCTCCGTCGATCCCGAACCGATCGCGCTCTCCGCCGTGCTCGATTCCTGCCTGCTCATCACCGATGCCAAGGCCAAGGAAAAGAACATCTCCGTGGACAGCCTCGTGCCGGACAGGATGCCGATGCTGCTGGCCGACCCGCTGCGCCTCAAGCAGATCCTGATCAACCTTCTCGGCAACGCCGTGAAGTTCACGCCGGAATGGGGCAAGGTGCGCCTTGAGGCGTCGGTGCACACCGCGGGCTTCGCCACGATCAGCGTGACCGACACCGGCCCCGGCATGGACGCTGCCGAAATCGACACCGCCATGAGCCCCTTCGGCCAGGTGGACTCAGGCTTCAACAAAAAGCACGAAGGCACAGGCCTTGGCCTGCCCATCGCGCTGGCACTGGCCCGCCTGCACGGCGGCGACCTTCAGATTCATTCGACAAAGGGCGTGGGCACCCGCGTCAGCATTTTCATCCCGTTGGCAGCAGCATCACCCGGAGCTTCTCCGCCGCCCGCCGCCACACACCTCCATCAGGAGCCGCGTAACCTGTCATGAACGCAACCGCCAAAGCACCTTTGCCGTCCTTCCCTGAAGCCCGCCCGGCCTCCGCCGTCGTGCCCACGGCCGAACTTTCACCCACCGAGCGCATGGGCCGCATCGTGGCCGTGACCGGCGGCCACGCCGTCGTGCTGCTCGATGCCACCGAAGGTGTCTTCGCCAACTCCCTCAAGGGCCCGGAAATCGGCACGCTGCTGAAGGCCGACACGGCCCATGCCATCACGCTGGCCCTCGTTTCCGCCCTGTCGTCGCCCATGCCCTCGCAGAACGCCAACGAGCGCGAGATGCGCATCGTCGAAGTGGAATTCATCGGCGAACTGCCCAAGGGCCCGGACGGCAATCCCAAATCCTTCCGCCGCGGCGTGTCCAACTATCCCTCGCTCGGCGACCCGGTCTTCCGCGCCAACCGCAGCGAACTCGCCATGGCCTATGCCTGCGACACCGACAGCTCGGTGCGCGTCGGCCACATCCAGCAGGACCCGACGATCCCCGCGATGATCAAGGTCGACGACATGCTGGGCAAGCATTTCTCGATCCTCGGCACCACCGGCACCGGCAAGTCCTGCACCGTGGCGCTGATCCTGCGCCGCATCCTCGAAAAGAACCCGCAGGCCCACATCCTGCTGCTCGACGTGCACCGCGAATATGCCCAGTCCTTCCAGGGCATTTCCGAAGTGATCACGCCGGAGAACATGTCGCTGCCCTTCTGGCTGCTCAACTTCGACGAAGCCGTGGAAATCCTCATCGGCTCGCAGCCCAACCGCGATGCCGACGTGGAAATCCTGCGCGAACTCATTCCGCAGGCCAAGATCCGCTACATGAACAACCAGCGCCGCGACAAATCCAACGCGCGCGCCAGCCTGATCGACAACCAGTCGATCGGCGTGGACACGCCCATTCCCTTCCGTACCTCCGATCTCACCGGCGTGCTGGAGGAATACATCGGCAAGCTCGACCTGCGCGGCGAACTGGCACCCTACAAGCGCCTCAAGGCCAAGCTGGAAGCAATCAGCCGCGACCCGCGCTACAGCTTCATGTTCGGCTCGCTGACGGTGCAGGACAACATGGCCGCCGTTCTCAGCCGCATCTTCCGCGTGCCGGTGAACGGCAAGCCCATCGCCATTCTCGAACTCGGCGGTCTTCCTTCCGAAATCATCAATGTCGTCGTCTCGGTTCTCGCACGCCTTGCCTTCGACTTCGGCGTCTGGAGTGCCGGCCGCATCCCCATCACCTTCGTCTGCGAGGAAGCGCACCGCTACGTGCCCAACGACAAGACGCTGGGCTTCGAACCCACCAAGCGCGCCATCTCAAAGATCGCCAAGGAAGGCCGCAAGTACGGCGTCTCGCTCTGCATCGTCACACAGCGCCCGGCCGAACTTGATCCTACCATTCTCTCCCAGTGCAACACCATTTTCTCGCTGCGCCTGACCAACGAGAAGGACCAGCAGATCCTCAAGGCCGGCATTTCCGATGCCGCCGCCTCGCTGCTCGAATTCATGCCCACCATGGGCACGGGCGAAGCCATCACCTTCGGCGAAGGCGTGGCGCTGCCGACCCGCATCAAGTTCGACATGCTGCCGGTGAATGAACTGCCGCGCTCCAACACCGCGAGCTTCACCAAGAACTGGGCACAGGATTTGCCCGACGATGGCTTCCTGCAGGAGATCGTGCACCGCTGGCGGGCCCAGACCTACAATCCCGATGCCGCGGGCTACTCCGCCGAGACGCCTCCGCAGGCAGGCGCACCCGCCGCACAGGCGGCGCAGCCTGGCCATCCAGTCCAACATGCTGCCCATCATGCTGCTCCCGGCCAACCCGTGCAGTCAGCCGCTGCCCTGGCACTGGCCCAGCGCCTCGCCGCCCAGCAGGCGGCACAGCAGCAATTGAACCGTGGCGCGCCCACGGGCTTCGGCCAGGCCGCACCGCCGCCTCCGGCGCAACCGGCCCCCGGCCAGCCCTCGCTCCGCCGCACCCAGCCGGTCAACCCGGCTCCGGCACCGGGCGGCCCCGTGCCCACGTCGCAACAGAATTTGGCAAGCCTTCTCAAACAGTTCCGCACCTAGGCTGAAGCGCCGCGTGAGGAATATGGGCAGGCAACATCCGCCTGCCCCGTCGCCACACGTCAATGCCCTTGCCAGACGGAGCAAGCGCGGCTATCAGCACCCGAACCAACGCGCCGGAGCAACCTTCCGGCCCTTGTTGGGGGATCGTCTAACGGTAGGACAGCGGACTCTGACTCCGCTAGTCTAGGTTCGAATCCTAGTCCCCCAGCCAGTTCCAAGCGGCCTTATGTATCAAGCGCACCATGCGCAGCTCTGTTCAGGCACGCGCCTGTGTGATCAGGACCGCGCCTGCGAAAAGAAGTACTGCGCCAAAGAGTGAGGAGACCGTCACTGGTGTCCCGCCAGTTCGCGATGTCACTGCATCTGCGGCAAGGCCGACGATCAGCTGGCTGGCAACGAGAATGGAAATCGTCGCAGCCGCGCCGATCCGCTGGTAGCCAAACAGGCCTGCATAGACAAAGAATGAGCCAAGCAGCCCCGGGACTATGGCCCACGGGCGCAAACCACCCGCAGCATCGGCCAAACCAGACCATCCCTGCCTCGCGAGCACAAGTGCCAGCAGAAGCGCAAATCCGACCACGGAGTTGACGAGCAATGCCACGGCGGCCGACGATACCGCCGAACTGATGCGGACCATGAGCAGGTTCTGAAGCACCAGAGCGGCCCCTGCCGCAACCAATATGGCGACTGTCACGGGATGGATCATGGGGGCGAACCGCATGTGATCATGACGTGTTGCTCAGCCATCGACGGGCCGCGCGGGCGTTTCCAGCAACAACTGATAGAATGCCAGGTCCAACCAGCGGCCGAACTTGAAACCCACTTGCGGGATTGTGCCGGTGTGACGGAAACCCAATTGTTCATGCAACCTGATGCTGGCCGTGTTGGCCGCATCAATGCCGCCGATCATGCAGTGTTTTTCCTGCCGCTTGGCGGCAGCAATCAATTCACCAAGCACAACCCGGCCCAGGCCTTGGCCACGGTGGTCCTTGTGCACATAGACTGAGTGCTCGACCGAATACTTGTAGGCGGGCCAGGCGCGGAATGTGCCGTAGCTGCCAAAGGCCAGCAATTTTCCGCCGTCATTCTCCAATCCGATGACCGGAAATGCGCCCGCCAGTTTGCCCTGGAACCAGCCCGGCATGCTCTCGATCGCGCGCGGCCTGTAGTCATAGAGCGCCGTCGAATGCGCGATGGCCTCATTGAAGATGTCGAGGATGGCGGCTCCGTGCCGCTCCAGCGTACAGTCAACAGTGGTTGTGGTCTTCATTGTGATGCCCTCGCTACTGCCGGAAGAGTTGTGAGCGCGAGCACATAGCGCGCGGGATTTCGTGACGGGTTGTGGAACAAGAGTTGTTGGCCGAGGACCATGGCGAGACAATCGCCCTCTTGAAGGGACCACGTCTCATCTCCAAGACTGACAGTCATTTCACCTTCAAGCACCCACATCTGCTGGTGGGTCGCGATGCTGCGTGTTGCATTCTCGAACGTGACGCTCTTGCCCGGCGGAAACAGGACTTCCACCAACTCAATGGGGGAGGCAACGCCGGTCGGAGACAGGCTGCGCCGAACATACCCGGACTGCGGGTCTGTCCACACTTTCTGATCCGCAGGCCGGGACACTGGCAGGGCGGCGGATTCCGGCTCACCGGAAAACAGTGCCGGTAGTGAAATGCCCAGCGCATCAGCAAGTTTGTTCAGAACCGCGGCGGTGGGACTGGTCTCTCCGCGCTCAATGAGTGAGATCATGGATTTGCTCACACCGCTGAGTCCAGCCAGTTGCTCAAGAGACAATCCGCGCGTCGCCCGCAGGCCGCGAACACGCTGTGCGATGAACAGATCAATACCCATTCGTCCAATATACTGGATAAAATCCTCCAGTAAACAGGATTCTGTTTGGCGAACCTACACCCTCACCCCAGCCACTTCTCAAAGAACACCCGGTTGAAGCCGTGTTCCCTCCGGCGCTCCGTTTCGCGGTAGCCGAGGTGGGGGTAGATGCTCAGGTTCTCGGTCATCTTTTCGTTGGTGTAGAGGCTGACGCGGGTGAGGCCTTTGTGGCGGGCTTCCGTTTCGCAGAAGGCCACCAGCGCCTTGCCGATGCCCTGCCCCGCGGCGTCGGGTGAGACGGCGACGTTCTCCAGCTGCATGGCGCCCTCATCCTCAAAGAACACGATGAAGCCCTGAAGGCGGCCTTCGCCATCCACCGCCACATGCGCCTCGCCGGCCGCGATGTGCGCCGCATAGTCGGCATCCATGGGGGCGGGCCGCCGCCCGATGGCCGCGACATAGCGGGAATACGCCGCTTCGGCACAGGCCCGGATGGCGGCTTCATCGGCAGGTGTTGCGGGTCTGATCATGTGGCTCTCCGGCCCTGCTGTGTGCCACAGGCAGGCACGGTCGGAAAGCCGCCGTGTCAGCGGATGAGCCGGATGTTCGCCGAGGAGACCTTCTTGCCGATTGTCTCGAAGGCCTTGACCAGTTCCGCCGTGTTGATCGAGGAATAGAAGTGCTCGATGTCGGTGCCGCAGGACTTGAGCATTGCGGTGGCAACGGCTTTTTCCTTCGCTGTCAGCTCGTTCAGCCCGAATCCCACGGTGTAGATCTCGATGCCCTTCTTCTTCATCTCCGCGCACATGGCGATGGCATTGGTGGACTGCACGTTGATGTCCTGGTCCTTCCAGCCGCGATAGGTGTTGTACACGCCATCGGTCATCAGGATGGCGATCTTGCGCAGCTTGGGCGAGCCCGTGTCGTTCATGTCCTTGAGCAGCGAATAGGCCTTGGGCTGGCTTGAACCGCCCCACACGCTTTTCCAGTTGGGTGACAGCATGTACCAGGAGAAGGACGTGCCCAGCACGCCGCCGGTCGCGCCATAGGCCTCAAGCCCGTCGATCTTCTTCTTCAGGTTCGTCTTGTCGTTGGTCAGCGGCAGCACTTCATTGGCGTTGGCCACGTCGTAGCAGTAGCCGGTATCGTCATAGTTCCAGTGCTCGGCCGGATCAGTCTTCTTGTTGCCCAGTCCGGACGTGGCCTTGGTGTTGGTGCTGTCCACATAGGTGGGTCCGCGCGAGCCGTCGTGGGCGTTGAGGTATTTGCCCGGGCCGGGCGCATCATCGGTGAAATCGAACTTGCCGGAGGAATTGTAGAAGCGGTCGGTGACGCAGGGCATCACTTTCCAGTTGGAGTATTTCTGCACCTGCGTCTTGTTGCAGGTCCAGTTGCCGCCGGTTTCGCTGGCACCCGAGCCCGAGGCATCGATGCACATCTCGTACCATCCGGTCCAGCCCGCGGGCATGCCGGCCATGGTGGCCATGGCTGACGTTCCCGCCCCATCCTGGCCCACGCGCACCCGGGTGGAAAACGGCACGATAGCAATGCGCGACGTGTAGGTCGACTGGTCGTCCCAGACTACTGTGTCCACGAGCTTGTTCGCCGCCTGCTTGAGACCTGTGAGTTTCGTCGATGTGGTGCACGGGCCTTCGCCGTCGTTGCACATGGAGCCCGTCACGTCGAGCATGACGGACACTTCAAGGTCGCCGCCGGGATTGCCAGGCGTGTAATCCGCTTCCACCGCTTCCGAAGCACTGGATGCGAACACATCAATTTCTTCGAGGCCGACGACCTTCAGCAGGCTGGTCTCGATCGTCGCCTTGCCCGTGGCCTTCACGCCGGTCTTCTTGTCATTGAGGGAGAAGACAACGCTGTTCTGGCTGAGAGGCACCTGGCCCGTGACCACCGTCTCATAATATTTCGCCGCGACCGCAAGCGCGGCCTCACCGTCGCCGTCGCTTTCCACCAGTTCCTGCGTGCCCGCCAGCACGGCCGCGTCAACGGCAGCGGCAACCTGCACATGCGCGTCATTCCAGCGCCCATAATCCATGGCACCCCCCGCGGCTGCCAGCAGGGGCACGGCGCACAGGGCAAAATTCAGTGAGATGCTGCCACGCAGGTCTCGCAGGAAGCGCGCGAAAAGACGGGACACTGGTTTCATTCTCCGATGTGGCGCCCCCGCATCTCCGCCATAGCACCGCACATCTCAGTGCGGTCTTTCGCAATTTGCTCAAATTTGAGGGAACAGACGGGAAAGCCGCCGCTCAGCCGGAGATCACGACCTTCGAGGCCTTCAAGTCGTGCAGCAGCGCAAAGCCCTCGCTTGCCCGCGTGATGGGGAGCCGGTGGCTGATGGTTTTTTCGAGCGCATAGCCGTCACGCGCCAGAATGGCCATGGCACGCGCAAGGCCTTCCGGCGTGGCCGAGTAACTCGTGGTGATGCTGACCTCGCGGCGGTACAGCTGCCACAGGTCTACCGGCGGCATCATGCCGGGCTTGACGCCAAAGGGCAGGATGACGCCGCCATCGCGGACGGAGTCCAGTGCCAGGGCGATGGTCGCGGCATTGGTCGCCGTCAGCAGGACGAGATCAGCCCCGCGCCCGTCGGTTGCCGCCTTCGCGCCCTTGGCCACGTCATCCGCGCCAACCAAGAAACCCTCGGCGGCACCCCATGCCGTCGCGGCCTCCAGGCGTTCACGACGTGTGTCTGCGGCCAGAACGGTGACGCTGCGGTCACGCAGAAGCGGCAGGAAGAGAAGTCCGATGGCCCCCACGCCGACGATCAGCACCGTGTCGCCTTCCCGCAAGGTCACCCGGTCCAGCGCGCGCAGGCAACAGGCCAGCGGTTCCATGCAGACGGCGCGCTCATCCGGCATGTGATCGGGAATGGGCACCACCGTGTGCGGCACAAGGTCGGCAGGCACGCGCACCACCTCGGCAAAACCCCCGGGCGAGACGTTGCTCTTCTTGAAGTGCGGGTCCTGCGTCGGGCTGCCACGGCGGGCATAGTGCGAGCCATAGTCCGGCGCGTGGTGGGCCACGCCCACCCGCTGCCCCACGCGAAAGCGCGTCACACCCTCGCCCAGGGCGGCGACACGGCCCACGATCTCATGGCCCAGTTGCACGGGCTTTGGCGTGTCGGGGTCATAGACCTTCATCAGGTCCGTGCCGCAAACGCCACACAGCGCCATGCGCACAAGGATTTCGCCGGGGCCGACAACAGGCTCCGGCACATCAACAGCTTCAACAGCGCCGGTGCGCGAACAGGTGAGGAGTTTCATGGGGCGCTACTCACCATGAAAAAACGGCCCGCGCAATCCGCACGGGCCGCAAGTCACATCTACTTTGCAGATTTGCTCAGAGCCAGCCTGTGGCCAACCCCGCCCCGGCAGCGGCGATGGCCGCACCACCCACGCGCACGATGCGGCTGTCAATCACCCGGGCGAGACCGAGGCCGCTGCCGACACCAGCCGCATGCAGCAGGGCCGTGGCGGCCATGAAGCCGAGGGCATAGGCGGCACCCGAGGAGTCAGCAGGCATTTCCGAGCCATGGGCATGGCCATGGAAAATGGCGAAAACGGCGGCCAGCGCCATCGCAACCGCCAGCGGTGCCTGCCAGCGCAGGGCGACAGCAGCACCAAGCACGACCACTGACAGCGCGATCCCGGCTTCCACATAGGGAATCTCGACACCGGACATGCCAAGCCCGCCGCCCACCAGCATGAAGCTGACAAAGCTCGCAGGCACCAGCCACAGGGCGCGGCCACCGATCACGGCGGCAAACAGGCCAACCGCCACCATCGCCAGCACATGGTCAAGGCCACCCACGGGATGCATGAAACCGTGCACAAGGCCTGCCGCGTGGTCCACGCCCGTATGGGCGAAGGCGCTGCCGCTCAGTCCTGCGAGGATGAGGGTTGAGGTGAGAATACGCTTCATCATGTGCCGCTCCTTTGCTCTGGCCGGGCGCGGACATCAGTCCGTCCGCCCTTGTTCTGGACCGTCATAGCAGCCGAAAGCCCCCTGTCCAGCGGTCAAAAACGCCGCGCCACGGGAGAAATGCGAACGGCACTTCAATAGCCTGCAGGCGTTGCCTTGTGGAAATCCGTCGCCTCCTCGAAGGCCTGGCAGACGCGCAGCACCGTCCGGTCATCAAACATCCGGCCGACAACATGCAGGCCCGCCGGAAGTCCGGCCCTGGTAAAGCCGCAAGGCACGCTCGCCGCCGGTTGCTGCGTCAGGTTGAAGGGATAGGTGAAGGGCGTCCAGTTCACCCATTTGCCCCGCTTGTCCGGATCGGAAGGCTGCAAGATCCCCGCTGCAAAGGCCGGGATGGGCAGCGTCGGGGTGAGCAGCGCGTCATACTTCTCCATGAACAGACGCATCTGCGTGCCCAGCAAGCCGCGCGCCCGGTTGGCATCGAAGACATCCTGCACGGTGATTGAGGCCGCCTGCTCCACCACATCGGCCAGCGCGGGGTCGAGCAGCGCCTTCTTCTCCGGCGGCAACTGTCCCAGCAAACTGCGCGCGCCCGAGAACCAGATCACGCGGAAGCACTCCGCCGGATCGGAAAAGCCAGGGTCAACTTCCTCAACATGGGCACCGAGGTCCGCCAGTTTTTCCACGGCGGCCCGGACCAAAGCCGCAATCTCCGGATCGACCTCCACATAGCCAAGGCGCGGGCTGTAGGCGATGCGCAGGCCCTTCACCCCCTTGGACAGGCCCTTCAGATAGTCGGCGCCATCAGGAGGCAGCGAGAACCAGTCCCGGTTGTCGGCCTGGGTGATGGCATTCATCATCAGTGCGGCATCCTTCACCCGCCGTGTCATGGGGCCGACATGCGCCACCGTGCCGAAGGGCGAGAGCGGCCATGCGGGCACCCGCCCGAAGGATGGCTTGTGGCCAAAGGTGCCGGTGAAGCCTGCCGGAATGCGGATGGAACCGCCACCATCGGTGCCGATGGCAAGCGGTGCATAACCCGCCGCCAACCCCGCCGAGGACCCGCCGGAGGAGCCTCCGGGCGTTGTCTCCGTATTCCACGGATTGCGCGTGATGCCAGAGAGCGGACTGTCGGTGACGCCCTTCCAGCCGAACTCCGGCGTCGTCGTCAGGCCAAGGAACACCGCCCCCGCCTCACGCAATCGCGCGACGCACGGCGCATCATTGTCCCACGACTGATTGCGGTCCACTGTCCTGGATCCGCGCAACGTTGGCCAACCCTTCACCAGCACGAGATCCTTGATCAGCACCGGCACACCATCAAGCGGCGACAGCGGCTCACCCTTCTTCCAGCGTTTGGCGCTGGCCTCCGCCATCGCCAGCGTGGTGGGCTCGTCAATGAGCGACATGGCATTGAGCGCAGGCTCGTGACGCTCCACCTGCGCCAGACAGGCCTTGGCCACCTCGGACGGCGAAAAATCCTTCTTGTGATAGCCCTTGTTCAGCTTCGTGGCCGACAGCCAGTTCAGGTTCTTGCTCATGTCACGCACTCCCTAAGCGTCAAGAAAAGCAGGATTTTTTGTCACAATCACGGGAATTCTGAGAGCAGCCAAAGGGTCGCATTCATGAACGGAAAATGAATGCCGCATTCAGCGTGGGTTCGCTGAAGCCCCACTAGAACCGGTCTCACGCTCGGCGCTGCCGGGTGAAACAAGGAGGTTCAAGATGATCAGATACACGCTTCTCGTTCTGGCCGTTGCCGGTTCCGCTGCGACTGCCATCGCCTCGATTGCTCCCAAGACCCAGGTCTCCACCCCCGCCAACATCACGGTGGTGGCCAAGAACCAGGCCTTCCCGCAGTTCGGTCCGCTCGAATTCGAAGAGTGTGCCGTGGAGGACTGCTCGGAAGAGTAAGAGTTTTGCCGCACGGTCCCGCAAGGGATTGTCCGGCACCCGCGAACCGGGGCTGGCCAACAGGCCTGATCAACCCGCCCCCTCGCCAGACCCAAGGCTGGCCCCGGTTCCGCAACTTTCCCAGACTGGCCCCCGATCCCCTGCAAATGATCCCACTGCCAGCCCTAGAGAACCCCGGACCCCGTTCCGGGGTTTTTTGCCGTCCGCCCCCGTCTGGCCCCGTCTGGCCCCGTCTGGCCCCGTCTGGCCCCGTCTGGCCCCGTGATGCTTCAAGACGTGCGGGCTTTGCTCATACAACTTTAATCCTGAAATGTTCAGACGCACGCCACATCAAGTCGCGTTAACCTTTGGCCGCCAGATAAGGTTGCATCACTTTCTGGGAGTATGCGTGATGAACAAGTATCTTTTGGCCGCCGCCACCTGTGTATCCTTCGCCCTTGTGCTGCCGACCGCGATGGCCGGTTCCCTGGGCGACAACGACCTTGTCGCCCTCCAGGCCGCCATGCAGAGTCACATCGACCAATCCGTCATAAACGGTGCCCTTCTCGCCATCGACGCAAAGACAGGCGAACTTGAACACTACTATCCCACTAAGGCCCACCCCAAGGTGATGACCATGGGCGACAACTTCGTGATGTGCGCCGAGATGGTGGACGACGACGGCAAGGAAAGCATGGCCAACTTCTATGTGGCGCGTGAGGGCGGCCGCTACGTGGTGTTCCAGTCCACCTTCGGAGCCGACCCTGCCCTTGAGCAGATGATGAAAGACGGCCGTGTGGCCATGGCCAACTGACGGAGCGGGGCGCAACAACCTTGCTGAATTTCCTGCCAGAAACGACCGGGACGGCGCGGCTGCTCAACCGCTTCCTGCGGCTCTTGCTGCCGGCCTTCCTGCTCGCGTCCTCGGCAGGGCTCTATCTGCTGGGTGCTGCCACCTTTGGCAACGAACGTAATACGATCGTCACGCGTGTCGGCAGCATCACGGCCCGCACCGCCACGGCGCTGAACAAGCTGCCACTGGGCAATATTCAGGTCCAGCAGGATGCGATCCTGAGCCTGCTCCTTGCCGACAACGCGGTGACCTGCGCCCAGCTGTTTGATGCCAACCGCAAGCTGATCGCAACCGCACCCGTGCGTGTGGGTTGCCGCGGCCTCTCGTCGGCGGCCGTGGCCGAGGTGCCGGTGCAAAGGCCTGAGGGCGCAAAACTGCGCGTGCGCTACAATCTCACCGAGCTGGAAGAACGCAGCCAGGTCTTCCGCATCTTCACCCTTATCGCCCTGCTTGGCAGCCTGATGGTGGCGGCGGCGGCCAGCTGGTTTTCCTTCCGGCTCACTGTCGGTCGCCCGGTCAAGGCCCTGCTGGATGCCATCCGCGCCACGCAGACATTGGGCAAGCCAACCAGGATCGACGACATCCCGGATGACGAACTGGGCAGCGTCATTCTTGCCTTCAACGACATGCAGGCAAAGCTGGAAGACGAAGCCGGCCGCAACAGCGAAGCCTTGCGCCGCCTCGACTACATCTACAACGAAACACCGGCCCTCATGTTCTCCATCGACGAGAACGGCACCATCATCACCGCCAGCGGCCATTGGCTCGACGAGACCGGCTATCGCCGTGAAGACATCATCGGCGCACCCCTAGCGGATTTCCTCACGGCACCCGCAGGTGATGATTTTGCCACCATCCTCACGACCATTGTCTCGGCCGAGCGGCCGTTGCGGGACATTCCCTTTTCGCTTGCCTGCAAGAGCGGCGCACGCCGCGACGTGTTGATGGCCGTCGTTCCGGACATCGACGCCAAGCATGTCTCCAAGCTCTGCGTGCTGAGTGACATCAGCGGCCTGCGCGAGGCCCAGGTGGAACTGCGCCGCCAGGCTGTGACCGACCATCTCACCGGGCTTCCCAACCGCCAGGGCCTGTTCGAGCACCTGACACTGCTGCAGGATGCCTGCCCCAGCGAGCGGGCCAACTGCGCCCTGCTCTTCATCGACCTCGACAACTTCAAGACCGTGAACGACACGCTGGGCCATGAGGCCGGCGACCAGTTGCTGCGCGCCGCCGCCGGCCGCCTGCGCAACAGCATTTCACGCAAGGACTTCCTCGCCCGTCTCGGCGGCGATGAATTTGCCGTCGTGCTGCACGGCATGAGCCGCGCCAGCGACGCCACCATCGTGGCCAACCGCATCATCTCGTCCTTCGCCAATCCCTTCCGCATCGGCGAGGCCGTGGCCAACGTCGGCACCTCCATCGGTTTTGCCAGCTTCGCCGACAGCAACGGCAGCGATGACATCCTCCGTCTGGCCGACCTCGCGATGTACCAGTCCAAGCAGGCCGGCAAGAACTGCGTCACCCGCTTCTCCGACGAGCTGACATCGCGGGTCGCGGCACGCGAAAGCATGGTCCGCCGCATCCGTGAGGCGCTCGCGAACAACCATTTCTGCTTCCATTTCCAACCGATCCTGAACCTCGACACCCTGAAGCCTGTTGGTGTTGAGGCCCTGCTCCGCCTGCAGTCCGCCGATGGCGGGCAAGTCTCGCCCTCCGACATCATCAAGGCGGCCGAGGAAACAGGCCTGATCGGCGGCATCAGCAGCTGGACGGTGGCGGAGGGCATCACCATTGCCGGTCGCGAACAGAAGCAGTTCGCGGCGAGCGGCCGCTACCTCGCCATCAACCTCTCGCCCAAGCAGATCACCGAGAGTTTTGTCGGTGACCTCGTCAATCGCCTGCGTGCCAACCCGCAGGTCGCCAAATCACTGGTCTTCGAGATCACGGAAACCGCCCTCTTCCGCCAGGACGAGGATGTGGGCGCCATGCTCGCCAACCTGCGTTCGACCGGGGCCCGGATCGCCCTCGATGATTTCGGCACGGGCTATTCCTCGCTCGGCCACATCCACCGCTTTCCGGTGGACCTGATCAAGATTGACGGCACCTTTGTGCGCGGCCTTGCCGACAACGACGATGACGCCCTGCGCCGCCGCGCCGTCATCAAGGCCACCGCCGCGCTGGCCCAGGAACTGGGCATGCGGATCATCGCCGAAGGAATCGAGGATCACGAATCCCTGAACATTCTCAAGAGCTTCGGCATCGGCTACGGCCAAGGCTACCTGTTCTCTCCGCCGGTGCCCGTGAGCGCCGCCATGGACTGGCTGGAAGCCTTTGACCGCCCCGCTGCCGCTGGCGGCAAGGTAATCCCACTGCCCCGGGCCAATCTAAACGCCAGATGAACGGCCCATTCAGCGTGGGTTCCTGAAGCGCTCGCTAGTGTCCTCCCATAATCGAACCAGGGAGGTTCACATGATCCGCTACACACTCTTCGTTCTCGCCGTCATCGGTTCCGCCGCCACCGCCGTGGCCTCGATCGCCCCCGCTGACGTGGTCTCCAACCCGGCCAACATCACCATCATCGAAAAGAACCAGGCCTTCCCGCAGTTTGGCACCCTCGAAGTCGAGGAGTGCGCTGTTGAGGATTGCTCCGAGGAATAACCCTTCACCAATCATCCGGGCGCTGGACGGCAGCACGGATGCATGAACCGGGGCCGACGCCGAAAGGCCTGTTCAACCCGCCCCCTCGCCAGACCCAAGGCTGGCTCCGGTTCCTCCCCCTTCTCCCTCATCTTTCTCCTTCAGGCGTCCCCGATCCCCTGCAAACCGATC
Organism: uncultured Alphaproteobacteria bacterium; assembly: GCA_937870685.1. Classification (GTDB taxonomy): domain Bacteria; phylum Pseudomonadota; class Alphaproteobacteria; order Rhizobiales; family Aestuariivirgaceae; genus Aestuariivirga. The sequence continues at coordinate 16,686 of CALMZX010000005.1, forward strand.
GATCCCTCCCCGCCTGAAACTCCAGCCCCGGCCCTCCAGCCGGGGTTTTCTTTTGCGCGGCGCTTCCGCTGCGAAATATTGTTGCTATAGAGGCCGTCACCATGGCCAAGCTCGACACCATCGACTGGAAGATCCTGCGTGAACTGCAGAAGGACGGGCGCGTCACCAACGTGGACCTGGCCCAGCGCGTGGGGCTTTCGCCGCCGCCCACGCTGAGGCGCGTGCAGGCACTGGAAAAGGTGGGCTACATCAAGGGCTACCGCGCCCAGCTTGATGCCGAAATGCTCGACTATGGCGTCAAGCTCTTTGCCCTCGTCGGCCTCAAGAGCCAGGCCCAGAGCGAAATGGCGGATTTCGAACGCCGGGTGAAGGGCTGGCCCATCGTGCGCGAGTGCCATGCCGTGTCCGGCGGCGCCGATTTCATCCTCAAATGCGTGGCCCGCGACATGCAGTCGATCCAGGCCTTTGTCATGGGCGCTCTCGCCAAAGCCCCAAATGTCGAAAGCGTGAAAACCTCGCTCATCCTGCATGTCGCCAAGGATGAGCCGGAAGTGCCTCTGCCATGACCACGAAAACAGCCAGCACCGGAAGCCCCGGCACAGGAAACCCCGGCACCGGCAGCCATTGGGCCTCGCTCTTCTCGTCCGCCAAGGCGGCGGTGATCGTGGGCTTTGCCTCCACCATTCTTGTGGTGATCGAGGGCCTGCGGGCCGTCGGTGCAAATCCGGAACAACAGGCATCGGCGGCAGCGGTGCTCTGCTTTGCCATGGCCATCACGTCATTCATCCTCGCTGTCCGTTACCGTTTACCCATCATGGTGGCGTGGTCCACGCCCGGCGCCGTTCTGCTGGCGACAAGTGGTGGCGGCATCACCTTCCCGCAGGCCATTGGTGCCTTCATTGCCGCAGGCGGCCTCATGGTCCTCACGGCCGTGATCACACCACTGGCCCGCGCCATCGAACGCATGCCGGCCTCCATCGCCGCCGCCATGCTTGCGGGCGTTTTGCTGCGTTACGTGCTGGGCGTGCCGCCTGCCGCACTGGCCTCGCCGCAATATGTCGTGCCGCTTGTGCTCGCCTTTTTTGCGCTGCGTTTCGTGGTGCCCATGTACACGGTGCCGGTGATCGTGGCGCTGGGCCTTCTCCTCGCCGGACTTGGCGGAAGTTTCTCCGGCAGTGTGACAATGGCCGTGACGCCACTGACCTTCGACTGGCCCGAGTGGAACCTGCAGGCTGTGATCAGTATTGGCCTGCCACTGTATCTCGTCACCATGGCCTCGCAGAACCTGCCGGGCTTTGCCGTGTTGCGCGCCAATGGTTACCAGCCTCCGGTCAGCGCCTGCCTGTTGGTGACGGGGATAGGCTCCATTCTGGCAGCGCCTTTCGGCAGCCATGCCGTCAACCTCGCGGCCATCACCGCCTCGATGGTGGCAGGTCCGGACGCACACCCCGATCCGGGCCAGCGCTGGAAGATGATTTATCCGTACACGGTGCTTTATGTGATCTTCGGCCTCGCCGCGGGAACCTTCGTGGCCCTGCTCGGTGCCCTGCCGAAAGACCTCGTCACCGCCATCGCCGGCCTCGCGCTCTTTGCTCCCCTCATGGGCGGCATTTCCGCCATGATGAAGCAGCCGAAGGAAATCGAGGCGGCCTTGGTCACATTCCTGACCACGGCCTCCGGCATCACTCTCTTCGGCATCGGCGCTGCCTTCTGGGGCCTTCTCGCCGGACTGGCACTCTGGGCCATCCAGCGCGCCGCGCGCCGCATCTGAATCAGCAAGCACACAGGACCCATAATGAGTGGCACATCGTCTGACCGGAGCAAGACCCTGGCGGTCTGGGGCGTGATGTTGCTCGTCGGTCTTGCCCTATTTGAAACCGCCCTGCGCATCTCGCCAGGCCTGATCAGCCTGCCCTTCCTTGCCAAGTTCGACCCCAACCTGCGCGCCTCCATCGCGGCGGCATCCGGCCTTCCGACAGCGCGCGAATACCGCATTCTCAGCAATGCGGAGCGCAAGGACAAGGGCCGCGACATCGCCCTGTTCGAGCCAAACGCCACATACCTCTGGCCCGCCGACACCGCCGACCGCGAAGCCGGCGCTTTGGAAGTACAGACTTCGGACGCCTATGGCTTCTGCAACCCGAAGGGTGCCTACGAGGCAGCTCCGCTTGACGTGCTGGTTCTCGGCGGATCCGTGCCCAGCTGCACCGGCGTGCAGCCGGATCAGACTTTCGCCGCACAACTCGGCAGGATCACCGGCCTCAAGACCTACAACATGACCGTCGGCGGCGTGGGGCCCGACGACTATGTGGAAGTGCTGCGTGCCCACGGCCTTGCACTCAAGCCGCGCATGGTGGTGATGGCCTATGCTGAATCCAATGACGTACGCGACTGCAAACTGCACAAGGCCTTTGTGACAAAAGGCGAAGGCCGCACCATCGAGCGCCCCTCCTCGGCGTTCAACCCCATGCGCTACAGCTACGCCCTCAACTTCCTCTACGCGGGCAGCAATGCCGTTGTGAAATCCTTGCGGCGCAAGACGGCTGAAGACTTCCGCTTCAGTGCCACGGTGGAGGGCAAGCCTTTTGCCTTCAACATCCGCAACGGCGACCTCGACGAGCTGAAACTGGCGCGCGAGTTGCTGGCCGATCCGGCCCAGGTGGAAGCCTGCAGGCCCGCGCTCACCGAATTCGTTGCTCTGGCACGCACCAACAATTTCCTGCCCGTGGTGATGCTGGTCCCGGCGGCCTACACAGCCTACGGCGCAACGACCCGGTTCAACGATCCTTCCATTGCACCGGCCATGACAGCCCTTCACACCACCCAGCGTGACTGGCTGGCGAAGGAGGCCGCCACAATCGGCTACACATTCATCGATGAGACAGGGGCTTACACCCAGGCGATCAACGGTAAGCCTGCCGCCTTCTTTCCATCAAACGTGCACTTCTCGGCATTCGGACAGGAAGCGTTGGCGCAAACCCACGCATCCGCACTCACGCGGCTGCTGTCCACGCCATGACAGACGTGGCGGCGCTGATCAGCGCGCCACCGTGACCGCGCAATCTGCCGAGGCGGCGACGGTGGCAGCAACGGAACCGAGCACAAGCCGCTTCACGCCACGCGGATCGCCGGTGCCGGTGACGATATGGTCAAAGCCTTCTCGGTTGGCATAGGCGACGATGGCATCAGCCACCTCGCGGGCGTCAAGTTCGATGGCGCTCACATCTTCCGCGCCAGCACTCCTGGCCATGGCAACCGCATCCGTCAGCAGTTTGGAAATCTCGCGGTCAGAATGCGCGTAGACAGCAGGCCCGCGAATGCCGCCGGACATCATGTTCACCGTGCAGATGGAAAGTGGCACCTTCTCAAGCGACGCCATGCGCGCCGCAAAGGCCACCGCCTTTTCGCCATGGGATGTGCCATCGGTTGCACAGAGAATCTTCTTCATGAAACAGCCTCCGCAATGTCGGGAAGGCCATTCATGCGTCAGGCGGGGGCACATGTGCCTTGATGTAAGTCAACATCCCTGCCCTGTTGCAGCGCAACAGGGAACAGCCCGGAGACGTCAGCCCCAGGCCACCTTGTCAATTTCGTAGGACTTGCCACCGCCGGGGGTAGCCACTTCCACGCTGTCGCCCTTGCGTTTGCCGATGATGGCGCGCGCAATGGGAGACGAGATCGAGATGCGGCCCTTCTTCACATCGGCCTCGGAGTCGCCCACGATCTGGTACATGACCTTGGCTTCGGTGTCCTCGTCGATGAGGGTGACCTTGGCGCCGAACTTCACGGTATCGCCCGAAAGCTTCGACACGTCGATCACCTCGGCACGCGAAATCTTGTCTTCCAGTTCGGCGACGCGGGCTTCGTTCCAGCCCTGGGCTTCCTTGGCGGCATGATACTCGGCGTTTTCCGAGAGATCGCCATGGGCGCGCGCTTCCTCGATGGCGCGGATGATGCGCGGGCGTTCCACCGTCTTGAGGATTTTCACCTCATCGATCAGGGCGTTGTAGCCATCGGCGGTCATCGGCACTTTTTCCATCGTCGTCACTTCCATCCGGCAAGGGTCCGCCCGCCCCGGAAACCCAAGGCTCACTGGCGGCGACCTGAACAAGAAAACACCCGGCTCAAGGGCTCACGCCCGCCGGGTATTCCTCAATGTGGCCCATTCCCGCTGATTTTGCAAGGGGTGGCTGGAAGGAGAGCGAAACGGCTTTCCCTCACCCCAGCTTATAAACACGGGTTGCTTCCGGGTCGCCCATGTCCACCGGCAGGGCGGCAAGATCATTCCACAGGACTTCAGGGATGGTGTGGGCGGCCCAATCCATGGTCTGCTTCACGCGCTCGGGCGAGGTGACACCGATGATCGTGGAGGCCACATGGGGCGAGCGCAGCGAGAACTGCAGCGCCGCCGCCCCCATGGGAACGGCGTATTTCGCGCACAGCGCCTCAATGGCATTGGCGCGGGATTTGATGTCGTCGCTGGCCGGCATGTATGAATACAGCGGCTGCTTGGACGCACCTTTCGCGAGAATGCCGCTGGCATAGGGAGCGGCATTGATCACAGCCACGTTGCGCGCCTTCGCCAGTTCGAACATCGGCACGGCGTGGTGGTTCAGAAGCGTGTAGCGGTTGTGGCTGATCAGCACGTCAAAATCGAAGTCGCGCAGCAGCGGCATCATGACGTCGGTGCGGCCGGCGGCGAGCCCGACGGCACGGCACAGGCCCTCTTCCTTCATCTTCATGAGCGCCTCGATGGCACCGCCCTTCTTGGTGACGTCCGAAAGGTCGGAGGCATATTCCGGATCGTGCAGATGCAGGATGTCAACCGATGCGATGCCCAGTGCCTTGAGGCTTTCCTCGATGGAGCGCCGTGCCTGCGCGCCATCAAACTTGTTGTCCGCATCACGGTCGAGCTTGGTGGAGACGATGAAGCCCTTGGGCAGGCCTCCGCGCGCCTTGAGCGCCTCGCCGATGCGTTGCTCGCTGCGCCCCATGCCGTAGTTGCGCGAGGTATCGATGAAGTTCACCGGACCATCGAGAATGGCATCCAGCGTGCTGCGAGCGCGGGCGTCATCCACCGCGTAGCCGTAAGTGTCCGGCATGCTGCCCAGGCCAGAGGTGCCAAAGCACAGGGCCGGAATCACATGGCCGGAGCGGGCGAGCGTGGTGGTCTTCAGGGCAATGGTCATCGTCTGCGTTCCCTTCTCGAGCGTTTATGCGAAATAATCCTGCAGCGGCTTCACCGTGATCGTGCCGGCTTTTTGCGCGGCAATGGCCTTGGTGACCGAGAGGATGCCAGGCAGCGTGGTGTAATACGGCACCTTCTGCATCACGGCGGTCTGGCGGATCGACTTGGAATCCGATTCCGACGATTTGCTCTCGGTCGTGTTCAGCACCAGCTGGATGTCGCCATTCTTGATGGCGTCCACCACATGCGGGCGGCCTTCCTGCACCTTGTTGATCTTGGCCGTGACGATGCCCTTGCTTTCCAGATAGGCATGCGTGCCGCCCGTGGCGCGGATGGCAAAGCCCAGTTCGGCCAGCTTCTTGATGGCGGGCAGCACGCGGGTCTTGTCGCTCTCCTTCACTGACACGAACACCGTGCCAGCCAGCGGAATGCGCATGCCCGCCCCCAGCTGGCTCTTGGCAAAGGCCATGTCGAAATTCCTGTCGAGGCCGATCACCTCGCCGGTGGAGCGCATCTCCGGTCCCAGCAGAACGTCCACGCCGGGGAAGCGGTTAAAGGGGAACACAGCCTCTTTCACGGCCACATGGGCCAGCTTCTTGGGCTTCAGCTTGAAGCCGCCGAGCTTTTCGCCAGCCATGACACGCGCCGCAATCTTGGCCACCGGCTCACCGATGACCTTGGCAACAAACGGCACGGTACGCGAGGCGCGCGGATTCACCTCGAGGATATAGACAACATCATCCTTGACCGCGAACTGCACATTCATCAGGCCTACGACCTTGAGCGCAATGGCGAGTTTCTTCGCCTGCTCTTCCAACTCCGCGATGACGGAGGCCTTCAGCGAATAGGGCGGCAGCGAACAGGCACTGTCACCCGAGTGGATGCCAGCTTCCTCGATGTGTTCCATGATGCCGGCGACATACACGTCCTTGCCATCGGCAATCACGTCGACGTCCACTTCCGTGGCATTGGAGAGATAGCTGTCGATCAGCACCGGCGAGTCGCCCGAGACGACAACGGCTTCGGTGATGTAGCGCTGAAGCTGTGCGTCATCCCTGACGATTTCCATGGCGCGGCCACCCAGCACATAGGACGGCCGGATGACGACAGGAAAGCCGATCTTCTTGGCGATCTTCTTGGCCTCAGGCCCGGAGCGCGCGATGCCGTTCTCCGGCTGGCGCAGCTTCAGCTTCTTGATCAGCTTGGCGAAACGGTCGCGGTCTTCCGCGAGGTCGATGGCGTCCGGCGTCGTGCCGAGGATGGGCACTCCAGCCTCTTCAAGCGCGCCCGCGAGCTTCAATGGCGTCTGCCCGCCGAACTGCACGATCACGCCATGCAGCGTACCGCGCTTCTGTTCGGCATGGATGATTTCGAGGGTATCCTCAGCCGTCAGCGGCTCGAAGTACAGGCGGTCCGACGTGTCATAGTCGGTGGACACGGTTTCCGGATTGCAGTTCACCATGATCGATTCGTAGCCCGCGTCATGCAGCGCGAAGCAGGCATGGCAGCAGCAATAGTCGAACTCGATGCCCTGGCCGATGCGGTTCGGTCCGCCACCGAGGATCATCACTTTCTTCTTGTCCGAGACCTTGGCCTCGTTGCCGTCATCACCGGCAAGACCCGTCTCATAGGTCGAGTACATGTAGGCCGTGGGCGATGCGAATTCGGCGGCGCAGGTATCGATGCGTTTGAACACCGGGCGCACGCCGAGCTTGCGCCGGTGCGCCGCAACCTTCGCTTCCGTGAGCCTCACAAGCTGTGCCAGCCGCTTGTCCGAGAAGCCCATCGCCTTGAGTTTGCGCAGGTTCTCAGGATCGCGCGGCAAGCCCTTGTTCCTGATGGTTTCTTCCATGCGCACGATCTCTTCGATCTGGCGCAGGAACCACGGCTCGTAGTGGCACGATGCATTGATCTGTTCGACTGTTGCACCGTGGCGCAGGGCCTGTGCGATTTTCAACAGACGGTCCGGCGTGGGCTGGCCCAGCGTCGCACGGATCGCCGCCATGTCATCGCCTTCGCCGAGGCCGGGGATCACCACTTCATCGAGGCCGGAGAGTCCTGTCTCCAGACCACGCAACGCCTTCTGGAAACTTTCCTGGAAGGTCCGGCCAATGGCCATGACTTCGCCGACAGACTTCATCGCGGTCGTCAGCAGTGGCTGCGCGCCGGGGAACTTCTCGAAGGCGAAGCGCGGAATTTTGGTAACCACGTAGTCGATGGTCGGCTCGAAACTCGCGGGTGTCGCACCACCGGTGATGTCGTTCGCCAGTTCATCAAGTGTGTAGCCGATGGCAAGTTTCGCCGCGACCTTGGCGATGGGGAAGCCCGTGGCCTTGGAGGCCAGCGCCGAGGAGCGCGACACGCGCGGATTCATTTCGATGACGACGAGGCGGCCGTCGGCGGGATTGACCGCGAACTGAACGTTGGAGCCACCCGTCTCAATGCCGATCTCGCGCAGCACCGCGATCGAGGCGTTGCGCATGATCTGGTATTCCTTG
>CALMZX010000006.1 GCA_937870685.1 uncultured Alphaproteobacteria bacterium
GTCCGCATGGGAGCGAAGAGGTGAAGAACGCAGATACCGCACGTCAGCAGACCTATGTCCGCGACAATTTCTGGCGGACGGCCAAGCGTGCTGCGAGGCACGTGCCGTTCATGCAGGATGTCGTCGCCGCATACTATTGCGCGATGGACAAGCGCACGCCCTTGCGCGTGAAGGGCATCATCCTTGCCGCGCTCGCCTATTTCGTGCTGCCGACGGACACGATTCCCGATTTCGTTCTTGGACTCGGCTTCACCGACGACGCAGCCGTGCTGACCGCCGCCATATCGGCCATCGCCGCCCATCTGAAGCCCGCGCACCGCGCCGCCGCCCGTGCGGCGCTGAAGGAAGCCGACTGATCACGCTTTGGTGACCTTGCACCCGGCGAACCCGTTCCGGGTGCAAGAATACGGGATAAGTCAAACTCTCGCCGCTTTCCTCCGTTCAATCCCGGCAAGGGACGGAACGCTTGCGCATATCGGCTGCGCCAGCGGGATCAGGGCGGGGCACCGGCGGTGGAAGCCTTTTCTTTCGGAAATCTTCATCGTTTGGTAACCCAGATTAAATCAAAGTGACGCGAACGGGTCGTCGCCGGCGACCTCGTCCACGCATCATTTCGTAAGGACAAGATCAACCAACATGCGCGGATTGATTTCGACACTCACCGGCCTCCTCGCGATCGGCCTCGCCACACCGGTTCTCGCGCAGTCGGCCACCAAGATCGGCCAGCACAGCGCCTGGGGCACCTACAGCTACACCCAGAACGGCAGCAAGGTCTGCTACGTGCTCACCGTTCCGACGGACAAGAAGCCGACCAGCGTGGATCACGGCGACATCTTCTTCTTCGTCAGCCAGAAGCCCGGCCAGAACGTCACCTACGAGCCGCAGTTCATCGCATCCTACAATTTCCAGGAGAACTCGAAGGTCTCCGTCTCCGTCGGCAACAAGAACTATTCCATGTTCACGCGCGGCAAGTCCGCCTGGATGGAGAACGCCGCGCAGGAGCCGGAATTGATCGCCGCGATGAAAGGTGGCTCCGACATGAAGATCCAGGCCAAGTCGAGCCGCGGCACGGCGACATCCTATGTCTTCTCCCTCAAGGGCATCTCGGCAGCGCTCTCTTCCATCGCCAAGTGCAAATAGGATAGGGCGACTGACCGGCAAAGACGGCTCGCGCCGGCCCGGCCGGCTTGCGCGAAGCCGCTTTCGCGATCCGCAGGGAGATCGGCGAGGCTCATCGAACCGGCTCGGATGGTTGCGGCAGCAATACCGCCTCGCCATATAGGCTTCCGGGCGGCGCGTGACGTCGAGGCCGGCCCATGATATGTGGCGGCCGGAGCGCTAACCTCCCAGCCGCAAGCCAAACCGATCGATCAGACATGGCCGTTTCTATAGACCTCATCGCCGACAAGGCGCGCAACGCCGTTCCGCCCCGCGTCGCGCTGGTGGAAAAACCGACTCTGATCGGCCTCAGCCGCGCCGAGATGGCGGAGGTGCTGATCACATCGGGCATCGTGCCGGTGCGGCAGGCGAAGATGCGCGTCCAGCAGCTCTGGCACTGGCTTTATGTGCGCGGCGTCTCGGACTTTTCCGAGATGTTCAATATCTCGAAGGATTTGCGCGTCACGCTGGCGAGGCATTTCACCATTGCCCGACCCGAGATCGTCGAGGAGCAGATCTCCAACGACGGCACACGCAAGTGGCTGTTTCGTTTTCCGCCGCGCGGCGCAGGCCGGCCCGTCGAGATCGAGACGGTCTATATACCCGAGGAAGGGCGCGGCACGCTCTGCATCTCCAGCCAGGTCGGCTGCACGCTCACCTGCACCTTCTGCCACACCGGCACGCAGAAGCTGGTGCGCAACCTGACGGCGGAGGAAATCGTCGGCCAGATCATGCTGGCGCGGGACCGCATCAAGGACTGGCCGGATGACCTTGCCGCCAATCCGCAGCCGCCGTCATCGGGCCGCTACATCACCAATGTGGTGCTGATGGGCATGGGCGAGCCGCTGTACAATTTCGACCATGTGAAGCAGGCCATGGACCTGGCCAGTGATGGTGAAGGCCTGTCACTCTCGCGCCGCCGCATCACGCTCTCCACCTCCGGCGTCGTGCCGGAGATTGCCCGCGCCGGCAACGAGATCGGCACCATGCTGGCGATTTCGCTGCATGCCACGACCGACGAGATCCGCAACAAGCTCGTTCCCCTCAACAGGAAATATCCGCTGGCCGAACTTCTGGAGGCCTGCCGCAACTACCCCGGCCTCTCCAACGCGCGCCGCATCACCTTCGAATACGTGATGCTGAAGGGCGTCAATGATTCCCCCTCCGATGCCAAGCGGCTGGTGAAACTGCTGGCCGGCATTCCCGCCAAGATCAACCTCATCCCCTTCAATCCCTGGCCCGGAACGCAATATGAATGCTCCGACTGGGAAACGATCGAGACCTTTGCCGAGATCGTCAACAGGGCGGGCTATGCCAGCCCGGTGCGCACCCCGCGCGGCCGCGACATCATGGCGGCCTGCGGGCAACTGAAGAGCGAAAGCCAGCGGATCAGGGCAAAGGACCGCGTGAGCCTGGACGCACAGGCCTGACGTCACGTCCTGCATGACCATTGGCGACATGTCTGTAACATCGTCAGTGACAGATGGTCGCAACAGACGACTCAACCTCAAATTGTCAGGCAATTGTCAGCTTCATGGTGGCTGATTGTGTCCCGCAATCTCGACACAAACGCGACCGGGGAAAGAACAATGCCGATCAATGCAAAAGCCACCGCCTTTACCTTTGGAACAACGGGCGATGACACCATCACCGCCCAATACCTGCTGGGTGACCTGATCGATGGTCTCGCCGGAAACGACACGATCTACGGCCTTGATGGCGCTGACACGCTGATCGGCGGCGCGGGCGCCGACACACTCTGGGGCATGGGCGGCAATGACATCCTCGAAGGCGGTGCCGGTGCCGACCGTCTTTACGGCGGCGACGGCAACGACACGCTGCGCCCGGACTCCGGCAGCAATGGCAACGATGTCGTGGATGGCGGCGCGGGCATCGACACCATCGACTACAGCACGGCAGCGGGAACGCGTGGCGTGCGTGTGGACTTGCGCCTCAGCACCGCGCAGAACACCTCAGGCGCCGGCATCGACACCATCATCAACGTGGAGAATGTGATCGGCACACGCTATGCCGACACCTTGCGCGGCAATGCCGGCGTGAACGTGCTGGCGGGCGGCTCCGGGACTGATACCCTTTATGGCCACGAGGGCAATGACACGCTGGACGGCGGCGATGGCAATGACATCCTTTATGGTGACCAGGACCATGACACGCTGTTTGGCGGGGCTGGCAGTGACACGCTCAATGGCGGTGACGGCAACGACCAGCTGATTGGCGACAATGGCGCCATCGGCAACGACATCATCGACGGCGGACTGGGCATCGACACCGTGGACTATGGCCGCGCCACCCTGACGGCGGGCGTCACCGTCAACCTTGCCCTCACGGCGCAGCAGAACACGGTGGGCGCGGGTCGCGACACCATCCGCAATGTCGAGAACATACAGGGCAGCCAGTTTGCCGATACCCTCACGGGCAATGCCGGTGACAACTGGATCAACGGCGGCACGGGCGGCGACACGATCTTCGGTGGTGACGGCAACGACTCGCTGTTTGCCGGATTTGGCGACTTTGGTGTCAGCAACCTGATCGACGGTGGCAATGGCAATGATCTGATCCGCGACGGTGCGGGCAATGACACGCTACGTGGAGGTGCCGGCGATGACCGCTTCACCAGCACCGGCGGCGCCGACACCGTGACGGGTGGCGCAGGTGCCGACCAGTTTGCCTTCAGCTTCGGCGACACCTCCGGCCTCACCATCACCGACACGATCACCGATTTTGCAACGGCCGACACGATCTACCTCCAGTCCACCCAGCTGGCGGGGCCCCTCACGTTCATTGGCGACGCGGCTTTTTCCGGCACGGGACAGGCCGAAGTGCGGCTCACCACCACGGCAGCCGGACAGCTTCTGGAAATTGACATTGAAGGGAATGGCGCGGGCGACGTGGATTACCGTCTCCTCATCCAGGGCGAAGCCGCCGTGTGGAGCAATGATCCGCTGCAGTCCGACTTCCAGGTTGTCAGCCTGTTGCCGTTCTGAGGCCGCAGACGGCATCCAACATGGGGGGCGGTCCGGCCGGGCCGCCCCCCTTTTTTGTGCCCGGACGCGAATGGACATTCCGGCGCAGGCGAAAGCCCGCTAGAAGCCTGCCACCGGGGCAAGACGAAAAGGCAACACATGTTCAAGACAATTGCATTTGCGGCGGGCCTCCTGGCCCTTGCAGCACTTCCGGCGCGCGCCGAAGTGATCGACATTTCCACCATCAAGTGCTCCGACCTCGCCACCATGAATGCCGACGAGGGCAGCTACCTGCTGATCTGGCTGCATGGCTATTATGGCGGCAAGGCGGGTGACACCACCATCGACATGGATTCCTTCGAAGTGGCGGGCAAGGAAATCGGCGAGGCCTGCGCCGCCTCGCCGGAACTCGGCCTGATGACGGTGATCAACCAGATCGACGCCGACAACCAGCAATAATGACGCAAGGGCAGGCCCGGGGCCGCCGCTGGCCTTGCCTGCCCTTTTTTGCCCGTGTAAGCGCAGTGCCGAAACGCGCCGCTCCCGCCTTCGCGGGGGCCATCCGGGAAACACCATGTCCAAGCAGAAAATCCGCAAAGTCGTGCTCGCCTATTCCGGCGGGCTGGATACCTCCATCATCCTCAAGTGGCTGCAGACCGAATACAACGCCGAGGTCGTGACCTTCACCGCCGACCTTGGCCAGGGCGGCGAGCTTGAGCCGGCCCGCAAGAAGGCCGAGTTGCTAGGCATCAAGGAAATCTTCATCGAGGACCTGCGCGAGGAATTCATCCGCGATTTCGTCTTCCCGATGTTCCGCGCCAATGCCGTCTATGAGGGTGTCTACCTGCTGGGCACGTCCATCGCGCGCCCCCTGATCGCCAAGCGCCTGATCGAGATCGCCGAGAAGACCGGTGCCGACGCCATTTCCCATGGCGCCACCGGCAAGGGCAACGACCAGGTGCGCTTCGAACTCACGGCTTACGCCTTGAACCCCGACATCAAGATCATCGCACCGTGGCGCGAATGGGCGTTCAAGAGCCGCACTGACCTGATCGAATTTGCCGAGGCCCACCAGATCCAGGTGGCCAAAGACAAGATTGGCGAAGCCCCCTTCTCGGTTGACGCCAACCTGCTGCACTCTTCGTCGGAAGGCAAGGTGCTGGAGGACCCGTGGGAAGAGCCGCCGCCGTATGTCTACCAGCGCACCATCGCGCCGGAGGAAGCCCCGGACAAACCGACCTACATCGAGATCAGCTTCAAGAACGGCGACCCCGTGGCCATCAACGGCAAGACCATGAGCCCCGCCACGCTGTTCACGGAACTGAACCGTTTGGGCCATGACAACGGCATCGGCCGCCTTGACCTCGTGGAAAACCGCTTCGTCGGCATGAAGTCGCGCGGCGTCTATGAAACTCCGGGCGGCACCATTCTGGGCGTGGCCCACCGCGCCATGGAGTCGATCACGCTCGACCGCGAGGCCGCCCACCTCAAGGACTCGTTCATGCCGCGCTATGCGGAACTGGTCTACTACGGCTTCTGGTTTGCGCCCGAACGCGAGATGCTGCAGGCCATGATCGACAAGAGCCAGGAGCATGTGGAAGGCGAGGTGCGCCTCAAGCTCTACAAGGGCAACGTGATTGTGGTGGGTCGCAAGAGCCCCAAGTCACTCTACAAGAATGACCTCGTGACCTTTGAAGATGACCGCGGCGCCTACGACCAGAAGGATGCCGCAGGCTTCATCCGCCTCAACGCACTGCGCCTGCGCACTTTGGCGGCGCGGAAGCGGAACACCTGACGTAGGAAAAAAGTGCTTGACACTGCGCAGGTGACCAGGTAGATTCCGGCACACTCCACAACTTCATCTTTTTCCAGCGGCCTGCTGACACATCCCGTCAGCGGGCCGTTCTATTTGGAGCATGTCGTGACCTACGCACAAAATCTCTGGCTCTATTTCGTCCTCGTCTTCGGCATCATCATCGTGCCGGGCATGGACATGTTCTTTGTCATCGCCAATGCCCTGACGGGAGGCCGTGCGCGCGGGCTTGCCGCCACGGCGGGCGTGATGCTGGGTGGCATTTTCCACACGGTCTTCGCCGCCATCTGTGTCGACGCGCTCACGGTGCTGCCCGGCTTTGTATTCACGGCTATCCTGCTCGCCGGAGCCGCCTACATGGCCTGGATCGGCTGGACGCTGGTGCGGAGTTCCATCACCGTCTCATGTCTCGCCCCGGCGGGCACAGTGTCGTTGCAGCAGGCCTTCATGCAAGGCTTCGTCACCTGCGTGCTCAACCCCAAGGCCTACATGTTCACGCTCGCCGTCTATCCGCAATTCATGCTGCCGCAATATGGGCCGGCGTGGCTGCAAGCCATCCCCATGGGGCTGATCACCATCGCAACACAGGGCACGATTTATGGCGGACTGGCATTGGCGGCGGCCAAGAGCCGGGATTTCCTGACGGACCACCAAGCGCTGACCATTTGGACCGGCAGGATCGCGGGAGCGCTGTTCCTGGCGGTGGCGTTGCTGACGATGGCACGGGCGCAGTTTTGACGCAGTCTGCGATTCTGCAGGACGGGCCGGCTTGGCTGCCATCCTTCCGATATCCGCCACGCTGAGAACGAGTTCAAGCGTGTTTGCGGCACGAGGCTGTTTTGCTAGCGCACGTAGACACGCGCACCGACGGGAACGCTGCCGTAGAGTTCGAAGACATCCTCGTTCAGCATGCGAAAGCAGCCGGACGATGCCGCCTTGCCGATGGACCACGGCTCGTTGGTGCCATGGATGCGGTAAAGTGTGTCGCGGCCATCACGGTAGAGATAGAGCGCGCGCGCACCCAGCGGATTTTCCGGGCCGCCCTTGACCTGCACGGGCAGTTTTGGATTGCGCCGGCGCATGTTCGCGGTAGGTGTCCATGTCGGCCATTTGGCCTTGCGGCCCACCACAGTTGTGCCCGCCCAGCCAACACCTTCACGCCCCACGGCAATGCCGAAGCGAATGGCCTTGCCATTGCCCTGGATGGAATAGAGATGACGCGCGGCAACATCCACGATCACCGAACCCGCCTCTTCACGCCCGCCCCACCTGACATCCTGTCGGCGGAAGGCCGGGGGAATGCGCTCCAGATTCATCAACTGGATGTCGAAAGGCATTTCCGGAATGATGCCGATGACCCATTCCGCCTCCTTGAGGTCCTTGCGCGCAAGAGCGGGTGCCGCAAGAAGCGAACTTGCTGCACCGGCGAGGAACATACGACGCTTCATGCCCGTCAATGCCCTGCCAATACCAGGTTAATGATTGTCCCGCGGCACCGGGTGCACCTTGCCGACGCGCTGGAACTTGGTGGCGCCTTTCAGCACCATGCCCTGTGCCAGCTGGTCGGTTTCCTTGCGGAAGATTTCCTGCCAGGGCGTCTGTGACTCCGGCACCTTGTAGCCGCCGTTCTTCTCCAGTTCATCGCGGCGCTTTTTCAGTTCCGCTTCGCCCACCAGCATGTTGCAGTCGCCGGTGTTGAGGTCGATCCTGACCATGTCGCCATTCTTGAGAAGTGCAAGGCCACCACCTGCTGCCGCTTCCGGCGAGGCATTGAGGATCGAAGGCGAGCCTGAGGTGCCGGACTGGCGGCCATCACCCACGCAAGGGAGCGAACGCACGCCCTTCTCAAGCAAGTAATTCGGCGCGCGCATGTTCACGACTTCCGCCGCACCGGGATAACCGAGCGGGCCCACGCCACGGATGAAGAGAATGGTGTTCTCATCCACGTTGAGCGCCTTGTTGTCGATGTTGGCGTGATAATCTTCGGGCCCGTCAAAAACGATGGCCTTGGCTTCGAAGGCATTGGGGTCTTTCGGGTTGGAAAGATAGCGCTGGCGGAACTCTTCCGAGATGACGCTCGTCTTCATGATGGCGCTGTCGAAGAGGTTGCCCTTGAGCATCTTGAAGCCCGCCCGCTTCTTCAGCGGGTCGTTGTAGTCGCGGATCACCTTGCGGTTCCACGAGAACTTGCCCTTGCAGTTCTCGCCAATGGTCTTGCCGTTGGCGGTGATGCAGTCTTCATGGATCTTGCCTGCCGCGATCAGCTCGGCCACGACTGACGGCACGCCGCCGGCGCGGTGGAAGTCCTCGCCGAGGTACTCGCCTGCAGGCTGGAGGTTGACCAGCAGAGGCAGGTCATAGCCTTGGCTTTCCCAGTCGATGACATCGAGTTCCAACCCGAGATGGCGCGCGATGGCATTGAGGTGGTTAGGCGCATTGGTGGAGCCGCCAATCGCGGTGTTGACGCGGATGGCGTTCTCGAAGGCCTTGCGCGTCATGATCTTCGACGGCGTGAGGTCTTCTTCCACCATCTCGACGATGCGCTTGCCCGTTTCGTAGGCCATCTGCCCACGCTCGCGGTACGGCGCGGGGATCACGGCGTTGCCGGGCAGGCACATGCCCAGGGCCTCGGCCAGCGAGTTCATGGTGGAGGCCGTGCCCATGGTGTTGCAGTAGCCGGTCGATGGCGCTGATGAGGCCACGAGATCGACAAAGCCATCGTAGTCAATTTCGCCCGTCGCCAGCTTCTCGCGTGCCAGCCAGACGATGGTGCCCGAACCTGTGCGCTGGCCCTTGTAGTCACCGTTCAGCATGGGGCCGGAGGAAAGTGCGATGGCCGGAATGTCAACCGTCGCCGCTGCCATCAGGCAGGCGGGCGTGGTCTTGTCGCAACCGATGGTGAGCACCACGCCATCCAGCGGATAGCCGTGCAGCACCTCGACGAGCGAGAGATAGGCAAGGTTGCGGTCGATGGAGGCGGTGGGGCGCTTGCCCGTTTCCTGGATCGGATGGATGGGAAACTCGAGCGGAATGCCGCCCGCTGCCGTGATGCCGTCGCGCACGCGCCGGACCCAGTCCACATGGGCCCGATTGCAGGGAGAGAGATCAGAGCCTGTCTGCGCGATGCCGATGATCGGCTTGCCGCCCTGCAATTCGCCTTGCGTGAAACCGTAGTTGAGATAGCGCTCGATGTAGAGCGCCGTCATGTCGGCATTGGCCGGATTGTCGAACCAGGCTTGCGAGCGGTACTTGAGCGGCTTTGTGGGGGACTTGGACATGGGGGCCTCGGCTTGAATTGTCATACAAAACATAGGCGGAGCGAGGGCCTCCCGTCCACCCGATTCGGAAATTTGACCATTTGAACAAAATCTGCCAACCTTCGTGAAAATCAAAAATCGTCTCACGGAGGAGACACCGATGGCTGCCAAGAAAAAGGCTCCCAAAAAGGCCGCAAGGAAGGCGGCTGCGCGCAAGCAGGCAAAACCTGTGAAGGCGAAAGCCGCCGTGAAAAAGGCGGCGAAACCAGCGGCCAGGGCAAAGCCCGCGCCTGCAAAGCCCGCGCCTGCGAAGAAAGTCCGTCCTGCCGACATTCAGGCGGGCCGCCTCACGAAACAGGATTACGCCGCCAACTTCGGCGATCTCCATCCCCGCCTGACCGATCATGAAGCGCTGGTGGAAGCGGACCGCTGCTTCTTCTGCCACGACGCCCCCTGCCAGACCGCCTGCCCGACCTCGATCGACATTCCGATGTTCATCCGCGAGATCCAGGCGGGCCACCCCAAGTCGGCAGCAAGGACGATTTTTGACCAGAACATCCTCGGCGGCATGTGCGCCCGCGTCTGCCCGACGGAAACGCTGTGCGAAGAAGTCTGCGTGCGCCAGACCTCGGAAGGCAAGCCCGTCAAGATCGGCATGCTGCAGCGCTATGCCACCGACGCCGCCATGGGGGAAAAGAAGCATCCCTATGGGCGGGCCAAATCCTCCGGCAAGAAAGTGGCTGTGGTCGGTGCCGGCCCTGCGGGCCTCGCCTGCGCCCACCGCCTGGCCATGCGCGGCCATGACGTGACGGTGTACGAGGCGCGCGCCAAATCCGGCGGCCTCAATGAATATGGCATCGCCTCCTACAAGAGCGTCGATGATTTCGCCCGGAAGGAAGTGGACTTCGTGCTGTCGATTGGCGGCATCACCGTCGAGCACGGCAAGGCGCTGGGCAAGGCGCTGAAGATCGCCGACCTGCAGGCAAACCATGACGCGGTGTTCCTCGGCATGGGCCTGCAGGGCGTCAATGCACTGGGCGTGAAGGACGAGAACAGCAAGGGCATCGAGGACGCGGTCGATTACATCGCCGAATTGCGCCAGGCCAAGGACCTTGCCAAACTGCCTGTGGGCCGCAGGGTGCTGGTGATCGGCGGCGGCATGACCGCGATTGACGTGGCGGTGCAATCCAAGCTGCTGGGTGCCGAGGAAGTGACCATCCTCTACCGCCGCGGCCAGGAACACATGAAGGCCAGCCGCTTCGAACAGGAACTGGCCCAGACAAGGGGCGTGAAGATTCGCCACTGGGTGGCACCGAAGAAGGTTGTCGTGGCCGATGGCCGCGCCACGGGCCTCACCTGTGAATACATGAAGGACGTGAAGGGCAAACTGGTGGGAACCGGCGAGACCTTCACACTTGAGGCCGACATGATCTTCAAGGCCATCGGCCAGACCTTCATCGATGTCAACGGCGGCGCCCTCAGCCTTGATGGCGGGCGCATCCGCGTCGACGCCGACCGCCGCACCTCGGTGCGCGGCATCTGGGCGGGTGGCGATTGCGCCGCAGGTGGCAAAGACCTCACCGTTGCCGCCGTTGATGATGGCCGCCGTGCCGCCGAATCCATCCATGCCTTCCTGAGCGCCTGAGGAGAACACCCATGGCTGACCTTCGCTCCAACTTTCTTGGCGTCAAATCCCCCAATCCCTTCTGGCTGGCGTCCGCTCCGCCAACCGACAAGGAATACAACGTCGTGCGCGCCTTCAAGGCAGGCTGGGGTGGCGTGGTGTGGAAGACACTGGGCGAGGAAGGCCCGCCCGTCGTCAACGTCAATGGCCCGCGCTATGGTGCCATCCACGGGCCGGACCGCCGCCTCCTTGGCCTCAACAACATTGAGCTGATCACCGACCGTCCGCTGGAAGTGAACCTGCGCGAGATCAAGAAGGTGAAACGCGAATGGCCGGACCGCGCCATGATCGTCTCTCTCATGGTGCCATGCGAGGAAGAGCCGTGGAAGAAGATCCTCAAGCGCGTCGAGGAAACCGACGCTGACGCGGTGGAACTGAACTTCGGCTGCCCGCACGGCATGAGCGAGCGCGGCATGGGTGCGGCCGTGGGACAGGTGCCCGAATACATCGAAATGGTAGCGCGCTGGTGCAAGCAGCACAGCCGCATGCCGGTGATCGTCAAGCTCACGCCCAACATCACCGACGTCCGCTATCCCGCACGCGCCGCCATGCGCGGCGGCGCTGATGCTGTCTCGCTCATCAACACGATCTCTTCCATCGTCTCGGTGGACCTCGACAATTTTGCGCCGGTGCCAACGATCGACGGCAAGGGCTCGCATGGCGGCTATTGCGGACCGGCGGTGAAGCCCATTGCCCTGAACATGGTCGCCGAGATTGCCCGTGACCCCGAGACCCGCGGGCTTCCCATTTCCGCCATTGGCGGCGTCACCACCTGGCGCGATGCCGCCGAGTTCATCGCCATGTCGGCTGGCACGGTGCAGGTCTGCACTGCTGCCATGACCTATGGCTTCCGCATCGTCGAGGAAATGAAATCCGGCCTCGCCCGCTGGATGGACGAGAAGGGTTACCGCACCATCGACGACTTCCGCGGTCGCGCCGTGGGCAATGTCACGGACTGGCAGTACCTCAACCTCAACGCCATCTCCAAGGCGAAGATCGATCAGGATCTCTGCATCAAGTGCGGCCGCTGCTACGCCGCCTGCGAGGACACCTCGCACCAGGCCATCATGAAGGAGAAGGACGGCAAGCGCCACTTCGAGGTCATGGACAACGAATGCGTGGCCTGCAATCTGTGCGTGGAAGTCTGCCCGGTCGAGAGCTGCATCACCATGGTGCGCCAGACCAGCGGTGTCGATCCGCGCACCAACAAGCCCATCTCGCCGGACTACGCCAACTGGACAACCCACCCGAACAACCCGATGCGGAAGCAGGCGGCGGAGTGAGGCACCAATTCTGTTGGGTCTGACACGTTCAGGCTATGCCCTCTTGATCCGTCAGCCCGGCGCAGGCCGGGCCGGGGCTTGCATGTTGCCATCGCAGAAAGTGGCGCAGACCTGAGACACGCAAGAACCGACGGAAGCCTTGGCCCGGCCTGCGCCGGGCTGACGGTAGAAGGATGGACGATGGATTGGGTCTCCACCTGAGGACAGAGCATCCCGGGCCACAGGCAGATTCCGACACACCCGTTTGCAGTTACCGACAGAGGTTTCACGCAACCGCAGGACGATTGAACCGCGGGCGGGCCGTGATGGTCACAGCCCGCAATTGCGTGTTAAGGTAAATAGGCAGCCCGGGGGTCCTCCTGCGGCAAATGCGCCACACGCCTTGTTCCAGATCAAGGCAGGCACATGTCTGGGGAGGGAGAATTCGCATGCGTCGAAGGAGAACTGCCATGGCCTACAAAACCATTCTCGTCTGCCTCACCGAAATTGACCGCGTGCCACAGCTCATCGCGGCGGGCCGCAAGCTGGGTGCCGACCACGACGCCCATGTCACCGGCCTCTACATCGTGCCGGGAATCCAGGTCTATCCCAACGCAGGCTTGGCGGCCGTGCCGGATGTCTATGACGGCAACCGCAAGCACTACATCGCCAACAAGGCCGAGGTGAAGGCGAAGTTCGAAGAGGCAATGAAGCAGGACGGCCTGTCCTTCGCCTTCCAGGAGGTGGACGCCACAACGCCGCTGCTCTCTTCCGTTGTGGTGGAGCAATGCCGCAGTTCCGATCTCGTGGTGGTCTCCGCCGTCAACCCCGATGAATCGCTCGGTGCCGAATATGACTTCGTGCAACGCGTGGTCATTGCCGCAGGCCGCCCGGTGCTGGTGCTGCCCCGCAAGGGCAATGCCGAAATCAACTACAGCGAAGCGATTGTCGGCTGGGATGGTGGCCGTGAGGCCGCCCGCGCCGCCTTTGATGCCGTGCCGCTGCTGAAAAAGGCCAAGCGCGTGCAGTTGGCCCGCGTCGATGAAGCCCCACGTGGACAGATGGGTGGCGCCGACATTGCCGAAGGCCTGGCCCGCCACAAGATCAAGGTGGAAATCCTCAGTGTCGCCTCCGACGGCATGAGTGCGGGAGCAACGCTGCTGCGGGCCGCCAATGACCACGGCGCAGGGCTTCTGGTCATGGGTGCCTATGGCCACAGCCGTTTTGCCGAGTTTGTCTTCGGCGGAGCCACGCGCCACGTGATCCAGAACCTCGACCGCCCGGTCCTGATGTCGCACTGACAACCCTTACGACCAAACCGATTGGAGATTGGAATGTCCCTGTCCAAGATCAGGCTGGAACTGGCCCGCTGCAAGGAATACCCGGAAGGGGCCCATGACATTGGCTATGAATTTGCCGCCCCCCTGAAGGATGATGGCCGCATTGACGCCGATGGCTGGCTCAAGGACCGCGACCATTGCCGCGTGCGCCGCTTCCGGCCCGACGAGGAAGATGACATCGGCCATCTCGTGCGCAAGCGCGGTGGCTCCTGGGCCTTCCACTACGACATCCATTCGGACGAGGAGGAGGACGAGGCGGGCTACCGCTTTGGCGACCATGTCTTCCGCCCGGGCGAATATGTCTCGGTCCGCGAGGATGACGAGTTGATGGCCTACAAGGTGGTGCGGGTGATGAAGGTCGCCTGACCGGAGCGGTGGCAGCGGGCGCGCCAGTTCTTGCGCGCCTGATCTTGCGCGCCTGATCTTGCGCGCTTGTCTTGCGCGCTTGTCTTGCGCGCCTGAACCCGCTACCTCAGCCCGCGAAACCAACCCTTTCGCGAGAGCAGCCATGGCATCCCACAATCTCCTCTATCTCCCCGGCGACGGCATCGGTCCTGAAGTCATGGCCGAAGTGAAGAAGATCGTTGCCTGGATGAATGCCCAGGGCATCGCCAAATTCGAGACCGACCAGGGCCTCGTCGGCGGTTCCGCCTATGACGCCCATGGCAAGGCAGTCTCTGATGCCGACATGGACAAGGCGCAGGCGGCGGACGCCGTGCTCTTTGGCGCCGTCGGCGGGCCGAAGTGGGACAAGGTTCCTTACGACGTGCGCCCCGAGGCAGGGCTTCTGCGCCTGCGCAAGGACCTTGGCCTCTTCGCCAACCTGCGCCCCGCCATCTGCTATCCCGCCCTCGCCGATGCCTCCTCGCTGAAGAAGAATGTGGTGGAAGGCCTCGACATCCTCATCGTGCGCGAACTGACGGGCGGCGTCTATTTCGGCGAACCCAAGACCATCACCGACCTTGGCAACGGCCAGAAGCGCGGCATCGACACGCAGGTCTATGACACCTTTGAAATCGAACGCATCGCCCGCGTCGCCTTTGAACTGGCCAAGACCCGCAAGAACAAGGTGTCCTCGGCCGAGAAGCGCAATGTCATGAAGACGGGCGTGCTCTGGAACGAGGTGGTGACCCGCATCCACAAGGACGAATACCCCACCGCCCAGCTGGAACATGTGCTGGCCGACAACTGCGCCATGCAGCTTGTGCGCTGGCCCAAGCAGTATGACGTGATTGTCACCGACAATCTCTTTGGCGACGTGCTCTCGGACGTGGCGGCGATGCTCACGGGCTCGCTCGGCATGCTGCCCTCGGCCTCGCTCGGCGCACCCGATGCCAAGACCAAGCGCCGCAAATCGCTCTATGAGCCGGTGCATGGCTCGGCCCCCGACATCGCGGGCACCGGTGCCGCCAACCCCATTGCCATGATCGCTTCGTTCGGCATGGCGCTGCGCTATTCACTCAACATGGGAGAGTGGGCCGACAAGCTCGACGCCGCCATCTCCGCCGTGCTGGCACAAGGCCTGCGCACCAGGGACATCGCCAGTGATGCGGCCCCGGCCAATGCCACGACAACGCAGATGGGCGAGGCCATCCTCAGGGAACTGCAGAAGGTGGCGTGATGATCACGCTCTCCTCGCCCGGCATCATTGTTGCCCTCCACCCCATGGGGGCGCGCATTGCGTCTTGCCTCGTCGATGGCGTGGAGACCTGCTTCGGTTCCGGGCCGGAGACGGCGATCATGGCGGGCGACATTTTTGCTGGCGCCATCTGCGGCCGCCATGCCGGGCGCATCAGCAATGCCTCTGTCCCGCTGGATGGCGAGAGCGTGCAATTGAAGGCCAACGCGGGTCCGCACCAGCTGCATGGCGGCGACACGGGTTTCCATGCCCGCCGCTGGGACTGGCTGCGCGACGGCAACCGCGTGACCTTCTATCTCAACTCAGCCGATGGTGAAGAAGGCTACCCCGGCAACCTCGATGTGAAGGCGATCTACACGCTTGATGGCCACACCCTTGCGCTGACGCTGGAGGCCCGCACCACCCGCACCACCGTGTGCAATCTCACCAACCACGCCTACTGGAACCTGGCGGGAGGCGGTTCGGTGCTGGATCATGAATTGCAGGTGATGGGCGAACGCTATTTCCCGCTGAACGACCTGCTACTGCCGCTGGGGAAGATCGAGCCGACGGCTGGCACGCGTTTTGATTTCCGTGAGTCCCGCGCCATCCGCGACGACCATGACTTCTGCACCAAACTCTCAGGCCCGCGCGGCACGATGAAGCACGGCCTCACATTGCGTGATCCCGGCTCCGGCCGCCGCATGGAGGTATGGACCACGGAAGGCTGCATGCAAACCTATACGGCGATCCACTGGCAGCCGCAGATGACCGGCCACACCGGCCCGCTGCAACGCTCCCACGCGCTCGCCATCGAACCCCAGAACGTGGCCGACGCCCCCAACAATCTGGCCTTCCCCTCATCCATCCTGCGCCCCGGGGAACTTTACCGCAATCACATGGAGTGGCAGTTCTCGTAAGGCCCCCTCAGTCCTTCGGACAGCTCCCCCAACAAGTTGGGGGAGCGTGGTTGAAACAGCGCTCTCAATGTTCAGGGGAAGCCCGCATCAAATGCCCTCCCTCAGCTTCGCTGGGGAGGTGCCCGAAGGGCGGAGGGGGTCCGCTTCCTTACAGGAAATCGTAGGGATCCACATCTACTTGCAGCTTGAGTGATCCCTTGGTCTTCACCTCGCCGATCCATTGCTTGAGGAAGGCCTGGATGTCCACCTCGCGGCCGGCCTTCACCAGCAGCCGCCAGCGGTGCCGCCCGCGGATGACGGCAATCGGCGCCACCGCGGGCCCGAGCACCTGCACATCATCCGTGGACGGAACACTTCGCGCCAGGCCCTTGGCGAAACGTTCCGCCGCTGCCGCATCCGTGTCCGACACGATCAGCGCCGCCAGCCGCCCGTAAGGCGGAAGGCCCGCTCCCTGCCGGATGATTTTCTCCTGCGTGTAATAGGCGTCCCGGTCGCCGCTTTTCAGCGCCCGCATCAGGGCATGGTCGGGCGAATAGGTTTGCACGAAAGCCCGGCCCGGTTTTTCGCCGCGCCCTGCCCGGCCCGCCACCTGCGCCAGCAGCGCCCAGGTGCGCTCCCCGGCGCGCGGATCGGATGATTCGAGGGCGAGGTCGGCATCGACCACGCCCACACAGGTGAGGTGCGGGAAGTGATGGCCCTTGGCCACAAGCTGCGTGCCGATGACGAGATTGTGCACGCCATCCGCCACCTCGCGCAGCACATCGCGCAACAGCACGCCGCGCGTGATGTCGCTGGAGAGGATCGCCATGCGCGCCTCCGGAAAGTGCCGCGCCGCCTCTTCCGCCAGCCGTTCCACCCCCGGCCCCACCGGCACCAGCTTTCCTTCCGTGCCGCATTTGGGGCAGGCCAGCGGCACGGGTTCCTGATGGCCGCAGTGATGGCACTGCATGACGCGGCGGAAGCGGTGCTCCACCATGGAGGCGGCGCATTGCGGACAATCGAGATGATGCCCGCAGGCCCGGCAGAGCGTCAGTGGCGCATAGCCCCGGCGGTTGAGGAAGAGCAGCGCCTGGTCGCCCGCATCGAGTGCTGCCTTCACTTCCGCCAGCAACGGTTCCGAGAGCCACGAGCCTGCGGGCACTTGCGCCGTGCGCATGTCGATGAGGCTGATCTCCGGCAGTTCGGGGCGGCCGTGGCGATCCCGCAACTTCACGCTGGCATAGCGGCCCCGGTCCACATTGACGAGGCTTTCGAGCGACGGCGTGGCCGATGACAGGATGACAGGGAAATGCGCCAGCGCGCCATAGAGCACCGCCATGTCGCGGGCGTGATAGGCCACGCCCTCATCCTGCTTGTAGGCGCCTTCATGTTCCTCATCGACGACGATGAGGCCGAGATTGGCCCAGGGCAGGAACAGGGCCGAACGCGCGCCGACGATGATCTTCGCCGAACCATCCGCAACACCGCGCCAGCTGCGCTCGCGCTCACGCGGGCGCAGGTCGGAATGCCAGCCCGCAGGTTCCACCCCGAAGCGGCGCTCGACACGCGCGAGGAAGGGCGCGGTGAGGGCGATTTCCGGCAGCAGAAGCAACACCTGTTTTCCCTGCCGCAGGGCCTCCGCCATGGCCTCGAAGTAAACCTCCGTCTTGCCCGAACCCGTGACACCATCCAGCAGCGTGACGCTGTGCTTGCCCTCAAGCACGGCAGCCCGCAGCTCTTCCGCCGCGGCAGTCTGATCAGGTGAGAGCGCGAAGGCCTCCGCATCCGGGTCAGGCCGCGCAAAGGGCCGCAGCGCGGGAAGTTGGACTGTCTCCAGAGCGCCATCCTTGGCCATGGCCTTGACCACCGAACTGCCCACGCCTGCCGCCTGTGCCAGTTCGCTGGCGGAGAGCGGAAAACCGTCGCGCGCGATGTCGAGCACGCGGGCCCGCTGTGGCGTCATGCGTTTGGGTGGAGCTGAGCCGAGGCGATAGGCCAGCTGTTCGCGCGGCGGCTCCAGTGCCGCTGGCACACGCAGCACCATGCGCAACACATTGCCCATGGGTTCCAGATAGTAGGCCGAAAGCCAGCCGATGAACTTGCGGTGCGTCTCCGGCATCGGCGGCGCATCAAAGCGCTGCACCACATCGCGGATGCGCAGGTTGGTGGCAACCGCAGGCCTCACCTCCCAGACCACGCCGATGTGGCTGCGCGGCCCAAGCGGCACCTCCACATAGTCTCCCGGCGCCAACACCATGCCGACGGGAACACCATAGGTATAGGCCTGCGCCAGCGCGAGCGGCAGCAGGACCTCGGCAACCATGGCAGACGGAGCAGACATTGGGGCAGGCATCGGCTCAGGAATAGACATGGCAGCGGCCTGCTTCCAGTCCTATATGGCTGGCCATGACGGAAGTCCCGCCATGCGCCACCCTGCCCCACGTCCGCGAGATCATCTATGCGGAACCCTTCGCCATGGCGCGGCGGCTCAAGGGGGCCCGCGCCCTGACCCTGCTCGAAAGCGTGCAGCGCCACGAACACCTCGGGCGCTATTCCTTCCTCGCCTGCGAACCCGCGCAGACCCTTGTGGTGACAGATGGCGTGGCCTTTCTCGATGGCGAACGGCAGGACAATCCACCCTTCGCCTGCCTGCAACGGACGCTCGACGACAACCGCCGCGCCCACGTGGAAGCCCTGCCGCCGTTCCAGGGCGGCTGGGCGGGCTTCATCTCCTATGACTATGGCCGCCACCTCGAACCCAAGTCGAAGATCCCGACCTTTGCACCCATCTGCCCCGACATGGTCTTCCACCGCTACGACACGGTGATCGGCATCGACCATCTGCAGGAGCGCGCCTGGATCGTGAGTGGCACGCCCGCCGCTGCCGATGAAATGGAAGTCCGCCTTCAGCGCAAGCAACAACCGCTGGGCAATGCCGCCGTTCCCGGACTCGCCGCCATCATCACGCGCCAACGCCACGAAGAAAATGTGCAGGCCACCGTGGACTACATTCTCGCGGGCGACATTTTCCAGGCCAACATCACCCAGACCTTTGCAGCACCCGAACCGGATGGGTTCGACAGCTTCGCCCTTTATGCGAAACTCCGTGAGCAGAACCCAGCAACCTTCGCATCCCTGCTGGACTACGACGGCATCAGGGTGATCTCGTCATCGCCGGAACGGCTGGTGCGCCTTTACGGCAGGTTGGCGGAGGCCCGGCCCATCAAGGGCACGCGGCCGCGCGCTGCGGACCCGCTGCGCGACCGGGGCCTCGCCATGGAACTGCAGGCCTCGCGCAAGGACCGCGCCGAGAACGTGATGATCGTCGATCTCCTGCGCAACGACCTCTCGCGCGTGTCGCAACCCGGAACGGTGAAAGTGCCGGTGCTCTGCGGCCTCGAATCCTATGCCAATGTCCATCATCTTGTTTCCGTGGTGCAGGGAGAGCTGCGCCCGGAGAAGACAGTCACGGATTTGCTCACTGCCGTCTTCCCCGGCGG
This sequence comes from uncultured Alphaproteobacteria bacterium, assembly GCA_937870685.1. Lineage (GTDB taxonomy): Bacteria > Pseudomonadota > Alphaproteobacteria > Rhizobiales > Aestuariivirgaceae > Aestuariivirga. The sequence goes on from CALMZX010000006.1 coordinate 19,516, forward strand.
CTCGATCACGGGAGCGCCGAAGATCAGGGCCATGGAAGTGATCTCCAAACTGGAAGCGGCACCGCGCGGTGTCTATTGCGGATCAATCGGCTATCTCGGCTTCAGCGGAACTTGCGACTTCAACATCGCCATCCGCACCGTGCAGGTGGCGGGCGGCATGGTGCGCGTGCAGGGTGGCGGCGGCATCACCGCGCGCTCGCAGGCACCAGCCGAATATGAGGAGAGCCTCACCAAGATCGCCCGGCTCCGCGCGGCACTGGGTGATGACGGTTCGGGGAACGGCGCATGATCCTGATCGTCGACAACTACGACAGCTTTGTCCACAACGTCGCGCGCTATTTCGAGGAGTTGGGCGAGCGCGTCCTGATCCGCCGCAACGACGAGGTCGAGGCGGATGACCTCAAGGCCAGGGCCATCGTCATTTCGCCGGGTCCCTGCGCACCCCAACAGGCCGGGCAATCCATGGCGATTGTCCGTGAACAATCAGGCCACGTCCCCATTCTCGGCATCTGCCTTGGCCATCAGGTGATCGGCGAGGTGTTTGGCGATCTGGTGACGCGCGCTCGCAAACCCATGCATGGCGACAGTTCCGACATCCTCCATGATGGCACGGGCGTGTTCGCAGGCTTGCCACAACGCTTCAGCGCCGGGCGCTATCATTCGCTCATTGTGGAGCCACGCCAAGGCTCGCCCCTCATCGTCACCGCCCGCAGCGAGGAAGGAGAAGTGATGGGCCTGCGCCACCGCGAACACCCGACCTTCGGCGTGCAGTTCCACCCGGAATCTATCCTCACCGAGCACGGCTATGACATGCTCCGGAACTTCTTGAGGGAGGCGGCATGAAACGCATCTGGCACAGGGGCGGTCTGATGGAGGGCGACATCGCACTTTCACCCTTCGACCGTGGCCTCACACTGGGTGACGGGCTGTTTGAAACGATGCTGGTGCTGAATGGCGTGGCGCTTGACCTGCCGCAGCATCTCGCCCGTCTCGCCGCCAGTGCCGAATGCCTCGGAATATCCTTTCCGCAGGGCGAGATCGCGGCCTCGGTTGCTGCGCTGTGCAAGGACGTGATCGCGCATCATGTGCTACGCCTGACCCTGACGCGCGGTTCCGCCGGGCGGGGCCTTGCCACCGACACCGACGATTTCACATATCTGGCAACCCTGCAGCCCTTCAATGCCGCGCTGATGTTCCAGCCCATGGCCCTCACGCTGGTCTCCGTCTGCCGCAACGACACCTCTGACGCCGCGCGCATGAAGACGACGTCCTACATGGACCAGATCCTCGCGGCCCGCGAAGCCCAGTCAGAGTCCGCCAGCGAAGCGCTGATGCCCAACACCAAAGGCAATGTCGCCTCGGCAACCATCGGCAATGTCTTCCTCACGTTCGGTGACAGGCTGGTCACGCCGTCGCTGGACCAGGGCATCCTGCCGGGCATCATGCGCGCAAACGTCCTTGCGCTTGCCGGCAGTGCCGGATTTGCGGTTGAAGAACGTCCCGTCGCGGCCATTGAGCTTGAGAAGGCCGATGGTGTTTTCCTGACCAATGCCCTGCGCTTCCTGTGCCCATCCCCGCGCCACAGCAGGCAGGATTTCGCGCCTTTGGTTGATCGTCTGTGTGCCGCGGCAGAGTCCCAGTGCGGGGTTGACCCGCGCCAGATCCCGTAACCCCCCGGCAAGGACTTGCCGCTAGTCTTCCGGCCCATGGACCTGAGCCCTTTCAACCTGGCGCCGGACGCTGCCGAGATTGCCCGCAAGTGGCTGCAATCCCTTGCCTCGGAACGGCGGCTGGCCCTCAAGTCGCGCGAGGCCTATGCCCGCGATCTCGCCCAGTTCACCGCCTTTCTCGCCAAGCACAACGAAGCTCCGCCGGACAAGGCTACACTGGAACGATTGCCGCTGGCTGATTTCCGCTCATTTCTCGCCCACCGCAAGACGCAAGGAATCACCAGCCGGTCTGTGGCACGGCAGGTGTCGGCCTTGCGCTCCTTCTTCCGCTTTGCCGAGCGCAACGGCCACTTCGCCAACCCCGCCTTTGGCGCGTTGCGCAGCCCCAAACTGCCCCATGCCATTCCCCGGCCCCTGGGCGAAGCGGCAGCGGCGGAGACGGCGGACCTTTCCGCGGCCTTTGCCCCCGGCTGGGTGGGCCTGCGCGACCGCGCCGTTCTCACCCTGCTCTACGCCTGCGGCCTGCGCATTTCCGAAGCCCTGGCGCTGACGCCAGAGCGTCTCGCTCTCAACCCCATGAAGGTCAAAGGCAAGGGCGGCAAGGAACGGCTGGTACCGGTGCTGGAAAGCGCCCGCAACGCTGTTTCAGCCTATCAGGCCGCCTGCCCCATTGACTTGCCCGCTGACCAGCCGCTGTTCCGCGGCGAAAAGGGCGGGCCCCTCTCGCCCCGCATCGTGCAGCTTGTGATGGAGAAGCTGCGCGGCGCGCTCTCCCTTCCTGACACGGCAACACCCCATGCGCTGCGTCATTCCTTTGCCTCGCACCTGCTGGGGAATGGTGCCGATCTCCGCGTCATCCAGGAACTGATGGGCCATGCCTCGCTGTCGACCACGCAGGTTTACACGGAAGTGAACCGAGCCCACTTGATGCAACAGTACCGCAAGGCATTTCCGGGTTAAGGCTATTGCCCGGTTGAGGCCCATGTTCTACCAAGCCCCATGCCCGGCGCCCTCTCTTCCCTCGACATCGTCACTCCCAGCGACTCACTTCCTGAAAAGGCCGACGCCGTCATTGTGGGCGGCGGCATCATCGGCGTGATGACGGCACTGGAACTGTCGGAGCGCGGCCTTCTGGTGGCGGTGGTGGAAAAGGGCGAGATCGGGGCGGAACAGTCCAGCCGCAACTGGGGCTGGGTGCGCCAGATGGGACGCGATCCGCGCGAGGTGCCGCTCATCAAGGTGGCCATGGAAAAATGGCGCAGGATGAATGAGCGCATCGGTGCCGAAACTGGCTTCCGCCAATGCGGCATTCTCTACATGAGCGACACAGACGCCGACTTTGCCGCCAAAGAGGCGTGGTATCGCAGCAATGCCGTTGCCCACAATCTGAGCACGCAACTGCTCTCCAGCAAGGATGTGGCGCAACTGGCCCCCGGCTGCCTGCGCACCTGGCGGGGCGGCATCTTCACCCCTGATGATGGCCGCGCCGAACCCTTTGTGGCTGTACCAGCGATAGCGCGTGCCCTGCAGAAGCGTGGCGGACTGGTGTTCACCAGCTGCGCCGCACGCGGCATCGAGACCTCCGCCGGGCGTGTCTCGGGCCTCGTCACCGAGAAGGGCACGATCCGCACCGATACCGTGGTGGTGGCGGGTGGCTACTGGTCACGCGCCTTCCTGCGCAATGCCGGCGTGAAATTCCCGCAGCTGGGCGTGGTCAACTCCGTGATGCGCACAGGCCCCCGGGACGCCGGCCTCAAGCACACAATCTCGGGGGGCAAATACACGCTCCGCCGCAGGCTGGATGGTGGCTACACCATCACCCACAACCATCTCTCGGTTGCTGAACTGACACCGGCGCACTTCCGCCACTACATGAAGTTCCGCCCGCTGATGAAACTGGAACGCGCTGGCGTGAAGGTCAAACTTGGCGCGCGCTATGCCCGCGAACTCATCATGCGCAAGTCCTGGCAGCTGGATGAGATATCGCCCTTCGAGCGCTGGCGCATCCTTGATCCCAAACCCTACAACGGCATTCTCCGCGAGGCATTGACGGCCCTGCAGCAGGACTTTCCGGCATTTCAGGGCATTGAGGTGGTGGAACGCTGGGCCGGCATGATCGATGCCACACCCGATGCCGTGCCGGTGATCGACAGGATTGAAAAAATCCCCGGCCTGTTCGTGGCCTCGGGCTTCTCGGGTCATGGCTTTGGGCTTGGGCCGGGCGCTGGCAAGCTGATGGCCGAGATCATCACCGGTGAAACACCCTGCGTTGATCCCACGCCTTTCCGTCACGGACGCTTTGGCTGGTTCTCAAAAGCTGCGCCCACAACGGGCCTGTAACAGGAACAATCAGGCCGCCTTGGCGGAATATTCCAATGCACGTTCAACCGTGTTGAGCAGTTCCTGAGGCTGCACCGGCTTGCGCATGAACTCGAACACCTTGAGACCCAGCGCGCGAAGCTGCGTCGAACGCTCCACATCAGCCGTCACCATGACGATCGCGGCCTTGGAGCCCATGGCCTGCAGGGTTTCAACGACATCGAGGCCGTTCTTGACGCTGCCCAGGCGGAAATCAAACACGCCAACGGCAAACTTCTGGTCCACGGCAAATTCGACAGCGCTCTCCGGATCGGCAAAGCCCTTCACGCGGTAGCCCACGTCGGCCAGCAGTTCGGCGACGCTGGTCAAAAGATCAACGTCGTCATCCAGAACCATCACATCGACATTCTTGAAGTCACCAGACATGGCCATCCCTCGTTTCTTGTTGAGACGAGTTTTAGGCAAATCGGCTTTCAGCCGCCTGAATCAAAACACTCAAGTTTTAGCAACTGGCGGCGCGATGGTTTCTCAACTGTGAATGGCCCGTCCCGCAACGGCAAGAGCTGCCTCCTTCACGGCTTCGGCAAGTGTCGGGTGGGCGTGGCAGATGCGCGCCAGGTCTTCCGCCGAACCGCCGAACTCCATGAGCACGGCCACCTCGTGGATGAGTTCACCGGCCTGCGGGCCGACGATGTGGCAGCCGATAACCCGGTCGGTGGCTGCATCAGCGAGAATCTTCACAAAGCCGTCCGTGGTCTGGTTGGCCTTGGCGCGGCCATTGGCGAGGAAGAGGAACTTGCCCGCCTTGTAGGAGATGCCCGCGGCCTTGAGGTCGTCTTCGGTCTTGCCGACGCTCGCCACCTCCGGCGAGGTATAGACCACGCCCGGAATGACATCATAGTTCACATGGCCCGCCTGGCCCGCGAGGATTTCGGCAACGGCGATGCCTTCATCCTCCGCCTTGTGGGCAAGCATCGGCCCGCGCACAACATCGCCGATGGCATGGATGCCGGGGATGTTGGTGGCGAAGTGGTCATCAATCACGACACGGCCGCGCTCATCGAGCGCAATGCCTGCTTCCCTGGCGCCAAGGCCTTCGGTGTTGGGCACGCGGCCGATGGCCACCAGCACGACATCAGCGGCAAGCGTTTCAGCAGTACCACCCGCAGCCGGTTCAACCGTCAGTGACACACCCGAAGCGGAGGCAGCGGCACCCGTCACCTTGTGACCCAGCCTGAAGGCAAAGCCCTGCTTTTCCAGCAGACGCTGGAAAGCCTTGGCAACATCACTGTCCATGCCCGGCAGGATGCGGTCGAGATATTCGATCACCGTGACCTTGGAGCCGAGACGCGCGTACACCGAACCCAGTTCAAGGCCGATGACGCCCGCGCCGATCACCACCAGATGGCCGGGAATTTTCTCAAGCGTCAGAGCGCCCGTCGAGGTGACGATCTGTTTCTCGTCAATGGCGACGCCGCGCAGTCTCGCCGATTCCGAGCCCGTGGCGATGACGATGTGCCTGGCCTCATGCACCTTGCCATCGACCTCGACCTTGCCCGCACCCAGAATTTTGCCCGTGCCGCGAATGACATCCACCTTGTTCTTCTTGAGCAGGAAGTCGATGCCCTTGGTGTTGCCGTCGATGGCCTCCTGCTTGAACTCCATCATCTGCGCGAAATCGACTTTCGTCTCGCTGATGAGACCCATTTTGGCAAAGGCGTGCTTCGACTCCGCCAGAAGTTCTGTGGCATGCAGCAGCGCCTTGGAGGGAATGCAACCCACGTTGAGGCAGGTGCCGCCATGGGTGGCGCGCTTTTCAACAACGGCCACCTTCAGCCCAAGCTGCGCAGCGCGGATGGCACAGACATAGCCGCCAGGCCCGGTGCCGATGATGATGAGATCATGGGACATGTGTCTCGGCCTCACAGATCCAGAAGCGCGCGCTGAGGGTCTTCCAGGCCTTCCTTGATGCGCACGAGGAAGGTGACGGCTTCCTTGCCATCGACGATGCGGTGGTCATAGGAAAGCGCAAGATACATCATCGGGCGGATCACCACCTGGCCGTTCACAGCGATGGGACGGTCCTGGATCTTGTGCATGCCGAGGATGCCGGACTGCGGTGCATTGAGAATGGGCGTCGACATCAGCGAGCCATAGATGCCGCCATTCGAGATGGTGAAGGTGCCGCCCTGCATGTCGGAAATCTGCAACTGGCCATCGCGGGCCTTCTTGCCGTAGTCGGCGATGGTCTTCTCGATCCCGGCAAAGGACAGCATGTCGGCATTGCGCAGCACCGGAACAACGAGACCCTTGTCGGTGCCGACGGCGACGCCGACGTGGTAGTAGTTCTTGTAGACGATGTCTTCGCCATCGATCTCGGCGTTGACGGCGGGAATGTCCTTGAGAGCCTGAACGGCAGCCTTCACGAAGAAGCTCATGAAGCCCAGTTTCACGCCGTGCTTCTTTTCGAACACGTCCTTGTATTGGTTGCGCAACGCCATGACGTTCGTCATGTCCACCTCGTTGAAGGTGGTGAGCATGGCGGCGGTGTTCTGCGCCTCCTTGAGGCGGCGCGCGATGGTGGCACGCAACCTGGTCATGCGCACGCGTTCCTCGGCACCAGCCGGTGCGGGCGGAACGGCAACAGGCGCTGGAGTCGGCGCAGGCGCTGCAGGCTTGGCCACATGCGCCGCCACATCGGCCTTGGTCAGGCGGCCGTCCTTGCCGGTGCCTGCAATGTCGGCGGGGTTTGCACCTGATTCCGCCACCGCCTTGCGGACGGCAGGAGACAGCGGCTGTTCGGCGGATTTGATTGCGGGAGCAGGCGCAAGGCTGGGGGCAGGTGCTGTGGCCTTGGGCGCGGCACTTGCCGCTCCGGCGGCACCTTCGGCAATCGAACCCAGCAGCGCGCCGACGTTCACCGTCGCACCCGCCTGCACGAGGATTTTCTCCAGCTTGCCGGAAACGGGGGCGGGAACTTCAACCGCCACCTTGTCGGTTTCCAGTTCGACCAGCGGCTCATCCGCCTTCACGGCGTCGCCTTCATTTTTCAGCCATTTGGCAATGGTGGCCTCGACAACGCTTTCGCCGAGGGTTGGGACCTTGATGTCAGTGCTCATGGAAATTGCTTTCGGATTCGGATGGGGGAATGGGATCAGGAAAGGGCTTCATCAAGGAACATCTTCAGTTCCTTGAGATGGCGGCTCATCAGGCCGGTCGCGGTGGCAGCGGATGCGGCACGTCCCACGTAGCGGGGCCTGGTGTTCTTCGCCTTGATGAACTCCAGAACGCGTTCAATGCCGGGCTGCACGAAGCTCCACGAGCCCATGTTCTGCGGCTCTTCCTGACACCAGACGAACTCGGCCTTCTTGAAGCGGGCCAGTTCCTGGGCCAGCGCCTTGTGCGGCCACGGGTAGAGCTGTTCCACCCGCAGGAGATAGACGTCATCCAGCCCGCGTTTCTCGCGCTCCTCGTAGAGATCGTAGTAGACTTTGCCGGTGCACAGGACCACGCGACGGATCTTGTCGTCCTTCGCGAGCTTGATCTTCTCGTTGGGCAGCGATTGCGCGTCGTCCCAGAGGATGCGGTGGAAGGTCGTGCCCTCGCCCATTTCGGCAAGTGCCGAGGTCGCCCGCTTGTGGCGCAGGAGCGACTTGGGCGTCATGATGATGAGCGGCTTGCGGAAGTCACGCTTGAGCTGGCGGCGCAGGATGTGGAAGTAGTTGGCGGGCGTGGTGCAGTTGGCGACCTGCATGTTGTCTTCCGCGCACATCTGCAGGAAGCGCTCAAGGCGGGCGGATGAATGTTCCGGCCCCTGCCCTTCATAGCCATGGGGCAGGAGGCAGACGAGGCCCGACATGCGCAGCCACTTGCGTTCGCCCGACGAGAGGAACTGGTCGAACACCACCTGCGCGCCATTGGCGAAGTCGCCGAACTGCGCCTCCCAGATGGTGAGCGTGTTGGGCTCGGCCAGCGAGTAGCCATATTCGAAGCCCAAGACAGCCTCTTCCGAGAGCATGGAGTTGATCGCCTCGATCTTGATCTCCTGGTCCTTTTTCAGGTGGTTGAGCGGCGTGTAGCGCTTCTCCGTCACCTGATCGACCAGCACCGCGTGGCGCTGCGAGAAGGTGCCGCGCTGCACGTCCTGGCCCGAAAGCCTGATCTTGAAACCTTCATCAAGCAGTGTGCCGAAGGCGAGGTGTTCGGCCATGGCCCAGTCGAGGCCGTTGCCGTCCTCGATCATCTTGCGCCGCGCATCAAGCACGCGCTGCATGGTCTTGTGCACGGTGAAGCTCTTCGGCACCTTGGTGAGCTTGAGGCCGATCTCCTTCAGGCGCTCGGCGGGAACACCGGTGGTGCCGCGGCGCTCATCATCGGCAGCGGACGCCGTCTTGAGGCCGGCCCAGCGGCCATCGAGCCAGTCCGCCTTGTTGGATTTGTAGGCCGTGGCCACGCTCATGGCGTCTTCGAGGCGCTTGCGGTAGTCCGCCTTCATCGCATCGAATTCGTCTGCCGTGATCACGCCTTCGGCAATGAGCCGCTCGCCATAAAGCGCCACGACCGTCTTGTGGGCGCTGATACGCTTGTACATGAGCGGCTGGGTGAAGGCCGGTTCATCCGTTTCGTTGTGGCCGAAGCGCCGGTAGCAGAACATGTCGATGACGACAGGCTTCTTGAACTTCTGCCGGAACTCGGTGGCGACCTTGGCCGCGAAGACAACCGATTCCGGATCGTCACCATTGGCATGGAAGATCGGCGCGTCGATCATCTTGGCGATGTCGGAAGGGTAGGGCGACGAGCGCGACCAGATGGGCGAGGTGGTGAAGCCGATCTGGTTGTTGACGATGAAGTGCAGCGAGCCGCCGGAGCGGTGGCCCTTCAGGCCGGAGAGGCCGAAGCATTCCGCGACAACACCCTGGCCCGCGAAGGCCGCATCACCATGGATGAGGAGCGGCATCACCGTGGTGCGGGTCTTGTCGCCGCGCTGGTCCTGCTTGGCGCGCACCTTGCCGAGCACCACGGGATCGACGATCTCCAGATGCGACGGGTTGGCGGTGAGCGAGAGGTGCACGGTGTTGCCATCAAAGGCGCGGTCAGAAGATGAGCCGAGGTGATACTTCACGTCACCCGAGCCTTCCACTTCATCGGGCGTTGATGAACCGCCCTGGAATTCGTGGAAAATCGCCGAATAGGGTTTCGCCATCACATTGGCGAGCACGTTGAGGCGGCCGCGGTGCGCCATGCCCAGCACGATTTCCTGCACCCCGAGATTGCCGCCGCGCTTGATGATCTGTTCCAGCGCCGGGATCATGCTCTCGCCGCCATCGAGGCCGAAGCGCTTGGTGCCGGTGTACTTGACATTGAGGAACTGCTCGAAGCCTTCCGCCTCGATCAGCTTGTTGAGGATGGCCTTCTTGCCGTTGGCCGTGAAGGTGATTTCCTTGTCCGGTCCCTCGATGCGCTGCTGCAGCCAGCTCTTCTGTTCGGCATCGGTGATGTGCATGAACTCCACCCCCAGCGTGCCGCAATAGGTGCGCTGCAGGATGTCGACGATCTGGCGCATGGTGGCGCTTTCCAGCCCCAGCACCTTGTCGAGGAAGATCGGCCGGTCCATGTCGGCGGGACCGAAGCCGTAGGTTGCGGGATCAAGTTCCGGATGCTGCTCCGGGTCCTTGAGCTTGAGCGGATCGAGGTCGGCGGCGAAGTGGCCGCGGATGCGGTAGGCGCGGATCATCATCAGCGCCTTCACGCTGTCGGTGGTGGCGCGCTTGATGTCGTCGGCCGTCGGGCCTGCGGCAGGGGCAGCAGCTGGCGCCGCAGCGGGGGCGGGCTTGGCCTCGCCCTTCATCTTGGCTTCGATCTTGGGGGCGAGCAGCTTTTCCAGCGCGGTCCAATTGCCGTCGAGAGCGGCGGTGCGCTCATCGACGGGCTTCAGCGGCCAGTCGGCCCGGGCCCAGGAAGGCGAATGGGGCTTCGCCTGACCATCGGCCATCCCGTCAAAGAAAGACCGCCAGTGGGCGTCCACGGCGGCGGGGTTCTGCAGGTATTTGGCGTAAAGCTCCTCGATGAATTGGGCATTTCCGCCATAGAGGAACGAGGTTTCCTCAAACGAAGCTGTGGCTTCCGTCTTGTTCATTGTCGTCCGTCCCGTCTGGTTTCGCCGGGGTCTGGCTTCATTGCCAGCATGCCGGAGGGGCGCAATCGCCCGTAACCGAAGTGTTGAACTCTATATGTGGACTGCCGCAGCGAATGGGTACTGAAACAGTATCGGCGGGGTTTAGCGCCCCGCCGGTTACATTTCCATTGCTAATAAGTCGAAATTACTTCCGCTTGAGCTTCTTCATCAGGGTCTCCCCCAGAAGGGCGGGCGAATCCGAGACGGCGATCCCTGCCCGCTTCATGGCATCGACCTTGGAGCCTGCGTCACCCTTGCCGCCGGAAATGATGGCGCCGGCATGGCCCATGCGCCGTCCGGGAGGCGCCGTGCGGCCCGCGATGAAGCCCGCCATGGGCTTCTTCACCTTGTTCTTGCGCAGGAATTCGGCGGCCTCTTCTTCCGCCGAGCCGCCGATCTCGCCGATCATGATGATCGATTCGGTCTTGGGGTCGGCGAGGAACATCTCGAGGACGTCGATGAATTCCATGCCCTTCACGGGATCGCCGCCGATGCCGACAGCCGTGGTCTGGCCAAGGCCCTGCTGGGTGGTCTGGAAGACGGCCTCATAGGTCAGCGTGCCGGAGCGCGAAACGATGCCGACCTTGCCCTTCTTGAAGATGTTGCCGGGCATGATGCCGATCTTGCATTCATTGGGCGTCAGCACGCCGGGGCAGTTCGGCCCAAGGAGCCGCGACTTGGAACCCGAGAGCGCCCGCTTCACCTTCACCATGTCGGCAACCGGAATGCCTTCGGTGATGCAGACGATGAGCGGGATTTCCGCCGCGATCGCTTCGAGGATGGAATCGGCCGCAAAGGGCGGCGGCACGTAGATGACGGAGGCATCCGCCCCCGTCGCGTCGCGCGCTTCCGCAACCGTGTCAAACACGGGAAGCCCGAGATGCTTCATGCCGCCCTTGCCCGGCGTGACACCAGCGACCATCTGCGTGCCATAGGCCATCGCCTGCTCAGTGTGAAAGGTGCCATTGTTGCCGGTGATGCCCTGACAGATGACGCGTGTTTTTTTGGTAACGAGAATGGACATGACTACGATCTCTTTTCGAGCAAGATTCGGATGGATTGTAATTCTTTGACGAGAGCCTCATTATGTCTGGCGGACATATCTCGAACCTCTTCCTGCCATTTTTCCTGAAGCTGTTTCGATTCAGATAAGCGCTGCCTGTAAGTCCTCTGGTTCATCCATGAAAAGAACATGATGATCGCCGCGACTGTCAGTGCGAAAATCGTCAGCGGTACGCCTTCCATCAAGCGGCTTCCTTCACGGCTTTCACGATCTTCTTGGCGGCGTCGTTGAGGTCATCGGCGGGGATGACGTTGAGGCCGGACTTGGCGATGATGGCCTTGCCCAGATCGACGTTGGTACCCTCAAGGCGCACCACCAGCGGCACTTGAAGTCCAACCTCCTTCACCGCCGCGATCACACCCTCGGCGATGACATCACACTTCATGATGCCACCAAAGATATTGACGAGAATGCCTTTGACGCGCGGATCAGCGGTGATGATCTTGAAGGCCGCCGCGACCTTTTCTTTCGAAGCACCACCACCCACGTCGAGGAAGTTGGCGGGCTCCGAGCCATAGAGCTTGATGATGTCCATGGTGGCCATGGCAAGGCCTGCACCATTCACCATGCAGCCGATGGAACCATCCAGCGCCACATAGGAGAGGTCATATTTGGAGGCCTCGATTTCCTTGGGGTCTTCTTCCGTCAGGTCGCGCAGCTCCACGATCTCGGGATGACGGTAGAGCGCGTTGGAATCGAAATTCACCTTGGCATCAAGGCAGACAAGATTGCCGTCGTTGGTGATGACCAGCGGGTTGATTTCGAGAAGGCTCATGTCCTTCTCGACGAAGGCCTTGTAGAGGCCCGCCGCCATCTTCGCCATCTGCTTGCCCTGGTTGGCATCGAGCTTCAGGGCCTTGGCCATGCGCCGGGTGTGGTGCGGCATGAGGCCGGTGGCGGGATCAACATGCACCGTGGTGATCTTCTCGGGCGTGTCGTGGGCCACTTCCTCGATGTTCATGCCGCCTTCGGTGGAAACGATGAAGGCCACCTGCGAGGTGGCGCGGTCGACGAGGATCGAGAGATAGAGTTCCTTGGCAATGGCCGTGCCTTCCTCGATGTAGAGGCGCTGCACCAGCTTTCCGGCGGGGCCGGTCTGGTGCGTGACCAGCGTCATGCCCAGCATCCGCTCGGCCTCTTTCCGCACATCATCGACCGACTTCACAACCTTGACGCCGCCGCCCTTGCCGCGGCCACCCGCATGGATCTGCGCCTTCACCACCCAGACCGGACCGGGCTGGCCCTGCGCGGCCTTGACGGCCTCATCAACCGTGAAGGCAGGTGCACCCTTGCCCGTCGGCACGCCAAACTGGCGGAGAAGTTCCTTGGCTTGGTATTCGTGGATGTTCATCTCGTGTCCTCGTTCCCGCTTGTTGCGCATCCTTCGAGGCTGCCTTCGGCAGCACCTCAGGATGAGGTATCAAATCGCCCTCATGCTGAGGTGCATTGCAAAGCAATGCCTCGAAGCACCCCTCACGCCAGTTCCGGCGCCAGGGCCTTGGCCGCGTCCATCAAGCCGTGCACGGCGGTGACAGACTTCTGGAAGCCCGCCTTGTCCTCGTCGGTGAGCGGCACTTCGACGATCCGTTCCACGCCCTTTTCGCCGATGACCACGGGCACGCCCACATAGGTGCCCTTCACGCCATACTGTCCATCGAGATAGGCCGCGCACGGCACCACGCGCTTGTAATCCTTGAGGTAGCTTTCAGCCATCGCAATGGCCGAGGACGCGGGTGCGTAATAGGCGGAACCCGTCTTGAGCAGGTTCACGACTTCCGCACCGCCGTCACGGGTGCGCTGCACGATCTTGGCGATCTTCTCTTCGGTGCTCCAGCCCATCTTGATGAGGTCTGGCACGGGAATGCCCGCAACCGTGGAGTAACGCACCAGCGGCACCATGGTATCGCCATGGCCGCCGAGCACGAAGGCGGTGACGTCCTTCACCGAGACGTTGAATTCCTCCGCGAGGAAGTGACGGAAACGGGCGGAATCGAGCACGCCCGCCATGCCGATCACCTTGTGCTTCGGCAGGCCGGAGAACCGCTGCAGCGCCCACACCATGACGTCGAGCGGGTTGGTGATGCAGATCACGAAGGCATCTGGCGCATGTGCCTTGATGCCCTCACCCACCGCCTTCATGACCTTGAGGTTGATGCCCACGAGATCATCGCGGCTCATGCCCGGCTTGCGCGGCACACCCGCCGTGACGATGCAGACATCGGCACCGGCAATCGCCTCGTAACCGTTGGTGCCGGAAAGTTTTGCGTCGAAGCCTTCGACGGGGCCGGACTGCGACAGGTCCAGCGCCTTGCCCTGCGGAAGGCCTTCGGCGATGTCGAAAATCACGATGTCACCCAGTTCACGGAGCGCGGCGAGATGCGCCAGCGTGCCCCCGATCATGCCACCACCGATCAATGCGATTTTCTTGCGCGCCATGGAAACCCCTCTCCGCCGCACATTCGCGGCATGTTGCAGTGCGAAATCGGCATCTCTGTAGTCCCCTTAGGCCTCCCGGGCAAGGGCCGGAAATCCGACTTTGGACGAGCCTCAGGTTTCTACAGGAATGGCCCCCCACCAGGAGGCGGATTGCATCTCCTTGAGGCGCGACACCGTGCGCTGGCTCTCGAAGGCGTGCTGGTTCTTCGGGAACAGCTCCTCCGCCGGGGCCTCGGCCAGCGCCACCAACCGCGTGCCCGCGTCATAGAAGGTGTCGATCATCAGGATGAAGCGCTTGCTTTCGTTCCTCTGATGCGACTTGAGCTTTGCCACACCCGAGATGAACACCGTGCGATAGGCCTTGGATATTGCAAGATAATCGGCAGGGCCAAGGGCCTCGCCGCAAAGCTCGGCGAAAGTAAAGGCGGCGCAGCCATGCGCCGCCTTCGGCACCGTGAGCTTGCGCCCCAGCACCTCGAGCGTCTCGGCTTCCCCTTGCGCGTTGTCGGTGAGGTCCTTCCACAGGGCGTTGAAGGCCACGCGGTTCTCCGCCGTCGCCGGATGGAGAAACGTCTCGCGCGCCCGCACCCGCCCCAGCCGGTAGTCTGTTACGGAATCGAGTGACACCACATCCAGCGTGTCGCGCAACCGGGCAATGAAAGGCAGGAAGAGCTGGCGGTTGAGGCCATCCTTGTACAGCCCCTCGAGCGGCAGGTTGGAAGTTGTGACCAGCACCACGCCGCGCGCCAGCAAGGCCTCGTAGAGCCGCCCGATGATCATGGCGTCGGCGATATCGACAATCTGCATTTCATCAAGACAGAGCAGCTTGGCGCTGAGCGACAATTCGTCGGCCATGCGGTTGATCACATCCTCGCCACCCAGCCGCGCCCGCTGGGCGTGGATGTCCTGCATGAAGGCATGGAAATGGATGCGCCGCTTGGGCCAGCCCTGCACGCTGTCATGGAACAGGTCCATCAGCATGGTCTTGCCGCGCCCCACTTCACCGTGGATGTAGAGGCCCTTCGGTGCCGGCAGGGCCGACTTGCGGAACAGCTTGCCCAGCAAGGACGGCTTCTGCGGCGGCGTGGTATTGAGCGCCACCGAAAGCGCCGAAAGGCGCTCCAGCACGGCCTGCTGGGCGGCATCCGGCTTCAGCGTGCCATCCTTCAGTTTCTCGCGGTAATACCGGGTGAGCGCCATGACATGCGGCGCTAAATCCTCACGCGCCGGATTGCAAGAGGTTGGCGTAGCCGAGGAAATAGCGGAACAGCGTCAGGTAGGCCGTCGTCATCGCCACATATGAGAAGATGGTGATGACGATCTGCAGGCGGCTGAGCGGTTCAAGGCCTGCATCGATGCGCCGGTCCCGGATGTTGGCGAGAATGGAAATGCCGCCGAACATGATCAGCACAAACTGGTGCATGAGGAAGCCCGTACCCGCAATGAGCACGCCCACCGCCATCAGGCCGAAGCGGGCCCAGCGCCCGAGAAGCCGCGTGAGCACCGAGCGCAGGGTCACCCCGCCATCCAGCGGCTCCACCGGCAGCAGGTTGAAGATGTTGAGGCCGACGACGATGAGGCCGAACAGCGCCAGATAGGGATTGGGCGTGTCCCCCAGCATGGCCGGCACGAGGCAGAGCAACGCCAGCAGGGTTGAGAAACCGGGGCCCATCATCGCGGCAAAGACCGATTGCCCCTGGCTGTCGAAGGGCAGGCGCGGCAGGGCAATGCCGCCAAGGAAAGGCAGGAACACCATGCGGCCCCACGGCTGGCCCATCAGCCGGTAGGCGAGGAGATGCCCGAACTCGTGCACGAAGAGCGCGATCACCAGCATCACCGCCGCCGTCCAGCCCAGCATCATGCCAAAGGCACCAACCGAGATGATGCCTGTGACCAGTGCCACTCCGGCGGAAATCCACATGTAGGGGCGTTCATTGCCCTTGCCCGTTTCAGCAACACCCTTGAGGCGGAAGATGCCGCCCCACAGGTCGGCGCGCGCCATCATCTGGGCCAAGAGCGGGCGCGGCCCCCAGTGATAGGTGATGGTGAGGCGCGTGCCCCCCTCTTCCTCTTCGAGGCCGTAGTGCTGCGAGAGCAGTTCATTGGCGGTGGAATAGCCGTCCAGCCCCTCGCGGCGGATCACCAGTTTCGTGGGCGGAACCCGCTCGTCGATCGAGAACAGCGCCTGCGAGGATTTCTGCACGCCGGTGGAAAGGGTCGTGGTGTAGGTCTTGCGGTAGGTGCGCGTGCCGGCGTCAACCAGCTCCGCCCGCACCCGGGTTGATCCCCAGTTGTCGGTCTTGCCGTCGCTCACATCGATGATGTCGAAGACCCTGGCGATGGGCGCACGGATGAAGAGATTGGCGCTGGGCGACACCCGCCGCCGCAGCCCCAGCAAGGCCAGCAGCAGCAGCGTGAAGGGAATCTCTGGCCCGACAGTGGAAAGGATCGAAAACATCAGCCGCCGAAACTAGCGGCTGAGGCGTTAAGGATTGGGAAAAGGCAATCAGTTGGGAATGCGCTGCGTGGCCGTGCCATCGACGACCACATTGGCGCCAGAGACAAAACTGGCGCGTGCGCTGCAGAGGAACACAACCACATCGGCAATCTCACGCGGTGTCGCCATGCGGCCCATGGGATTGAAGGCGATGGTCTCGGCGAAGCGCTGGGGGTCGCTGGTCTTCACCTTGTCCCAGTGGCCACCCTCGAAATAGGTGGTGCCCGGCGAAACGATATTGGCGCGGATGCCCTTGCCCGCCACGTGACGGGCCAGTGACTTCATGTAGAAGAAGAGAGCCGCCTTCATGGTGCCGTAGGCCACGCCGCCATAGCCATAGTCCTCGGACCCCGAGATCGAGGAGATGGCGATGATGGAGCCCGCCCCCGACTTTTCGAGATGCGGGATTGCCGCTTCTGCCAGGGTGCGGGTGTGCATGAGATCGATCTGGTAGGCTGCGTCAAAATCAGCCACGCTGTTGCCGGGCGCAAGCGCGCTGGTGTTGGCGACAACCCCGTCAAGCCGCCCCATGTGGGCAGCCGCATCGGCGACAAAGCCCGCGAGTGCCGCACTGTCCGCTACATCCAGCGCCCGCCCGAAGGCCTTGACGCCTTTGGCGGTGAGTTCAGCTTCAAAGGAATGCACGGCCTTGGCGTCACGCGCGCAGAAGGATACATTTGCACCCTCCTCTGCTGCCGTAAGGGCAATAGCCCGCCCGATGCCCTTGGTGGCGCCCGTGATGAGGACGTGTGTGTTGCGGAGGTAGAGGTCCATTCAAGAAAGATGAAAACCAAAGGGTTCGAAGTCAAGCGCGCTGAATGATTATCAAGTTCAGTACACATCACCAACTTCAACCCCACTTAAAGCGATCAGTGATCTGCACCAATCTTGCAGATCGCCATCCGATTCTGTCCAGCGATCCACCAGTTTGTAGTTGCCATTGGCATTTGCTTCGACGATCCACTGCGCGCCGTCCATTCCAATGGTTTTGAGTCGGGCGGGTTTGTTCCAAAAATCCATTCGTCTGAGTTCATATTGAAGTTTGGCAACTGTCTCGGCATTGAGAGCCAGTGTTTCATTCAGGTCAATTGTGCCGGGCTCGTATCCGCCCTTCCCGTTTGCTCTTTTGACAGCCAGCGACGCAGTGCCATCTTTCACAACGTTCAGGCGGAAAACCATTGGGTTACTGAATGTACGCAACCACGTGAAGCGATAGACTTCAGCACCGGGTTGAGCTGGGAAGAGACTTGGTTCCTGCATGGCGCGCAGGTGCTTGCTGTACCATTGATTTATGAACGAGTCGGAGTCTGATCTATCGCTGAAGACATGGGCGGGGAAATATTCAGGCAACTGCTGTTGGGCAGAGGCGATCACCTTTTGAGCAACAAGGCAGCAGCAGCCGAGGATCAGGTGCCGTCTTCGCATGATGGCGAACTCCACAACAAAAAAGCCAGCTCAACGCTGGCTTTCAATCTTGTTCCAATTGTGGATCAGATCACAGCGCCGCCTGCAGCGCCTTCAGATGGTCAAGCGTTTCGGCGGCCTTGGCGCGGGCGGCGTCGGTCTTGGCGTCTTCAACGTCCTCTTCGGCATCCTTGAGCTGCTTGGCCAAGGCTGCGGCATCAAGGTCCGCGAGCGGGATCGCCGTTTCAGCCAGCACCGTGAGCCCCTGCGCATTCACTTCGGCAAAGCCGCCGCGCACGAAGATCTTGTCCGTGCCGCCATCCTTCTGGATCGAAACGACGCCGGGCTTCAGCGTGGAGAGCACCGGCGCGTGACCCGGCAGGATGGTCATTTCACCTTCCGTACCCGGAATTTGCACCGACACCACATCGCCTGAAAACAGGAGACGGGCGGGAGAGACGAGTTCGAAATGCAGTGCCATGGGTCTGTGTCCTGTTGCCAAAAGGCCCCCTCCGCCCTTCGGGCACCTCCCCCAGCAGAGCTGGTGGAGGGTGTTGCGTGGTCATTCGACCCCGCTCCCCCAACTTGCTTGGGGGAGCTGTCCGAAGGACTGAGGGGGTCCTTCGGAAGTCCTGTTGCTTACGCCGCGTCGGCCGCGAGCTTCTTGGCCTTGGCGACGGCGTCTTCGATGGTGCCGACCATGTAGAAGGCCGGTTCCGGCAGGTGGTCGTAGTCACCGTTGGCAATGCCCTTGAAGCCCTTGATGGTGTCTTCGAGCTTCACCTGCACACCGGGCGAACCGGTGAACACGGCAGCCACGTCAAACGGCTGCGACATGAAGCGCTCGATCTTGCGGGCGCGGGCCACGGCCAGTTTGTCTTCTTCCGAGAGTTCGTCCATGCCGAGAATGGCGATGATGTCCTGGAGCGCCTTGTAGCGCTGCAGGATGGACTGCACCTGACGCGCAACCTGATAGTGCTCTTCACCCACAACGGCGGGCTGGAGCATGCGCGAGGTGGAATCGAGCGGGTCAACCGCGGGATAGATGCCCTTTTCGGCAATCGAACGCGACAACACCGTCGTGGCGTCCAAGTGGGCGAAGGAGGTGGCGGGCGCCGGGTCGGTCAAGTCGTCGGCAGGCACGTAAATGGCCTGCACCGAGGTGATCGAGCCCTTGGTCGTCGTGGTGATGCGTTCCTGCAGCGCGCCCATGTCGGTGGCCAGAGTCGGCTGGTAACCCACGGCGGACGGGATGCGGCCCAGAAGGGCGGACACTTCCGAACCGGCCTGCGTGAAACGGAAGATGTTGTCCACGAAGAAGAGCACGTCTTGGCCCTGGTCGCGGAAGTTTTCAGCAACCGTGAGGCCGGTCAAGGCCACGCGGGCGCGGGCACCCGGCGGTTCGTTCATCTGGCCGAACACGAGGGCGCACTTCGACTTGACGTTCGGATCGGGATTGTGCGGATCGGCGTTCACCTTGGATTCGATGAACTCGTGATAGAGGTCGTTGCCTTCGCGGGTACGCTCACCCACGCCGGCGAATACGGAGTAGCCACCGTGCGTCTTGGCCACGTTGTTGATGAGTTCCTGGATGAGCACGGTCTTGCCCACGCCGGCACCGCCGAACAGGCCGATCTTGCCGCCCTTGGCGTAGGGAGCGAGAAGGTCCACGACCTTGATGCCGGTCACGAGGATTTCGGCTTCCGTGGATTGCTCCGAGAAGGCCGGTGCATCGGCATGGATGGGGCGGCGGGCCTTGGTCTTCACCGGACCTGCTTCGTCAATCGGTTCGCCGATCACGTTCATGATGCGGCCAAGCGTTTCTTCACCGACAGGAACCGTGATCGAAGAACCCGTGTCCTTCACGGGCTGTCCGCGCACCAGACCTTCGGAAGTATCCATGGCGATGCAACGCACCATGTTTTCACCGAGATGCTGGGCCACTTCGAGAACCAGGCGGTTGTCGCCGTTCATGGTCTCGAGGGCGTTCAGGATCTGCGGCAGGTCGCCGTCAAAGGCCACGTCCACGACGGCGCCTGTGACCTGTGCAATGCGCCCTGTTGCGCCGGCAAGTGATGTTGCTTTCTTGGCCATGGTTTTCTGTCCTTGTCCTTAGAGCGCTTCCGCGCCCGAAATGATTTCGATGAGTTCTTTGGTGATCTGGGCCTGACGCTGGCGGTTGTACTTGATCGACAGCCTGTTGATCATGTCACCGGCGTTGCGCGTGGCGTTGTCCATGGCGGACATGCGCGCACCCTGCTCGGAGGCGGCATTTTCGAGAAGGCCACGGAAAATCTGGATGGCGATGTTGCGCGGCAGCAGTTCGTCGAGAATGACGCTCTCTTCCGGCTCGGCATCATAGACGGCACCACCCAGCTCCGGAGCCTTGGAGGCATCGAAGGAGGCGGGGATCAGGCGCAGCGCCGTGGGCTTCTGCTGGATCACCGACTTGAATTCCGAGAAGAACAGCGTGCAGACATCGAACTCGCCCGCTTCATACATGGCGAGCACCTTGTCGGCGACGCCAGAGGCGTGGTCGAACTGTACCGACTTGGCACCAGTGAAGGCCACCGCATCCACGACATACTTGCCGTAGTTGCGCTTCAAGGCGTCAGCGCCCTTCTTGCCCACGGTCATGATCTTGACGGTCTTGCCATCGCGCACCAGCCGGTCAGCGTGTTCGCGCGCCAGCTTGACGATGGAGGTGTTGAAACCGCCGCACAACCCGCGCTCGGCAGTGGCGACCACCAGCAGGTGAACCTGATCGTTGCCGGTTCCGGCGAGCAGCTTCGGCGCACCCGCCTTTCCTTCCATGGCGGAAGCAAGATTGGCCAGCACCACGCCCATGCGCGTCGCATAGGGACGCGCCGCCACGGCGGATTCCTGGGCGCGGCGCAACTTCGCCGCCGCGACCATCTGCATGGCCTTGGTGATCTTGCGCGTCGCCTTCACCGAGGCGATGCGGTTTCTTAGGTCTTTCAGCGACGCCATGCGATCACCCCATCAACCGTCATCCCGGCGCGGGCCGGGATCCAGCTTGAACCACAAACACCGCATCCAGCCATGGCTGGACCCCGGCCTTTGCCGGGGTGACGGTGTTTTCTGTTAATCCCGCGTGCCATTGAAATCAGGCAAAGCTCTTCGCGAAAGCATCCACGGCTGCCTTGAGCAGCGGCATGGTCTTGTCCGAGATCGCCTTCTCCGTGCGGATCGCTTCCATCACGGCAGCGTGCTTCTCGTTCATGAAGCGCAGGAGGCCTTCTTCGAAGCTCTTGATTTTGGCAACCGGCAGGGCGTCGAGATAGCCGTTGACGCCCGAGTAGATCGAGACGACCTGCTCTTCCATCTTGAGCGGCGAGAACTGGCCCTGCTTCAGGAGTTCCGTCAGGCGGGCACCGCGGTTCAGCAACTTCTGCGTAGCGGCATCGAGGTCCGAGCCGAACTGGGCGAAGGCGGCCATTTCACGGTACTGGGCGAGCTCGCCCTTGATCTTGCCTGCGACCTGCTTCATCGCCTTGGTCTGGGCCGAGGAGCCGACGCGTGACACCGAGAGGCCGACGTTCACGGCAGGGCGGATGCCCTGATAGAACAGATCGGTTTCAAGGAAGATCTGGCCGTCGGTGATCGAAATCACGTTTGTGGGGATGTAGGCCGACACGTCGTTGGCCTGGGTTTCAATGACCGGAAGGGCTGTAAGCGAACCGCCACCGAGCGAATCATTGAGCTTGGCGGCCCGCTCGAGAAGACGGGAGTGCAGATAGAACACGTCGCCCGGATAGGCTTCGCGGCCCGGCGGG
>CALMZX010000007.1 GCA_937870685.1 uncultured Alphaproteobacteria bacterium
GGCGGTGGAAACTCAGATTCACGACTACAAGCTGGAAGTGGCGGAGAACTACGCCAAGAACGGCTTCATCCGCGATGTGGAGCAGCGCCTTGCGCAACACTTCGACAAGATCGTGGAGGAGTTGCACGGCCTGCGTGGCGACCTGCAGAAAGCCATGGTCGATATGGCGGCGCAGAAGGTCAGCCGGGGAGGACGCTGAGATGGCGCTGCCACTGCTGATGATCCTGTTGCGCGCCCTTGCCTCTGCCGCCTTTGTGCTGCTGGCGCTGCATCTCTATGGCCGCTTTGTGGGGCCGCTGCCCACCACATGCCAGCCGCAATTGCTTGTTGTGCCGGTGCCCATGGCGCCGCCGCAAACCGGAACAGGAGTGTGAGGCATGGCCGGAACCGCCGTTTACAAAAAGGACCACACCACCCGCATGACGGTGCTGGCGCTGACCGAGGTGAACGGCGTTGACACGCCGCTGGACCTCTCTGCTGCCTCCATCGAGGTGAAGTTGCAGCCCGCGGGGCAGCCTTCCGGCGCCGTGGTTACGCTGACGCTGGGCTCCGGTGTGGCACTGGGGGGTGACACCGGGGAATTCACCTATGACGTGACCGTGCCGAACCTCGCCACACTTGGAAACCCGGACCAGGTCAACACCACCATCAATGTGTGGGACATGAACAATGTGCTGCTGGTGACCGGAACCGGCGTGATCAATGTGAGCCTCTGACATGCCGCTGTCGCTGCTTCCTGCCGCCAAGGCCAGCCTGATGCTGAGCAGCAATGCCAGTGACGGCCTCACGGGCCTGCAACTGACGGCCAATGCCGGGGCCTCCCTGGCGGTGGCCAATGTTCCGGGACCGGCTGGCCGGGACCCGGAATACCGCGTCTCCGGCAGCATGCTGCAGTACCGGCTGATCAATGATGTGGATTGGATTGATCTGGTCGATCTCTCCACCTTCTTCCCAGCCCTTCTGTGGGGAGGGATTGGCGGCACGCTGGGCAGCCAGGCTGATCTGGTGGCGGCGCTGGCCGCCAAGCTGGATGACAGCCAGGCCGGGGCCTTCGGCCTCACCCTGCTGGGCAGTGCTGATGTGACGGCGGCCCGCGCGTCGCTGGATTTCACAGAAGCCGCGCAAGATGCCGTGGGGGCGGCCTTTGATACCACGCTGGTTCACAACGACGCTGGCAGCATCATGGGCCGGGCCGCCATCAGCGGGCACGTCATTATTCCCGAGGGCAGTAACAACTCCGCCCTTGGCACGTTCACCCTGGCGCAACTCAACGCCGCCGTGAGCGATGCGGACCTTTCTCCGGCCACCCATGGCCACAGCGGCCTTCTGCCTGCCGGCGGCGGCGCTGGGTATGTGATCAAGAAACTATCTGCGACAGACTATGACTATGGCTGGGGTAATCTCGACAAGGCCGCCGTGGGGCTTGGAAGTGTTGACAACACGGCAGACGCTGACAAGCCAATCAGCGTTGCCACCCAGGCCGCGCTCGACGGCAAGGAGACGGTTGGTGCGGCATCGGCAGCCGTTGCTGCCCATCAAGCCGCAGCGGACCCTCACCCCATCTACATGACCGCCGCCGATGGGGCTGCGGCCTATGCCTCGATTGGGCATGGCCACGCGGCGGCCTCGTCAGGTTCTGATGGTTTCATGTCTGCTGCCGACAAGGCCGCCTTCGATCTCTGGAAAACGGTGCTGTTTGCTGGCGCTACCGGGCGTTCACGCAAATGGTCCAACACGACTGCCTCGGCACAGGTCGTTGCCACAGCAGCGACCGGAGTGGCCTTGCAGGCCAACAGGCTGTATATCACCCCTCTGCCGCTGGGTATTGGAGGAGCGTATTCCAAGCTCTCCGTCATTCTCTCAACGCCCGGCGCGGCGGGCGCCAAGATCCGGGTTGGCATCTACAAAGAGAATGAAACGACAGGCAGGCCTGGGGAGTTGTTGGTTGATTTTGGCGAGGCCGCGGCAGATGGCGCGGCTGCCACGCTCTCGTTTCTTGCGGCCTACGCGCCGCCGAAACCAGGCATGTATTTTCTTGGGGTGATCACGAACGACAGCGCCATTGTCCTGCAATCATATGATCCGGCGCAACTGCTCCCGCTGGGGGTTTCGATAAACGGAGTATCGCAGGTCACATGGCGCGCCGTCGCCGTCGACATGGCCTTTGGCGCGCTTCCGGCTGATGTGTCAGCCACTGTTCTGACTGGGGCATATGCGACGGGATGGACAATCATCACCGGAACCAACGCCCCGCGCGGCTTTGCCTATTTGTGAGGTATCATGCTGGAACGTGTCTATCAAAACGGGAAACTCATTGGTACAATTGAGACGGAAGACCCCCCGGAACAATTGGTGGAGAGTGTGCGTGTGGAGACGCTGCGGCGTCTCTGTGCTGCGTTCGGCGCCCGCGACCAGGGCCACTTGGCCATCAAGGTGCAGGACGCCACGGTGAGAGCAGGAGCCCTCACCGACAAGAGGGTATCAGGCGCAACCCTGACGGAAGATGAGGAGGCGGAAGCCGCCTTCCTGAGGCAGGCCCAGGCAACCTATATGGCGTTGAAGGCGGTTGGAAACGCCTTCGAAGCGATGGCTGTTGAAGGGAGATTGCCGGAAGATTTCAGGTCCGACGCGCGCTGGAAACTCCAGAAGCAGGAATAGCCGCTGCGGCGGCGCAACCAAGCTAGACCGGGCGGCACAAGCCAGCCCGATTGCCGGGTGAATTCAGGGCAAAGTCGGGGTGATGTTTTTCTGAAAGGCCCTGTTTTCGCGGGTCTGCACGGCACTCTTAATCAGCGGGTCGAAGGTTCAAGTCCTTCATCGCCCACCATCCTTTTCAAGAGCTTAGCTATTTTTCCTTAGGAACGTCCGACGAACATCCGACAGTCGGAAGTCGGATTGTCCGACTTTTGCTTTCCAGTCAGCGGGTCATGTGGGGAGTTTGCCAGCTCCAGCAGCACATCGGCATGGCACGGCTGATCGAGCGGGCACCAGCAGGC
>CALMZX010000008.1 GCA_937870685.1 uncultured Alphaproteobacteria bacterium
GCTCAATCTCGAGACAGGCAGCACCGGCGTGCATTTTCAGAAGCCTGGCATCGCCGGCGCTGGCGCCAACGGCGCGGATGATGTGCTGGGCCGAACTCCACGGCACCTGGCGCAGCAGCCAGCTGCCCGCCGGCTCGGTTTCAAACGAAGCGGTTTCGGCCCCCGGCACGACAGCAAGATCAATGATCCGGTCTTCGATGCAGTAGGGCAGGCCTTCTGCCATGTGCAGGCCCTGCAGGGCCAGAATGCGGGTTTGGCTGTTGGCCGGCAGGCGCAGATGCTTGCGGTCTGCTTCCAGCGGCAGGCGCACCTCGCGGTGCAGTTGTACATAGCCGTGGGTGCGGCCGGCGGCTGATACTTCGCTCTTGATGTCGGCAATTTCCATCACGGCAGATTGCACACGCGGCGCGGCAACCACGGTGCCCACCTTGCGGCGGCGCTGCAGGTAGCCCTCGCGCGTGAGCTGGGTAAGGGCCTTGTTGACCGTCATGCGCGACACGCCATAGTCGCTGGCCATGTCGCTTTCATAGGGAATGCGATGGCCCGGGGGCCATGTGCCGTCAACGATGTTGCCGAGCACGTCATCGATGATTTTCTGATGATGTGTCGCGGGGCGGACAGTCATGGAAACCAATGCTTGGAAGGGAAAGCTGCCCGATTCTAGGCGTTCAGGCAGGCCACCGCAAGGCGGGCCTGTGCGGTGTCAGATGTCGTTGCGTTCGTGGTAGCTCTGCAGGAAGGCCTTGAGGCGCTGGTCCTCCGGCTGGCGGAAAATGTTGCCGGGCGTGGAGCAGGCCACCAGTCGGCCCTTGTCCATGAAGCCAACCTGGTCGGCCACATGGGCGGCAAAGCCCATTTCATGCGTCACCACCACCATGGTCATGCCTTCGCTGGCCAGCGTCTTCATCACCTGCAGCACCTCGCCCACAAGCTCGGGGTCCAGCGCAGAGGTGGGCTCGTCAAACAGCATCAGGCGGGGCTGCATGGCCACGGCGCGGGCAATGGCCACGCGTTGCTGCTGCCCGCCGGACAGGCGGTTGGGGTGATTGGCCGTCTTGTCGCCCAGCCCCACCTTCACCAGTCCCTGGCGGGCAAGTTCCTGTGCCTCGGCACGGGGCAGACCGCGCACCCGTTCCAGCGCCTCAGCCACGTTTTGCAGGGCCGTCATGTGTGGCCACAGGTTGAACTGCTGGAACACCATGCCGATTTTCTTGCGAATGTCGCGCAGCTTGCGCGCTGCCATCTTGCGGCCGCCCGGCTGTTCATAGCCAATCAGCTCGCCATCGATGCGAACTTCGCCGGCGTCATATTCTTCCAGAAAGTTGATGCAGCGCAGCAGCGTGGACTTGCCCGAGCCGGAGGGGCCGATCAGGCAGGTGACCTTTCCGGGCGGGATCTCAAGCGAGACATCCTTCAGAGCCTGAAAGGCGCCATAGAACTTGCTGACGTTGGACAGGGAGGCAGAGGAGATGTTGGCCAGCATGTCAGGGCTTCTCCAGAAGGTAGAATGTGACGCGGCGCTCCAGCAGGCGGCCGAAATAGGAAATCAGCTCCACGAAGGCCCAGAAGAAAATGGCAAGGGCGAAGGTGGCTTCAACAAAGGCGAAAGTCACAGAGGCCATGGTCTGCACCTGGTAGCGCAGCTCGGGAATGGTGACGATCGAGAGGATGACCGTTTCCTTGGTGAGAATGATGGCAAAGTTGGTGAGGGCAGGGAGGGCCGACACCAGCATGGCCGGCAGCATGACACGGCGAACGATGGTGCCCTCGTCAAAGCCCATGGCGCGGGCGGCTTCCACCTGCCCGGGCGGCACAGCGGCGAATCCGGCCCGGAAGATTTCAGCGAAGTAGGGGCTGCCATAGACGGTGAGTGCGACAAGGCCTGCGGGCAGGCTGTCAAGCGTCAGACCGATGAAAGGGCCACCGTAATACAGCAGGAACAGCTGCACCAGAAACGGTGTGCCCCGGATGATTTCAATGTAGATGCGCAGCAGCCACTGAATGGGCCGGTTGCCATAGCGCAGCGCCAGCGCGATCAGGAAGCCAAGCGCCAGTGCGCCCAGTGTGCCAATGGCCCAGCACATGACCGTGTAGCCGAAGCCCGAAAGCAGCGATGGTCCATATTTTGCGAACAGGCCCCATTCCATCAGATGGCGAGCCTCCGCTCAAGCATGCGGCCAATTGCAGCCAGCGCCAGGTTGATGGCGAGGTAGATGATGGCGGTTGCCGTGTAGATTTCCAGCGGGCGATAGGTGGCCGCCTGAATGGCGCGGCTCATCAGGGTGAGTTCCGACACGCCCACAACAGAAACAAGGGATGAGGCCTTGACCAGCAGGATCAGCTCATTGACGATGGATGGCAGCGAAATTTTCAGG
>CALMZX010000009.1 GCA_937870685.1 uncultured Alphaproteobacteria bacterium
CTAACCTTGAAGGCGCGGGCTACGGACTTGTGGTGCCACAGTATGTCGCTGACGCTGGAATCAAGACTGTTGCTGATCTTGCGGCCAACAAGGACAAGTTCGGTGGCAAGTTCTATGGAATCGAATCCGGCAACGATGGCAACCGCATCATCCAGACCATTATTGCCGACGCCAAGAACAACCTCGCGGGATGGGAACTGGTCGAAAGTTCCGAAGCCGGCATGCTGACCGAAGCCGAGAAGGCCATCAAGAACAACGAATGGATCCTGTTCCTTGCCTGGACACCACATCCGGTCATGGGTGAGATGAAGATCTCCTACCTTGATGGCGTAGGGGACTATGGCTTTGGCCCGGCAACGGTCTACACCAACGTTCGCGCTGGTTACGTGGCGGAATGCCCGAATGCCGGAAAGCTCGTTTCCAATCTCCGCTTCAACCTCAAGATGGAAGGCGAGATGATGGCGCCCGTGCTCAAGGACGGCAAGGACCCCAAGGAAGTTGCCCAGGAATGGATCAAGGCCAACCCTGATTCGATCAATGCCTGGCTGGATGGCGTGACGGCCTTCGATGGCAGCGATGCCAAGGCCGCAGCGCAGGCAATCCTGAAATAAACCTATGACATGGGGCGCGGGGGGGACTTAACCCGCGCCCTTGTTTTTCTGTCCGGCTGGGAACGACTCCACAGGAGCAAGGGGCGCCGCGATGAATGATCCCGTTTCACTTTGGATTGCCGACAAGGCAAACAAGATTCCCGTCGGGCCTTGGGGAAAGAACCTGATCGACTTTGTCGTCACCTGGTTCGAATGGTTGTTCGACGGCCTGAAGGACGGCCTCAACGCGCTCGTGGAAGGTACCACCTGGCTGCTGCTCCAGTGCCCTCCGATCCTTCTGGCCATTTTTCTGACGGCCGCCGCCTATTTTCTCCAGAAGAAGAAATGGCTGGCGCTGGGCGTTCTGGCTGGCTTCCTCTTTATCCTGAACCAGGGCCTCTGGAAGGAAACCATCCAAACGCTCGTGCTGGTGCTCTACGCAACGGCCCTGTCCATGGCCATCGGCGTGCCACTGGGCATCTGGGCAGCCCACAAGCCGCGTGTCTGGCAATCGCTGCAACCGGTCATGGACCTCATGCAGACCATGCCGACCTTCGTCTATCTCATTCCCATCCTCATTCTTTTCGGTCTTGGTGCCGCCCCCGCGCTGATTGTCACGATCATCTTTGCCATGCCGGCACCGGTGCGCATGACCTATCTCGGAATCACATCAATCCCCAAGCCGATGATCGAAGCGGGTGAGAGTTTCGGTGCCACCAAGCGCCAGCTCTTGTGGAAGGTGGAACTGCCCGCTGCCTTGCCCACCATCATGGCGGGACTGACACAATGCATCATGCTGTCACTTTCCATGGTGGTGATCGCAACCCTCATCGGCGCGCCATCGCTTGGTAATCCGGTCAACAGGGCGCTGAACAACCGCAACATTCCTCTGGGCATCGAAGCAGGCCTGGCGATTGTTGTCCTCGCCATCATTCTCGACCGTGTCCTGGCCGTGAAGTCGGGAGCCCGCAAATGACCGTGGCTGTCGAATTCCGCAACGTTGACATCATCTTTGGCGACAAGACCGAAGCCGCCCTGGCCATGCTGGATGCGGGCCAGAGCAGGGCCGACATCCTGTCCGCCACCGGGTCAGTGCTGGGCGCAGCGGGCGCAAGCCTCGCCGTCAAGGAAGGCGAAATCAGCGTCCTCATGGGCCTGTCCGGCTCCGGGAAGTCCACGTTGTTGCGCGCCGTCAATGGCCTCAACAAGGTGACGCGCGGCGAAGTGCTGGTCCGCCACAAGGGCAAAATGGTGGACGTTGTTTCCTGCGCGGCGGATGAATTGCGTGACATCCGCCAGCACGCGGTTGCCATGGTCTTCCAGCAGTTTGCCCTGCTGCCGTGGCGCACGGTGGCTGAAAATGCCGGCTTCGGGCTTGAGCTTGCCGGCATGCCGGACTCTGAACGCAAGACCCGTGTTGACAAGCAGCTGAAACTCGTCGGCCTCGACAGCTGGGCCGGCAAATATGTGCACGAACTGTCTGGCGGCATGCAGCAGCGTGTTGGCCTCGCCCGGGCCTTTGCAACAGAGGCGCCCATACTGTTGATGGATGAGCCATTCTCGGCCCTTGACCCCCTGATCCGCACCAAGCTGCAGGACGAACTGCTTCAGCTCCAGAAAGAACTGAAGAAAACCATCGTCTTCGTCAGTCATGACCTTGAGGAAGCCCTCAAGCTGGGCAATACCATCACCATCATGGAGGGTGGCAGGATCGTCCAGTCCGGACGTCCGGAAGATATTGTGCTTCGCCCCGCCAATGACTACGTCAAGGACTTCATCGCCAACGTCAATCCGCTCTCTGTGCTGACGGCATGGAACGTCATGCGCGCGCCCCATGAGTTGGTGAAGGAGAAGGGTGGCTGGATTTGGCTGGATCGCCGCAAGACCACCCGCTTCAAGCTTGGCAAGGACAATCACGTGACGGTGGTGGAACGGGACGGTGGGCCGGCAACATGGGTGCCCTGTGCCGAGGCTGAAAAATCATTCGACGCCAGAACGAGACCTGTCTTCTGGGCCACACCGGGCACGCCGCTCCGCACAGTCATGCTGGCCATGCACCGCTCTGAAACGGCGCCTGTGGCCCTGTT
Organism: uncultured Alphaproteobacteria bacterium; assembly: GCA_937870685.1. Lineage (GTDB taxonomy): Bacteria > Pseudomonadota > Alphaproteobacteria > Rhizobiales > Aestuariivirgaceae > Aestuariivirga. The sequence continues at coordinate 2,678 of CALMZX010000009.1, forward strand.
CAATGAAGACAACACCTTTGCCGGTTCCATTGGCGTGCGGGATGTGCTGCAGGCTGTGCTCAAGCGCCAGGACTGAGCCCGACGCTGACCCGGGGTCTGCTCCGGCTTTGCTTGACCCCATGGGCGCGCCCTGCCAAAGAACGCCCAAAAGCTGGTGCCCGGCCAACCGGAAGCCCGCGCATGAACAGACTCCGGACACATGACCATCGATCCCTCTCTTATCCGCAATTTCTCCATTGTCGCGCATATTGACCATGGCAAGTCCACGCTTGCCGACCGGCTGATCCAGCTGACAGGTGCGGTCTCCGACCGTGAAATGCAGGACCAGATTCTCGATTCCATGGACCTCGAGCGTGAACGCGGCATCACCATCAAGGCCAACACGGTGCGTCTCGACTACAAGGCCAAGGACGGCAAGACCTATGTCCTCAACCTGATCGACACACCCGGGCACGTGGACTTCGCCTACGAGGTCTCGCGCTCACTGGCCGCCTGCGAGGGTGCCCTGCTCGTGGTCGACGCCTCGCAAGGGGTGGAGGCCCAGACGCTGGCCAACGTCTATCAGGCCATCAATGCCAATCTGGAGATCGTGCCCGTTCTCAACAAGGTGGACCTGCCCGCCGCCGAGCCGGACCGCATCAAGCAGCAGATCGAGGACGTGATTGGCATCGATGCTTCGGAATCGGTGCTTATCTCTGCCAAGACAGGCCTTGGCGTGCCGGATGTTCTGGAAGCCATCGTCACCCGGCTGCCCCCGCCTACGGGCGACCGCAATGCGCCGCTGAAGGCGCTTCTGGTCGACTCCTGGTACGACCCCTATCTCGGTGTCGTCGTTCTCGTCCGCATCAAGGATGGCGTGCTGCGCAAGGGCATGAAGGTCAAGATGATGGGAACCGGCGGTCTTTACACGATCGAGCGCGTCGGCGTCTCCCGCCCCAAGAAGGAAAACGTGGCCGAACTCGGCCCTGGCGAAATCGGCTTCTTCACCGCCGCCATCAAGGAAGTGGCCGACACGCGCGTCGGCGACACCATCACCGAGGACAAGAACCCGACTGCGCAAGCCTTGCCGGACTTCAAGGAAGCGCAGTCCGTGGTCTTTGCCGGATTCTTCCCCGTCGACGCCTCGGAGTTCGAGGACCTGCGCGATGCCATGGGCAAGTTGCGCCTGAACGATGCTTCCTTCACCTACGAGATGGAAACATCCGCCGCCCTCGGCTTCGGTTTCCGCTGCGGCTTCCTTGGGCTTCTCCATCTTGAAATCATCCGTGAGCGGATCGAACGCGAGTTCAACGTCGAAATCATCACCACGGCACCTTCGGTCATCTACAAGATCAATCTCAGGGATGGCACTCATGTCGACATGCACAATCCCGCCGACATGCCGGATGTCTCGCTCATCCTGAACATGGAAGAACCCTGGATTCAGGCCACCATATTCGTGCCGGATGACTATCTGGGCTCGGTGCTGAAGCTCTGCGAGGACCGCCGCGGGCGCCAGAAGCAGCTCACCTACGCCGGCAGCCGCGCCATGGTGGTCTATGACCTGCCGCTGAACGAAGTGGTGTTCGACTTCTACGACCGCCTGAAATCGGTGTCGAAGGGTTACGCTTCGTTCGACTACAAGATGACAGAATATCTCCAGGCCGATCTGGTCAAGTTGTCGATCCTCGTCAATGAAGAACCGGTTGACGCCCTCTCGATGGTGGTCCACCGCACGCGCGCCGAGCAGCGTGGCCGCGTCATGTGCGAGAAGCTCAAGGACCTCATTCCGAACCACATGTTCAAGATTCCCATCCAGGCGGCGATTGGCGGCAAGATCGTGGCCCGTGAAACCATCTCCGCCCTGCGCAAGGACGTGACGGCCAAGTGCTACGGTGGCGACATCTCGCGCAAGCGCAAGCTTCTCGACAAGCAGAAGGAAGGCAAGAAGAAGATGCGGCAGTTCGGCAAGGTCGACATTCCGCAGGAAGCCTTCATCGCCGCCCTCAAGATGGACGAGAATTGAGACGATTCAGCTGCCGCTGAACACAGCGCACAGGCGCGCCTGTTCATCCGGCGGCAAGGGCTTGCCATCAACCGAGCAAGTTGCGGTGCCTGTGAAGTGCCTACATCCCGCGCAGGTACCGAAGCGGGCAACGCCCTGCCGGCCGATTTCGAGATCAAGCAACTCGGCGAGGGCACGGGCAAATCTCCGCCGGGTCTTGCCGCCCAGCGTTTCGAGATCAGTCGCGACGGCGAGCAGGGGATCGGAGCGTAGCGTCTCGTGTCCAGCTTCGGTCAGGTCGAGCAGAACGTAGCGCTCGTCGGATTCCTTCGTCCGGCGGCTGACGAACCCTTTTCTCTGGAGGCTCAGCAGGCTTTGCGACACCGTGCCCTTGGTTGCACCGAGATAGCGCGCCACCTGCCCCGGCGAACGCGACAGGCGGTTGGCTCGTGAAAGGAAGCGCAAGACCTCCCACTGGGCCGGAACAAGCCCACCCGCATGTCCGGACTGCCTGAGCAGCCGTCCCAGCCGCTCAAGCCGCGTGGCGATGTCGAACGTCGTTGGCTGGTCGCCGTCTTCGCTGTCGCTTTGCTCTTTGGCCATGGTCAGGCTGCGACGCCACTGCCGACAGGGCAGGACACCCCCGTTCCGCCAAGGCCGCAGTATCCCGCCGGGTTCTTGGCAAGGTACTGCTGGTGATAGGCCTCGGCAAAATAGAAGGGACCCGCCTGCGCGAGTTCTGTCGTCACAGGTCCATGGCCTTTTGCAGCCAAAGCCCTCTGGTATATTTGGGCAGAGGCGCGCACTGCGGCTTCGTCGCCCGGCTCCGTCCAATAGGCGGCAGACCGGTATTGTGAGCCCACGTCGTTACCCTGGCGCATGCCCTGTGTGGGATCGTGGGATTCCCAGAACACCTTGAGCAAGGCCTCAAGGCTGGTCTGGCCGGGATCAAAGACCACAAGAACCGCCTCGGCGTGGCCGGTGGCGCCGGAACAGACTTCCTCATAGGTGGGGTTCGGCGTGAAGCCTCCGGCATTGCCCACGGCCGTGACCCAGACGCCGGGCACCTGCCAGAACCGACGTTCGGCCCCCCAGTAGCAGCCGAGGGCAAAGACGATGCTGCGCATGCCTGCCGGATATGGCCCTTTCAGGGGCCGGCCGGAGACAAAATGCGTGTCTGCTGTGGCAATTGGCTGCGGGCGCCCCGGCAGGGCGGTTGCCTTGTCGATGAGTGTCGCTTTGCGGCTGAAGAGCATCGGTAGACTCCTGTGGTTCCAGCACTAGCATATGGGGACGCAAGGCCAAAATCCCGCAGGCCGCCACCAGCTGGCAGCCTGCACTTTCCCTTGAAAGTCATGTGAACAGGCCTTGAACCTTTCGAAACGCCGGGTATAAGCCTCCGCCAACGGAAGGGTGGCCGAGTGGTTTAAGGCGCACGCCTGGAACGCGTGTTTACGTGAAAGCGTAACGAGGGTTCGAATCCCTCCTCTTCCGCCATTTTCTCCTCCCACTTCAACACTGGATGCTGGAATTCGCGTTTGGTTCCCGGGGGGATGACACCCCCGTTTCCTGTGCTAGCATTTGACATCTCGTGCCGGACTAGTCCGGCAGGACAACAGGGAGTTCCAGCACATGAAACACTATGGCATCAGGTCGCTGCTGGCAGGCGCTGCCATCCTCGCGCTGTCTGCATCGGCGTCCTTTGCGGAAGTCATCTTCAACCGTGGCAATTCTGCAGACCCGGAATCGCTCGATCCGCACAAGACGTCGACCGTCTACGAAGCCAACATCCTGCGTGATCTTTTCATGGGCCTGATGATCCACAATGCCAAGGCAGAACTGGAACCGGGCGCGGCTGAAAGCTACGCTGTATCAGACGACGGCAAGGTCTACACCTTCAAGATGCGCGCTGGCGCAAAGTGGTCGGACGGCAGCCCGGTGACGGCCGAGGACTTCGTCTATTCCTGGCAGCGCCTCGTCAACAAGGACACAGCTGCTGAATATGCCTACATGCTGTCTCCGGTCGTCAATGCGGATGCGGTCACCAAGGGCGAGAAGAAGCCCGAGGAACTTGGCGTCAAGGCCGTCGATGACATGACATTCGAAGTGACGCTGAACTCTGCCACGCCCTACTTCCTCGAAATGCTCACCCACCAGGCGACTTATGCGATCAGCAAGGCCAACGTCGAGAAATTCGGAGCCGACTTCATCAAGGCCGGCAACCTGGTCTCCAACGGCGCCTACATGCTGGCCGAGTTCGTGCCCAACGACCACATCAAGGCGGTGAAGAACCCGAACTTCTACGATGCCGCCAACGTGCAGATCGACACGGTCAACTACATCCCCACCGAAGACCGTTCCACGGCAATGAAGCGCCTGGAGGCGGGCGAACTCGACTCGAATGACGACATCCCCACCGAACAGCTGGCGGAACTGAAGGCCAAGTTCGGTGACCAGGTCCGCATCGGGCCCTATCTCGGCACCTACTATTATGTCTTCAAGACCGACAAGGAACCGTGGAAGAACGTGAAGCTGCGCCATGCTGTTTCCATGGCCATCGACCGCGACTATCTGGCGGAGAAGGTCTGGACGAACACAATGGTCCCCGCCTATTCGCTCGTGCCGCCCGGCATCAGCGGCTATGAGGCACGGCCAGCGGAATACGCCGAGAAGACCCAGCTGGACCGCGAAGACGAGGCCAAGAAGATCCTCGCCGAACTGGGTTATGGTCCCGACAAGCCGCTGAAGATGGAAATCCGCTACAACACCTCGGAGAACCACAAGAACACGGCCGTGGCCATCCAGGAACAGCTGAAGCCGCTGGGCATCGAAGTGTCGATGGTGAACACCGACACCAAGACCCACTATGGCCATCTGGAACAGAAGGGTGATTTCGACATCGCGCGCGGCGGCTGGATTGCCGACTACAAGGATCCCGCCAACTTCCTTGATCTGTGCAAGACCGGCACCGGCAACAACTACGGCCAGTACGCCAATCCCGAATATGACAAGCTTCTGGCCGATGCCGCGGCAGCAGGCGCGGAAGAGCGCATGAAGAAGCTCTCGGAAGCCGAGGCGATGGGCGTGGCCCGTGACCTGTGCTTCGTGCCGCTGCTTTTCTACAGCTACCACACCATTGTCTCGTCGAAGCTCTCGGGCTGGGAAGACAACGTCATGGATGTGCATCCCACCCGCTTCATCAAGAAGAACTGATCTCACATGAAAGCCATCCGTCCCGGCATTGGCCGGGACGGATAGAAGTGTCCTGCACATGCTGCGCTATGTCTTCCGGCGACTCCTGACAGCCATTCCGACGCTCTTCGTGATCGTCACCATTTCTTTTTTCCTGATCCGCGTTGCGCCCGGCGGTCCGTTTAATCAGGAAAAAGGGCTGAACCCTGTGATCAAGGCAAATCTGGAACGGCAATTCGGCCTCGATCTGCCACTCTGGAAACAATACCTGAACTATCTCGGCAATCTGCTGCATGGTGATTTTGGCCCGAGCTACAACCTGCCGGATTTCACTGTTGCCGAACTGTTTCGCACCGGCCTGCCGGTCTCCGTGCAATTGGGAGCCACCGCGCTGGTGCTGGCGCTTATTGTCGGCGGCGCGCTCGGGGTATTCGCGGCGCTCTATCAGAACCGTCCTGCTGACTACATGGTAGTCGCGGCTGCAACGGCGGGCAGCACCATACCCACGTTTGTGATCGCGCCGCTCTTCCAGCTTTTCTTTGCCTTGACGTTGAAATGGGTGCCGGTGGGTGGCTGGGGTGACGGCGCGCTGGTCAACAAGATCGGCCCGGTGATCACACTCATGTTGCCGCAACTGGCTGTGGTGGCGCGGCTGATGCGTGGCGCGATGATCGAGGCCCTCAGGGGTCATCACATCCGCACGGCCCGCGCCATGGGCCTGTCCGACTATTCGGTTGTCGTGCGCCACGCCATGCGCGGAGCCCTTTTGCCGATCGTGTCCTATGCCGGACCGGCGGCGGCTTCCTTGCTCACAGGTTCCCTGATTGTCGAATACATCTTCGCCATTCCCGGCGTCGGACGGTACTTTGTCGATGCGGCGCTCAACCGCGACTACACGCTTGTGATGGGAACAGTTGTGGTCATCGCCATCTTCACCCTGTTCTTCAACCTGATGGTTGACGTGATGTACGCCCTTGTTGACCCCAGGGTACGCTATGACTGATGCACACCTTCCATCTCCGGCGGCGGGGCGTTCCCTGTGGGCCGATGCGCGCGCGCGCCTGCTGCGCAACAGGGCGGCGATGGTCAGCATTGTCTATCTCGCGGTGATGGCGCTGGCCTGCATCTTCGGGCCGTCACTGGTGCCCAACGACTTCACCACGATTCACGCCGACTACACCCGTGTGCCGCCCTCTCTCTCGGCCTATCCCAAGGCAGAGGGAATCGAGGCCGCGCTGAAGGATGCCTTGCGCCGGGCCCGTCTTGATCTTGTGGCTTGGAAGCAGGACGGTTCACAGCTTGACGTCACGGTGGCCTCCGCCAAGCCGGTTGATCCGCGCTCTGTCCGCTACCTCGACCGTTCGGACGTGTTCGAAGGAACCACGGTACGCGAGAGCGCGGCAGATGGTCTGACAATGACCATGTCCACGCAGGTTCAGCACACCTATTTCTTCTTCGGCACCGACAGCAACGGCCGCGATCTCCTGCAGCGCACGCTGGTGGCGGGGCGCGTGTCATTGGCCATAGGTCTGCTGGCCGGCATCGTCGCGGTCATCATCGGCGTTCTCTATGGCGCATCAGCCGGACTGATCGGCGGCAAGACCGACGAGGTGATGATGCGCATTGTCGATATCCTCTATTCGCTTCCCTTCATCTTCTTCGTCATCATGCTGGTGGTGTTCTTCGGGCGGAACTTTGTCCTGATGTTCCTTGCTGTCGGAGCTGTGCTATGGCTCGACATGGCGCGGATCGTGCGCGGGCAGGCGCTCTCGCTCAAGCGCCAGGAATATGTCCAGGCGGCGGAGGCCCTCGGCGTTACCCGGGCGGGCATCCTCGTCCGCCATGTCATTCCAAACCTTCTCGGGCCGGTGGTGATCTACATGACACTTCTGGTGCCGCAGGTGATCATCCTCGAGAGTTTCCTGTCCTATCTCGGGCTCGGTGTGCAGGAACCGCTGTCAAGCTGGGGTGTCTTGATCTCCCAGGGTGCAAAGTCCATTCCAGGTGCCCAGTGGCTGCTCATTTTCCCATCTGTGTTTTTGACCACAACGCTGTTTGCCCTCAACTTCATCGGTGACGGACTGCGCGATGCGCTTGATCCGAAGGATCGCTGACATGACCGGCGCTGCCCTCACGCTCAAGAATGTCGCGGTCCGCTTTCACACCCTTGATGGTACCGTCGATGCCGTGAAGGGCGTGTCGCTCTCCGTCAATCCCGGTGAGACGCTGGCGATTGTGGGGGAATCCGGTTCCGGAAAGAGCCAGCTCATGATGGCCGTGATGGGCTTGCTCGCAAGCAATGGCCAGGCCTCCGGGGAGGCCACCTTTGACGGGAAGAACCTGATCAGCATGCCCAAGGCGGAACTCAATTCCGTCCGTGGCCGGCGGATCACCATGATCTTCCAGGAACCGATGACATCGCTGGACCCGCTCTACACGGTTGGCGACCAGCTGCGTGAACCGATCATGCAGCATCAGGGCCTGCCGGCAGCCGCTGCCGAAGCGCGCGCCCTTGAAATGCTCGAACTTGTGCGCATTCCCGATGCCCGCCGCCGCATGTCATCCTACCCCCATGAAATGTCCGGCGGGCAGCGCCAGCGCGTGATGATTGCCATGGCGCTCGCCAACAAGCCCGAAGTCCTCATTGCCGACGAGCCCACGACTGCCCTTGATGTCACCATCCAGGCCGAAATTCTCGAACTGATGGCTGACCTGCAGAAGCGCCTGGGCATGGCCATGATCTTCATCACCCATGACCTCAACATCGTGCGCCGCATTGCCCACCGCGTGGCCGTGATGCGCCATGGCGAGGTTGTGGAGGAGGGCGCGACGGCCACGATCTTCTCGAAGCCGGTCCATGCCTATACCAGGGCGCTGCTTGACGCCGAACCCACCGGCCGGAAGGAAGCGGTTGCCGCGAATGCCCCGGTCGTCCTGAGCGGCATCGATACACGGGTGAACTTTTCACTGGGCGGCGGCTGGTTCAGCGGTCCCAAGGTCGTGCTGCGTGCCGTGGACAGGGTTTCGCTCACCCTGCGACAAGGCCAGACCATTGGCATTGTGGGGGAATCGGGTTCGGGAAAATCAACACTTGCCCGCGCCCTGCTGCGGCTTCTGCCGGCCGAAGGTGCCATCACCTTTGACGGCCGCAGCATCGCGGGGCTGGATGCTGCCGCCATGCGGCCATTGCGCCGGCAGTTGCAAGTCGTCTTGCAAGATCCTTTCGGTTCACTCAGTCCGCGCATGACGGCGGGGCAAATCATCACCGAGGGTCTGCTGGTGCATGAGCCCGGCATGTCGGCCGCCGAGCGGGACCGCCGGGCCGTGCGCGCCATGGAAGAGGTGCAGATCGACCCCGCCTTGCGCAACAGGTACCCGCACGAGTTTTCTGGTGGCCAGCGCCAACGCATTGCCATTGCCCGTGCCATCATTCTCAAGCCCAGGGTCGTCGTCCTGGACGAGCCCACATCGGCATTGGACCGGCAGGTGCAAAGGCAGATCGTGGAGCTGCTGCGCGACCTGCAGAAGGCCAACGGGCTGTCTTACCTCTTCATCAGCCATGACCTCGCGGTGGTGCGGGCCATGGCAGACCATATCATGGTCCTGAAGGATGGCCGGCTGGTGGAGGAAGGACCTCCCGCCGAAGTCATGGATCATCCGCAGGACCCCTATACCCGCCGCCTGATGGCAGCGGCCTTCGCCAGCACGACTTCACTTGAAAGACTGTCATGACCCGCACCTTTGCCCGGCCGGAAAAAATCACCTTTGTCAAAGCGGCGCGCGAGGATGCGACAGCCGACACGGCTGCCATCGAAGCCACGGTCAAGACCATTCTTTCGGATGTCCGCGAGAAGGGCGACGCGGCAGTCCGCAGCTATGCCATGACGTTCGACAAGAGCTGCCCGGACGTTCTGGAAGTCAGCAAGGCCGAACGGATGCAGGCCCTTGATTTGCTCGACCATCAGACGCGTGAAGATACGGAGTTTGCCATCGGGAATGTCCGGTCCTTTGCCGAGGCGCAATTGAAGACCATTCTTCCCCTTGAGGTGGAATTGCGGCCCGGTCTTCATCTTGGCCATCGGGTCATACCTATCGAAACCATTGGCGCCTATGTACCCGGCGGACGCTATCCCCTGCTGTCTGCGCCGATCATGACGCTGGTGCCTGCCAAAGTCGCAGGATGTGCCGAAGTGATCGCATGTCTTCCGCCGACGGCGCATCCTGCCATGATTGCTGGATGCCACTTGTCGGGTGCCGACCGGATTTTCCGTGTGGGTGGCGCACAGGCGATTGCGGCCATGGCCTATGGAACGGAATCGATCCCCGCTGTCGACAAGGTCGTTGGCCCAGGCAATGCCTTCGTCAATGAGGCCAAGCGCCAGGTCTTTGGGCCTGTTGGAATCGACCAGTTGGCGGGCCCAAGTGAAATCTTTGTTGTCGCTGACGAGTCGGGCGATCCGGAAATGATTGCAACGGATCTTCTGGCCCAGGCGGAACATGACATCCGTACCCGGGTCGGCCTGATCACCACCAGCAGGCCGCTGGCCGAAGCAACCGCACGTGAAGTGGAAAGGCAGCTGACAACACTCTCCACTGCGGCCGTTGCGGGACAGGCTTGGGCCGACTACGGCACCATCGTCCTTTGTGCCGACGAAGAGGCGATGCTGGCTTACTCGGATTTCATTGCTGCCGAACATCTGCAGGTACACACTTCAGACCCGCACGCTACCGCCAGGAAGCTGAAAAACTACGGCTCGCTGTTCATCGGCACCATGGCCAGTGTGGTCTATTCCGACAAATGTTGCGGCACCAATCACACCCTCCCGACCATGGCTGCAGGGCGCTATACGGGTGGACTCTGGGTCGGCTCATATGTGAAAGTCTGTACACATCAGTGGCTGGATGAGCGTGGTGTTGCTGCCGTGGCGCCGCCCGCCACGCGCCAAAGTGCGACGGAAGGCATGGAAGGTCATCGCCGCGCCGCTGCCTTCAGGTTGAGCCGCAAGCAATTGGCTTGACGTCTCCCCCGGTTTGACACCGGGGTTCGTGGCGTGGCATCATATTTCCATGTGCTTTCACCTTTCACCCGCAGGCGACGTCATCCCCGTCCTGACACGCACGGCAAAGACCGATGTGCTGGTGAATTGCGCCCGTATCGGTTTCAAGCCGTAAGTCCCTGTTCCTGAAATAAGATTTGTTGTCCGCAGCCTGCGGCTCCTGTTGTTTCACGTCCGGAGACCACCCATGACAGTCCACCAGAAAAACCTGAACATCGACGAAATCGTCAAGAGCGACATAGCCCACCATTTTCATCCGTTTACGGATCACAAGACCTTCCACGCGGGCGGTGGCCCGCGCGTCATCACCCATGGTGACGGCGTCTATGTCTGGGATGGCAAGGGCAACAAGATCCTCGACGGCATGTCGGGCCTGTGGTGCGTGAACATCGGCTATGGCCGGAAGGACCTGGCCGACGTCGCCTACAAGCAGATGCTTGACCTGCCCTACTACAACACCTTCTTCAAGACCACGACGGTTCCGGCCACCGAACTTGCCGCGAAGATTTCGTCGTTGTTGCCCCAGCGCTTCCAGCACATCTTCTTCACCAATTCGGGCTCGGAAGGCAACGATACCATTGTCCGCTGGGTGCGCCACTACTGGAAGGTGATGGGAAAGCCCTATCGCCAACACATCATTGGCCGCCGCCGTGGCTATCACGGCTCAACCTGGGTCGCTGCCAATCTGGGCGGCATGGTCGGCATGCATGAGCAGGGCGGCACACAGCTGCCGGGCTTCCATCACATCCAGCAGCCATATTGGTACGATTTCGGCGGTGACAAGACGCCGGAGGAATTTGGGCTGGAGGCAGCGGCCGAACTGGAGAAGAAGATCCTCGAACTGGGACCGGACAATGTTGCCGCATTCATCGGCGAACCCATCCAGGGGGCGGCCGGCGTGCTCATCCCGCCATCCACTTATTGGCCGGAAATCCAGCGAATCTGCCGCAAATATGGCATCCTCATCATCTCGGACGAAGTGATCTGCGGTTTCGGACGTACCGGCAAGTGGTTTGGCTTCGAAACCTTTGGCTACGAGCCGGATATCGTCAACATGGCCAAGGGCCTGTCCTCCGGCTACCTGCCCATCGGTGCCGTCGCCTTCTCGGAAAGCCTGTTGAAGCCGTTCTTCGACAAGGGCAGCGAATTCTATCATGGCATGACCTACGACGGGCACCCGGTGGCGTCAGCAGTCGCCCTCAAGAACCTCGAAATCCTTCAGGACGAGAAGCTGGTGGACCGCGTGGCGGAACTGGCACCCCACTTCAATGCCATGCTGAAAGGTCTGGAAGACCACCCCATCGTCGGTGAAACACGCAGCGTCGGCCTGATCGGGGCGCTGGAACTGACCCGAAACAAGGCCACCCGGGAGCGCTTTAATGACTCAGGCCGGGTCGGAACCATCTGCCGTGACCACTGTTTTGCCAATGGTCTGATCATGCGTGCCTGTTGGGATACCATGGTGCTGGCACCGCCCTTCTGCATCTCGAAAAAGGAAATCGATGAGATTGGCAGGCTGGCCCGCACTGCGCTCGACAGGACCTATGCCGACGTCAAGCCGGAAGTGGCGTGATGCCGCAACAATTCAACCTTCGGGCCATGGCACTGCCGCATTTGGCTCGATAATTTCTTCAGTTTGAGCGGGCCATGTGGGCCTGCATTCGGAGGGCGACCTGACATGAAGACCATCCTTTCCACCCCCACGATGAACCGCCGCCGCCTGCTGCGTGGCAGCGGCGCACTGTTCGCAGGGCTGACGCTGCTGCCCTACAAGGCAATGTCGGAAGAGGAAAAGAAGCTCAGCTTCTACAACTACGACACCTACATCGGTGAGAACACGCTCGCCGACTTCACCGCTGCCACGGGCATTGAGGTGAAGATGGACCTCTTCGCCGACGGCGATGAACTCTTCACCAAGCTCAAGGCCGGCAACCCCGGCTATGACGTGATCATCCCGACCAACGACAAGGTCGAGCGCATGGCCAAGGCCAACATGATCATCCCGCTGGATCACGGCAAGATTCCCAACATTGCCAACATCGATCCGGCCTTCATGAACCCGAGCTTCGATCCGGGCCGCAAGTTCTCGCTTCCCTACATGTGGGGCACGGTCGGCATCGGTTACCGCAAGTCCAAGGTGCCGGATGCCTCAAGCTGGAAGGTGATGCTGGACGATCCGACCTACGCGGGCCGCATCGCCATGCTTGGCGACCAGGAGCACAACATCGGCGCGGCGCTGAAGTATCTGGGCTATGGCTACAACTCCACAAACATTGAGGAGTTGAACAAGGCCAAGGCGCTTCTCATTGCCGCCAAGAAGGGCATCAAGAAGTATGCCGATGACAACGGCCAGGACCTTCTGGCGCAGGGCGAAGTGGACCTGACCATGGAGTACAACGGCGACATCGCCCAGATCATGGCAGAGGATGAAGACATATCCTATTCGGTGCCGAAGGAAGGCTCCAACGTCTGGGAGGACACGATCGCGATTGCGGCGGGCGCGCCACACCCTGAGAATGCCCATGCCTTCATCAACTTCGTCTTCGACAAGGACAACGGCAAGCACATCGCCGAGACCATCCAGTTTGCCACGCCGAACAAGGCGGCCAGGGAGATCATGGATGAGGCCTACAAGGGCAACCCCGCCATCTTCCCGCCAGCGGAAATCCTCGCCAAGTGCGAATACGCTGCCTATCTTGGCGAAGAGGCGTTGAAGGTCCGCGACGAAATCTGGACCGCCGTTCAGGCGGCCTGATCATTCACGCCTGAAGTCAGTCGGGGCGGAGGCGAACCTGTCTCCGCCCCTTTTTTGTGAGGCTCCCGTGAACGCAATGTTGCCGCCGTCACTTCCAATCGGACTTGTCCGGCAGGCCGTGCAGGACAATTTTGGCCTTGAGGGCGAATGGACCCGGCTCGATGGTGAACGGGACCAGAATTTCCGGCTGCATGCTCGAACGGGCAGCTTCGTGGTCAAGCTTTGCAACCCGTTCGAGGGGCCGGGACTTGCCGCAGCCCAGTTGATGGCGCTTGAGCACATTGCCGCTGTCGATGCGGCGCTTCCCGTGCCGCGTGTTGTCAGAACAGTGTTGGGTGCGCCGCTTGCACTGTTGCCGCACGGTGGCTTGATCTATCCCCTGATGCTCCTGAGCTGGCTGCCGGGCGAGGTGATGGGTGACAGGGACATGCCAGCGCAGCACTACCACGCCCTTGGTGGGCTAGTGGGAAGGCTCACCCGGTCACTGCGTGGTTTTGCCCATGCCGCTTTTCCGGACCGGCAGTTACCCTGGAACACCGCAGCATTCCTGCCCGCTGCTGAAGATGTGGCGAGGCTGCCCCCGGGGATCCGTGGGCGCATTGCGGATATTCAATCCGATTTTGACGCTGCTGTCCGTCCAAGGCTTCCGGAATTTCCCTCGCAGGTCATCCACGGAGACGTCCACCCCTACAACACGCTTCTGGATTCCAGCGGCAGCATCTGCGGGATCATCGACTTCGGTGACATGGTCCATGGCCCCCGCATCCTTGATCTCGCCAACACGCTTGCCGACTGCCTGCTACCTGCTCAGGATTGGGCAAAGGTCATTCGCCATGTTGTTTCTGGCTATGTGAAGGAAACGCCTCTCGAAGAGGGCGAAGTGGATTTGGTTCTTCACCTGATGCGCGCCCGCCTGGCGTTGACTGCCCTGATCACGGCACGCCGCAGAAGCGAGGGTGCGGCAGTGACGCCTCAGATCGGCGCGCTGGATGCAGCAAGCCTTGATATCCTGAAAATGCTGGATGACGCGCGTCCTGCTTCCGAAATCCGATTTGCCGCAAACTTTGGTGCGCAGCGCAGCACTCCATCAAGCCTTCTGATGGACCGCCGCCTGGCGGCCATGGGACCAAAGCCCCTGCTGTTCTATGATGAACCCCTGCACTTTGTGAAAGGAGACGGCGTTTGGCTAACTGCTTTGGACGGCAGACGATATCTCGATTGCTACAACAATGTGCCGCACGTAGGCCATGCGAACACGCATGTTGCGGAGGCTGTGGCACGGCAGATGCGCGTCCTCAATACAAACACCCGCTACCTGACGGATGAATCGGTCGCCTATGCGGAACGTCTCAAGGCGACGCTGCATCCGTCCCTCGATACGGTGATCTTTGTCAATTCAGGGAGTGAGGCGAATGACGTGGCCTGGCGCATGGCCAACGTGTTCACGGGCAAGCGAGGCGCCCTGTGCATGGACTTCGCCTATCACGGTGTGACCATGGCCACTGATATGCTTTCACCATCCAACTATCCGCCGGGAAAATGGCAGGCACCATTCGTCCGGGAGATGGAAGCACCGGATGTCTATCGCACGCCTCTGGCCTGCGCGGATGGTGAGGAGGGAGAAGCCTTTGCCGACATGGTCGGGGCCCAGATCGCTTCCTTGGACGAAGCGGGTCACGGTGCATCCATCGCCATCATCGATTCAGCCTTCATGACCAATGGCATTCCCGACGTGCCAAAAGGCTACGTGCAAGGCATTGCAAGGCGCGTGCGCAAGGCCGGTGGCCTGTTCATTGCGGATGAAGTCCAGTCGGGTTTCGGGCGCATGGGCACCCACATGTGGGGCCACCAGCACCATGGCGTTGTGCCGGATTTCGTCACCATCGGAAAACCCGCAGGCAATGGCTATCCCCTGGGAGCCATCATCACGCGCGCGGAAATACTGGAGCGCTTCGTCGGCGAAACTGGGCCGTTCTTTTCGACTTTCGGCGGCGGAAATGCCGCCTGTGCCGCAGGGATCGCTGTTCTTGATGTCATGGAGCAGGAGAACTTGCTCGCCAACAGTCTCAGCACTGGCATGCTGTTGCGTGAAGGTCTCCGGGGTCTGATGGCAAAGCACCCGCTCATCGGCGATGTGCGTGGGTCAGGGCTGGCCACGGGCGTCGAACTGGTCAAGCATAGTTCCACACGGGAACCCGCGGCAGGGGAAACAAGACGTGTGATCAACCTGATCAAGTCGTGCGGCATTCTGGTAGGAAGCGATGGCAAACTGGGCAACGTGCTCAAAATCAGGCCGCCGCTGGTCTTTGGCCCGGAACACGCCCGGATGGTTGTTGGGGCGTTGGACAACGTTCTGACCCAATTGTCCTGAACTTGCCTGAACCAGCAAAATCGGCTTTAAATCCAAAGAAAAACATGAGGCGAGGGACAAAAGCATCTTGGAAGACTGGAAAAGCAACAGCCGTGCGTTCTGGACGCTGGCCACACCTGCAACGCTCTGGCTTCTGGCCTTTTTTCTGATTCCTCTCGCCTATCTGCTGGCATTGTCCTTCTCCAGCAAGGCACTGGTCAATGGTGAAGTCTCCATCAATGACTATGACTACTTCACAGGCGTGGCGAACTACATCCGCGCCATCAATCCCGACATCATCTCCATTTTTCTGCGCACACTCTGGTGGAGTGCGCTGGCGACGCTTGCATGCCTGCTGATCGGATATCCGATCGCCTTTTCCATCTGCTTCATGCCCGAGCGCTGGCGGCCGTTGGCCCTGTTGCTCATCGTCCTGCCCTTCTGGATCAACCTGTTGATCCGCACCTATGCGCTGAAAACAGTGATGGGTGCGCGCGGTGTGGTCAACTCAGCGCTGGGTCTGGTCGGCATCGGTCCCGTCGAAATGATCGGGACCACGGGAGCCGTGATCTTCGGACTGGTCTACGTCTTCCTGCCCTTCATGATCCTGCCGCTCTATTCAACCATTGAAAGGCTGGACAAGAGCTACCTTGAGGCAAGCCTCGATCTCGGTGCCTCCCAGTTCCAGACATTCTGGAAGGTGACATTGCCGCTCACCATGCCCGGCATCATCACGGGCGTG
The DNA here is from genome assembly GCA_937870685.1 of uncultured Alphaproteobacteria bacterium. Classification (GTDB taxonomy): domain Bacteria; phylum Pseudomonadota; class Alphaproteobacteria; order Rhizobiales; family Aestuariivirgaceae; genus Aestuariivirga. Next base: position 18,758 of record CALMZX010000009.1, read on the forward strand.
ATCCTGGTCTTCATTCCATGCCTCGGCATGTTCCTGATTTCCGACGAGTTGGGCGGCACGACCTCATGGATGATCGGCAATGTCATCCAGGCCCAGTTTGGCGCCTCCAATGACTGGCCCTTCGGCTCCGCCCTGTCATTTGCGCTGATGCTGCTCACCATCATCGTGCTGGTGATGCAGTGGTACTACCAGAACCGTTCCAAGGGGGCGCATTGATGTCGGGCCAGTTGAAACCGGGGCAGGGACCTCTCGAGTACGGCCGCAGGCGCTGGCTGCAGAGCCTCTTTGCCGTCACGCTTATGGTCCTTTACCTGCCCATCGCAGTGCTGGTTGCCTTTTCCTTCAACGAGCAGAATCGCGGCGGAGTGTGGAAAGGCTTTACCTTCGAAAACTATCCGAAGGCCTGGGCCAACCAGTCGATTTATGATGCGATGGTCAACTCCCTGACCATCGCCGTGATCACCACGCTCTTTGCCACGGTCATCGGCACCATGGTTGCCGTCATGATGTGGCGCTTCCGCTTTCCGCTGAAGCCTGCCTACGAAGCCGCCATGGGCCTCCCCATCGTCATCCCGGAAATCTGCATGGGCGTGGCGCTCCTGCTCTTCTTCAATGGCACGGGGCTCATGGGGTTCTTCAGCAACCTGGTCTGGCCGTTCAACCTGGCGACGATCATCATCGCGCATATTGCCTTCTGCTTTCCCTTCGTGGCGATTGTCGTGCGCTCGCGGCTTGTGGGTTTCAACAAGCAGCTGGAAGAGGCCTCCCGCGATCTCGGGGCCAACGAGTGGCAAACCTTCTGGCAGGTGCTGGTGCCCTACATGAAGCCTGGCATCATTTCGGGCGCGCTGCTCGCCTTCACGCTTTCGCTCGATGACTTCGTCATCACCTTCTTCACCTCGGGTCCCGAAACCGTGACCTTCCCCGTGAAGATCTACTCCATGGTCAAGACCGGTGTGAAATACGAAGTCAACGCCGCTTCCACTATCTTGATTGTCATCACCATCCTCGCCACCGTGCTTGCCATGAAACTGCAGGCCCCCGAAAAGTCAGGTCACTGATCATGCCAGATCCGATTGTGTCAGTTCGCAATGTCTCACGCCGCTATCCCGGCGGTGTGACGGCTGTGGACAATGTCTCTGTCGACATCATGCCCAACGAGTTCTTCGCGCTGCTGGGTCCGTCAGGCTGCGGCAAGACCACATTGCTGCGCATGATCTCCGGTCTTGATGCGCCATCAGAGGGGCATATCTACATTGGCGGCGAGGACATGGCGCTGACGCCACCCAACAAGCGCCCCACCAACATGGTGTTCCAGTCCTACGCCGTTTTCCCCCACATGACGGTGTCGGAAAACGTCGCCTATGGTCTGAAGGTGACGGGCGTTCCGGCCGACGAAACGAAACGCCGCGTCGCGGAAGCGCTGGAACAGGTCAAGCTCACCCACCTGGCCGACCGCAAGCCGGACCAGATGTCGGGCGGGCAGCGCCAGCGCGTGGCACTGGCCCGTGCCCTCGTGAAGCGTCCCAAGGTTCTGCTCCTCGATGAGCCGCTCTCGGCGCTGGATGCCAAGCTGCGCGACGACATGCGCCTGGAATTGACCCGCCTGCAGCAGGAGGTCGGCATCACCTTCATCATCGTCACCCACGACCAGGATGAGGCCCTGTCCATGGCCACCCGCATTGCCGTGATGGAGAAGGGCTCAATCAGGCAATTGGCAACGCCGGAAGAACTCTATGAACATCCGACGTCGCGTTTCGTCGCGGATTTCATTGGCAAGGTCAATCTCTTCGATGCTGATGTCGTTTCCCAGAAGGGCAAAGCGGTCATCTGCAACGCCAAGGGCCTGGGCAAGATGAATCTGACAACCGACCGGACTTGCGGCAAGCAGGTGACGATCGCGGTCCGTCCGGAAAAGCTCAAGCTCTCGAAGACCGCGCCCAAGGCGGAGGGCCTGATCAAGGCAGAAGCGAAGGTTCGTGACGTCGCCTACTACGGAGATTGGAGTGAGGTCGTTGTCGAACTGGCGAATGGCCAGATGGTTTCGGTCAATGTCCAGAACGACAAGCGCGATGGCAGCATTCTGGGCATCAATCGCGGCGAGAAGACATTTGTCTCGTGGAACCCCGCCGACAGCCTCGTATTGACGGAGTAGCATTGTGGCACTTGAAATGGACAAGCTAGGCCGTCTGCCCGGCGATGACGCATTCCGCCGGACGGACGCGAAAGGCACCAACTGGGAACCGACCTATGCAGGGGCCCTTTCCTTCATGCGCCGGAAGTATTCCCGTGACCTGACAGGAATAGACATCGCAGTGACTGGTGTTCCCTTCGACCAGGCAGTTTCGCACCGGCCTGGCACGCGCTTCGGGCCGGAAGGAATCCGCCGAGCCTCTGCCGAAAATGCCTGGGGTCCGTTCTGGCCGTGGAACTTCGATCCCTTCGATGCGCTTGCCGTCGTGGACTATGGCGACTGCTACTTCGACTGGGGCAAGAAGGAAGACTTCCCCACGGCACTGGAAAATCACGCCACCGGCATCATTTCCGGCGGCACCGAGATGATCACGCTCGGCGGCGATCACTACATCTCCTATCCCCTGCTCAAGGCGCACGCCAAAAAGCACGGTCCCTTGGCACTCGTCCATTTTGATGCCCACCGCGACGTCGAGGTCGACAACGGCGGCCGCATCGACCACGGCACCATGTTTGGCTATGCCGTCCGCGAAGGTCTCATCGATCCGCGAAAGTCCGTCCAGATCGGCATCCGCACCACCTTCGTGGGCGAAACCACCATGGGCTTCCGCATCATCTACGCCGATGAAGTGCATGACGTGACGGCAGACCAGCTTGCCAAGATCATCTCGGAGAAGGTCGGCACATCGAAGGCCTATCTCACCTTCGACATCGATTGCCTTGATCCCGCGGCGGCACCCGGAACAGGCACGCCGATCCCAGGCGGCCTGACCTACCACCAGGCAGCATCGGTGATCCGCCGTCTCAAGGATGTGAATTTCGTCGGCATGGACATGGTGGAGGTGTCACCTCCCTATGACCACTCCGACCTGACATCGGCGGCGGCGGCGAGCCTCATCATGGAGTATCTCTGCCTGCGCGCCTGGCAGCGCGGTGCGCGAGCCGTGCCGATGCCCGAGTGAGGCCTCGAGAACGTCAGGCGGCTTTCATCTTCGGTTTGATCTTCAACACGTCCTTCACGATGTGTTCCGCAGTGCGCACCGCTTGCGCCACAATCGTGAGCGACGGATTGACGGCAGTTGACGACGGCAGGAACGCCGCATCGACCACGTAGAGATTGTCCACGTCCCACACCCGGCAGTAGGGGTCCAGAACCGACGTGGCCGGGTCCTTGCCGAAACGCGCCGTGCCGCACTGGTGCATCGCCACCTTGATGTCCATCTTCTGCGTGATGATGATGGGATAGCCCAGTGAACGCATCAGCTTGCTCCAGTGTTTCACCAGTTCGCCGTGGGATTTCAGGTTGTTCGCCACATAGGACAGCCGGATCTTGCCGTCACTGTCGATGCTCACCCGGTTGTTGGGGTCGGGCAGGTCTTCCGACATGATCCACCAATCGACGCTGCGTGTGGCAAACCAGTTCATCAGCCATTCCGGAATGCCGCGCATGTTGGCGGTGAGCATGCCGCCCTGCAGCTTGCCGAGGCCCTGCACGTTCCCCAGCGGATAGGGCTTCACGCTGTTGGCCAGATAGAAATCATTGATGCACAGCGACTTCTGGAAGACGACATTGTTCTTCTTGAACGGGTTCACCGCCATCATCGCGGTGTTGTTGTGGGCCATGTAGTTGCGGCCCAACTGGTCCGACGAGTTGTTGCCAAGTCCCGTGGGGTGCTTGGCATTGGCCGAGCGCAGCAGCAGGGCAGCCGAATTGATGGCACCGGCGCTGGACACGAACAGGTCGCCCTGGATGGTTCTGGTCTGCCCGGCCTGCTCGATTTCGACGGCCACGACCTTTCGTCCGGAATCATCCGTGATCAGTCGGCGCACCAGGGTTTCCAGAACGAGATCCACATTTCCGGTTTCGATCGCCGGATCGACCATCCGTACTTCGGCATCGTTCTTGGCGCCGAGCTTGCAGGCAAAGCCGTCACAGGTGCGGCAGCGGATGCACTTGCCGCCGGGGTGCAGGTCAATTGCCACGGGCAACGGGAAAGGGCGAAGCCCCTTCTCCCGCAACTTCGTGTCAAAGACCTGGATCTCGGGTTCATGGCCGATGGCAGGATGCGGCATGGGGCCTGAGCGTGGCGGTTCGCAAGGGTCCATCCCGGCTGTGCCGTGGGTGCCGAATAGCTGCTCCGCCACGTCATAGAAGGGAGCGAGGTCCGTGTAGGAAATGGGCCAGGCCGGCGCCACGCCCGCCTCGTGCTGCAGCGCCTCGAAATCCTGCGCCCGGAAGCGCACCGTTGCCGTACCGAAGAATTTCGAATTGCCGCCAACGTAATAGTAAGTGGACGGATTGAATTCGATTCCGTCCCTGTCGCGCCAGGTCTCGCGCGTGGCATAGCGCCGTTCATGAAAGACGGCCTTGACGCTCCAATTGTCGGCCTCGCGTGGCAAGCGTATGCCGCGCTCGATCACCAGAACTTTCGCACCTGCTTTGGCAAGGCGGTTCGCCATGGCACCGCCACCGACGCCCGCGCCTATGATGACAGCGTCATAACTCTTCTGGATCGTGTTCATGCAAGTGTCCTCTGGATCATTGGGCCTTCTGGCGTGCGGGGCGGGTGGCGGCATCTTCGCGGAACAGGCTGGCACGGTCTGAATGCATGCCAGCCATCACGGCGAAGGAGGTGTCGAGATGGATGCGCATCGCCAGTTCCGCCTGCATGGCATTGTTCCGTTGCACCGCCTGCGCGATGGCGGCGTGCTGTTCGGTGACATCTGCCAGATGCCCCGGTACGGGCGCGCTCAATTGCCGCATCCGGTCAAGGTGAACCTTGGCAAGCGTGATGAACTTCCAGATGCGCGGATAGCCCGAAATCCGGGCAATCGCCGCATGAAAGCAGTCGTCTTCCTCGAGGTAGTCCTCCAGCCGCCCCGCAGTGATGATTGCGCGCATGCGGGCGATGCTGGCGTCCAGAATGGCAGCGTCCGGCGCTGTTGCCAGTTCCGCTGCCTTGCGGACACTTTCCACTTCTAGTGCCCGCCGCAAGACAAAGCCCTCTTCTGCCACCTGAAACGATATGCGGCTGACCCACGTTCCGGAATGGGGCAGGATGTCCACGAGATCTTCCTCTGCCAGCCGCTGCAGCGCTTCGCGAACCGGTGTCCGCGAGACATCAAAGCGCTCGGAGATGTCTTTTTCCTGCAAGGGTGCGCCCGGCTCAAGGTCGAGCCGGACGATGGCCCGCCGCAGGTACTCATATATCTGATCTGACTTTGCCTGCGGCTTGTCGTGCATGTGTCGTGACCAATGAGCCCAAAGATGAATAAAAATACAAGCACGGCTTACGATTGACAGCGTGCCGGACTTCTGCGCCTAATAACTCATATATTGGTTGGTGATACAAGGGGCCAACGCCCGCGGGATTGCAGAATGAGCACGATTACCTATCTGACGCGCATCGAGTTTGGAGAAGGCCAGATTTCGCGCCTGCAGGAGTTTCTTGATGGTTTGGGCGTCAAGCGCCCGCTGATTGCCACCGACAAGGGGCTTGTCGCGACAGGACTTGCCGCCAGAGTTTCCGCCCTGTTGCGCGAAAAGCCCATGGTTTTCGACGGCACACCCGCCAACCCGACGGAAGAGGCAGTACTGGCAGCCCACGCCGCATACATGGCGGGAGACTGCGATGGCATCATCGGGCTTGGTGGTGGTTCGGCACTGGATCTCGCCAAGGGCGTGAGGTTGCTGACGGGTCACGATGGCCCGCTGGCGCAATACACGCTCGTTGCCGGAGGCATCTCCCGCATTCATGGCCGCATCTGCCCGATGATCGCCATTCCCACCACATCCGGCACCGGATCGGAAGTTGGGCGCGCCGCCGTTATCATCACGGCAGAAGGCCGCAAGCTCGGCATCATCTCACCGCACATGCTGCCATCGATTGCCCTCTGCGATCCGGAATTGACCTATGGCCTGCCACCAGGACTCACGGCGGCCACCGGCATGGATGCCATGTCCCACTGTCTCGAAACCTACATGGCCTCGGCTTTCAATCCGCCGGCAGACGCCATTGCCATGGACGGCCTGACCCGTGGCTGGCGCTCGCTGCGTGCTGCGGTGTCTGATGGCAAGAACAAGGTTGCGCGCAACGACATGATGATGTGCGCGCTGGAAGGTGCCATGGCATTCCAGAAGGGCCTCGGTGCCGTGCATGCACTGACCCATCCATTGGGTGCCATCCGCTCGCTCAACCTGCACCACGGCACACTCAACGCCATCCTGATGCCAACCGTACTTCGCTTCAACCGTTCGGTGATTGGCGGGAAGTGGGAGGCTCTTGAGAAATTCTTTGGTGATGCCCCTGACCGTGCCATTGCAACGCTGAACCAGGATATTGGCATCCCCTCCGGCCTCGCCTCCCTGGGAGTGACAGAGGCAATGATGGTGCAAGTTGCAGAAGAAGCGCTCAAGGATCACTGCCACGCAACCAACCCCCGGCCAGCGACTGCCGCTGACTATCTGGCCATGTTGCGTGAATCGGCCTGATCGGCCTGATCGGCCTGAGCGCAACATTAATCACATCCAGCACAAAAAACGGAGACCCGCCATGTCGGCCATTGAGAAGTACCGCAGGATTTTTGATCTCACCGGCAAGAAGGCCATTGTCACAGGTGGCTCGCGCGGAATCGGGCAGGCCCTTGCGGAGGGTCTCGCGGCTCATGGTGCCGATGTGGCGATTGTCGTGAAGTCCACGGTGGAGCGGGGTGAGAAAGTGGCCGCCACCATCAAGGCTGCCGGGCGCGACGCCTTTGTCATCAAGGCGGATGTGTCCGACGAGGCTGATGTCAAGCGCATGATCGCGGAAGTGATGAAGCGCTGGGGCCGGATCGACATTCTCGTCAACAATGCGGGCATCATCTATCCGGGCAATTCGGAAGACTATTCGCTTGAAGATTTCCGCAAGACCATGGCGACCAATCTTGATGGCGTTTTCCTGGTCTCGCGCGAAGCGGGCAAGCACATGATCCAACAGAAGTCCGGGTCGATCATCACCATCGGCTCCATGTCCGGCTATATTGTCAACTGGCCCTTCCGCCACACCGCATACAACGTCTCGAAGGCCGGCGTGCACATGCTGACCAAGGGTCTTGCCACCGAGTGGGCCGAGCATGGCATCCGCGTCAACGCCATCGCGCCGGGATATATCCGCACCGAACTGACGGATGAGGTGATGAAGGAACACCCGGACGTCGTGAACAATGAATGGGCCAAGGCGGCTGTGCAGAACCGTATCGGTTCGGTTGATGAACTTGTCGGCGCCACGGTCTACCTGGCTTCGGACTCCTCCAGCTTCACCACAGGCGAAGTGATCGTCATCGATGGTGGCCTGACATTGCGCTGAATTAGCCGCGCAGCATCGGTTCAGACGCTGGCACAAGCTGGACCTTGGCCTGTAGTCTGGAAGAATCGGACGGGAGGACCGCGCCTTGGCGGCCTTGGACCGCGACGGGGCGGGAAACATTCGATCGTATTGCAATGCGGGGTTGCAAGGTGTGTTGCGGTCCTGCACACTGGGTTGACATATCCCTGTCAGGATCCCTCAATGTCGCCCCTCATCCATCCCGTTCTGCTGTGCGGTGGCTCCGGAACCCGGTTGTGGCCCCTCTCAAGGCAATCGGAACCCAAGCAGTTTGCCAAGGTAATTGGGGATGAAACATTGTTTCAATCCACAGCCGGGCGTTTCGCGGCCGAGAATTTTGCCCCACCCATTGTTGTGACATCCGCGAATTTCTGCGATCTTGCCCTCGACCAGTTGCGGGCTGCGGACATGGTGTGTGCTGAAGTGTTGGTGGAGCCAGCCCAGCGCAACACGGCCGCCGCTGTATGTGTCTCCGCCCTCTCCCTCGAGGCAAGACATCCCGGCGCGCTCATGCTCGTCTGCCCGACAGACCATCGCATTGCCGATGCGCCGCGCTTCAGGGAGGCGGTCCAACGCGGAATTCCTGAAGCATGCAAAGGCAATCTGGTGACGTTCGGCATCTGGCCGGACCGGCCGGAGACTGGCTATGGATGGCTGGAACCCGGAGAGTCTGTGAGCGGTGCAACTGGCGCAGGTGTTCACAGGGTCAAGGCATTCATCGAAAAACCGCCCTTGGCCAAGGCGCAGGACATGCTTTCCGGACGTTTGCACCTGTGGAACTCTGGCATTTTCCTGTTTCGTGCATCGTCCATCCTCAATGCCTACGCCATGCACGCTCCCCACGTGCTGGATTTGGCAAACGCATCGCTGCAAGGCGCGACCCACGATGGAAAGTCCAGGCAACTCGCGTCTGGTCCCTGGGAAAACCTGCCGAACATATCCATCGACTACGCCATCATGGAGAAGGCGGAGAATGTCTGCGTCGTTCCCTATGATGGTGCCTGGTCTGACTTGGGTGACTGGGAGGCCGTGTGGCGCGAAAGCGCAAGGGATGCCAGTGGCACGGCTACAACGTCCCGCGCGACGGCAATCGACTGCCGCAATACACTCCTCCACGCCGTGTCTGATGATCAGAGGCTTGTCGGAATCGGCCTCGATGACATGATTGCGGTCGCGATGCCTGATGCGGTGATCGTGGCCCGAAAATCCAGGGCACAGGACGTTCGTCGCGCCGTTGAACAAATGAAATCCGAGGGTGCTCCCCAAGCCGGGTTCAGGGCGACTGCCAAACAGGGACCGGGCCCCGGAGAACAGCTGGCATCCGGGCCTGGCTTCGCTGTGAGGCACATCGTCGTCCGCCCCGGTGACGAACATGTCTTCGATGCGCAGCTAGGCCACACGGCGCACCTGATCATCGTCGAAGGTGTTGCCCGGATCACGCAGAATGGAAATGTGACACGCATTGCCGTGCCCGGGGCAGTCCGTGTCTCCACCGGGACCAGCTGCAGGCTGGAAAATCCCGGCACGGCATCTGTGTCGGTGATCATGGTTCGGGCCGGCGATACTGCTTCCGCAGGTGGCGACGTTCGTCACGAAAATTCACGTCACACGACGCCGGGAATGAAGTCTTGGCGCGGTTGAATTGTTTCAAGGCCTATGATGTCCGCGGCCGGCTTGGCACCGATCTGGATGATGAGATCGTCTGTCGCATCGGGCGTGCATATTCCCAGGTCCTGGAGGCTCGCCAGGTTGTTGTTGCCAGGGACAATAGGGTGTCATCCGCCGGGCTGTCACAAAGCCTGTGTGCCGCTCTTGTTGATGAGGGATGCCACGTTCTCGATCTGGGTCTTGCCGGCACCGAGGAAATGTATTTCGCAGTGAACCACTTTCATGCCGATGGTGGGATTTGCGTCACCGCCTCCCACAATCCGGTCGAATTCAACGGCATGAAAATGGTTGGAAAGGGGGCTGCCCCGCTTGATCCGGCAACGACTTTCGCGGACATCCGCAAGCTCGCGGAAACCGGTTCCTTTCACGTCAGCAGGTCTGGAGGACGTATCACTCACCGCACATCGCAGGTGCGGCAGGCTTACGTGCAACGGGTGCTGTCATTTCTCGACCTGTCTGATTTGAAGCCTCTCAGGATTCTGGTGAACGCCGGGCACGGAACAGCTGGTCCGACTTTTGATGCAATTGCCATGGAACTACAGAGGCGCGGTGCACCGTTTTCGTTTGTGCGCCTGTTCCATGAGCCGGATGGGACATTCCCCGAAGGCATCCCCAATCCCCTGCTGCCTGAGAACCATCTTCAGACAGCAAGGGCCGTCCGTGCCGCTGGTGCTGACTTCGGAGTTGCCTGGGACGGCGATTTTGACCGGTGTTTCTTCTTTGATCACACAGGTGAATTTGTCGGCGGCGAGTTTGTTGTCGGCCTCCTTGCCGAGGCGTTCCTCCGGAAGAGTCCCGGAGCGCGGATTGTTCACGATCCCCGGGTGATCTGGAACACGCGGGATACCGTTGCGGCGCTTCGGGGTCATGCAATCCAGTCCCGCACGGGACATGTCTATGTCAAGCAGGCCATGCGCGACCACGACGCGGTCTACGGTGGTGAACTGTCGGCGCACCACTATTTCCGTGATTTCTTCCACTGCGATTCCGGGATGATTCCGTGGCTGCTGGTTGCAGGTCTTGTCAGCCGGTCCGGCCCGCTGCGGGACTTGCTCGCCGGCCGCAAGGTGGCATGCGCATCTTCAGGCGAACTCAACTTCACGTCGGCGGAACCTGATGCAGTGTTTCAACGGCTGCTGGCCGTGCTCCGTCCACCGGACTCCGCGGTCGACTGGACGGATGGTCTGAGCATCGACATGAGGCATTGGCGCATGAACCTGCGCGCCTCGAACACGGAACCTGTCATGAGGCTGAACGTCGAATCCCGTGGCGATGCGCAGGCCATCAGGGATGCAGTCGCTTTGGTGAAATCCGCCATTGCAGATACAGAAGCAACGCGCCGAAGCGCCAGAACCGGGATGGTGG
>CALMZX010000010.1 GCA_937870685.1 uncultured Alphaproteobacteria bacterium
TCTCCAACAGGGTCGTCACTGGTGGATTTGCTGTGGCTGTCGGACAATTGCCAGCCGCCGCGGATCACGCGCGAGATTTCATAGCCCGGGCTGAGGGAAATCCGCTGCATGCCGTCAATCCCTTTTCAGCGGAACGGCAGTTGTCTGGGCGTGGCTGAATCGCCGGAGGCCCGTGCGCGTGATGCGAAGCCGGGTTGAGCAGTTGGGGTCTGGGCAGGCAATCTCGCAGTCCGTCGTCATCCAGTCGTGATCATGCGTGGGCCGCTGCTTGGCTGCGAGAAGCGGCAACACTGATGAGAGCGAATAGATCGAAAAGCCCTGACCGGGCGGCAGGTGCAACATCTCGCCGCGCAGATCAAAGTGGTCACCGGGCTTGGCTCCGCAATAAATTGCACCACCCGCAGGTGCCACGACTTCAACACGCAGGTCATAGAGTTCGAAACTGTCGTCTCTTGCGTCAGCCGTCATGGGCAACATCCGCTTCACGTTCGTCCAGATCAAGTTGTGCGCGGATCAGGTTGAAGGCGCGCGAAATATCGTTCTTCAAGGCCGTGACGGCCGCAGCGCCATCGCGCCGTTCCAGAGCGCCTATCAGCTCCCAATGATGGTGGGTGCCCGCCGGGTCCTGTTGCTCATTGTGAAGGAATGCTGATTTCTGGACGTAAGGCCCCGATTGAAGCCACAGGCTTTCGATGACCGGAATCATCACGCGCGAACCTGCGGCGCGATAGATGTGATTGTGAAAAGCATGATTGAGCTCGATGGCGTTGCGAATGTTTTCCGGATTCCGCGTCGTGAATGATCTTTCGCAGCTTTCGGTGAGTTCGCGCAACATCCGGAAGTCTTCGTCTTGCAGATGCTCCATCGCCAGCAGTGTGACCTGTCCTTCAATCATCAGGCGGGCGCGAGACAAATCCTCCAGCCTCTCGCGCGTGATCACGGGTACGCGCACGGACCGGTTGGGCAGGGCTTCGAGTGCATTTTCTGAAACAAGACGGCTCAGCGCATCCCGCACCGGCATGGTGCTGGTCTGGAACTTTTCAGCAAGATCAGCAATGCGAAGTGTTTCGCCAGTCGCAAACACGCCATGGATCAGCGAACGGCGAAGTTCCGCATAGACCTTGTCGTTCACAGTCTCGCGGGTGATGGGCACCAGGCCGCGCTGGTCCAAACTCACCACCTGCCCTGTGTAACCATGCGCCTTCATCAATTGACCTCGCTGGCTGAAAAACTAGTTGCGGCCAAAATCAAAGTAAAGTCTAATCCGTGATCTGTGATCACAAATATCGAGGGATAGGCTTTCCGATGGGCAGCGAGGCTGCGTCAGGGCCAAAACAAGTGCCGGAGCATGAGCGCATGCCACATGTCATTGCGGCATCGGGCCTGAGCTTGTCCTTTGGCGGGGTCAAGGCTGTGGACGATATGTCCATTCAGCTGCGGCGCGGCGAATTCCTTGGATTGATAGGGCCCAATGGCGCGGGCAAGACCACCTTGTTCAACATGCTTGCGGGCACTTACAAGGCCGATGCCGGTTGCATTCTCATCAATGGCGTGGATGCGTCACGTGGCCGTGCGTCCGCGCGCATCGGCATGGGGCTTGGCCGCACTTTCCAGATTCCGAGGCCCTTCCCGCACATGACTGTCATCGAAAATGTGCTGACGGGTGCCCAGAACCAGGCGGCTGAAACGATCCTCGCCAACTTCCTGCGCATTGGAAAAGTGGCGGCGCAAGAGCGGGCTGCCATTGACAAGGCCAAGGGCATACTGAATTTCTTGAAGCTCGACCACCTGATGCATGAACCTGCCCGGGTGCTCTCCGGCGGGCAGCGCAAGTTGCTGGAACTGGCGCGTGTGCTGATGGCCGATCCGTCTGTCATCTTGCTGGACGAGCCCGCTGCGGGAGTGAACCCGGCGCTGCTCGGCTTCATCATTGATCGCGTTCGCGACCTGAATGCCCGTGGCACATCCATCCTGCTGATCGAACACAACATGGACATGGTGGCGCGCCTCTGCCACCGTGTGGTGGTGATGGTAGGCGGCAGATACCTGACCGAAGGCTCGCCGCAAGCCGTGGCGGCCAATCCGGCTGTGATCCACGCCTATCTGGGTGTGGCCGCACAATGACGGATTCCGTTCCCGCCCTGCAAACAATCGGCCTTGTGGCGGGCTATGAGCGCGACCTGCCGATTGTGCGCGGCATTGATCTTGCCGTTGCGCGCGGCGAATTCGTGGCCATCCTCGGGCCTAATGGGGCAGGCAAATCAACCTATGTCAAAGCGCTCGCAGGTACTGTTCCGTGTTTTGCCGGAACGGTTCTGCTCGGTGGCCAGGACATCACGCAGACACCGGTGCATTTGCGTTCCGGCAAGGGACTTGGCTTTGTTCCGCAGACCGAGAACATCTTCACCAGTCTCAGCATTGCGGAAAACCTGCAACTGGCTGCTGATGTTCTGCCCAAGGCCTTTCGGCGTTCCCGCCTGGAGCAAACCCTTTCCCGGTTTCCGGATCTTGCCGCGCGTCCCAAATTGCGGGCGGGCCAACTATCAGGCGGGCAGAGGCAGATGCTGGCAGTGGCGCGGGCGCTTGTCGTGGAACCACAGGTTCTCATTCTCGACGAGCCCTCGGCAGGATTGTCTCCCAAGACCGTCGGCACGGTCTTTGCCATGCTGAAGGAGATCAACAGCACGGGAGTCACTGTCATACTGGTGGAGCAGAACGTGAAGGCCGCCCTCAGCGTGGTGGAAAGGGGCGTCATTCTTGTCGAGGGACAGCTCCGCCATCAGGGCAGGGCGGAGGCGCTGGTCAATGACCCGATGCTGGCGGCACTTTATCTCGGTGCCCATGCCCCACAGGTGGCGCAGCGATGATGGCGCAGACAATCATGAATGGCCTGATTGCAGGCAGCATGATCGGACTTGGCGCGGTGGGCATCACGCTGACCTATTCCATCCTGCGATTTGCCAATTTTGCCCATGGCGACATGATCAGCTGGGCGGCCTATTTTGCGCTGGCTGTGAGCACGGCGCTTGGAACTGCCCTGCCTGGTCTCGCAACGCCTGTCGGGCCATTTTCATTCGGCTGGTCGCTTCCCCTGGGACTGATCGCGTCCATTGCCCTGACCGGCCTGTTGACGTTGCTTGTTGACTGGCTGCTGTTTGGCAAGCTGCGACAACGGGGTGGGGCCGTGATCATCCTCGTGATGGCAGGTTTTGGTGCCGCGCTTTCCTTGCGCAGTTTCCTGGAATTCGTCTTCTCGTCGCGGCCCACCTATTTCACCGATGCCTTGCAGATTGCGCTTCCGCTTTTTGCCGGTGTTCGCGCCACGGCTGATCAGATGCTGGGCCTCGGCATTGCCGTTGTGCTGGTGGCACTCGTGCATGCCGCACTCACACGAACGGCGGCAGGCCGCGCCATGCGGGCTGTGAGCGAGAACCAGGCCCTTGCTGGCCTGACCGGTGTGGATGTTTCACAAACCATCCGCCTTGCCTGGCTGTTTGGTGCGGCCCTTGCGGCAGTGGCGGGTGTCATGGCGGGGGTGCTGGTGCAGATCCGGCCGCACATGGGGCACGACCTGCTGCTGCCGCTGTTTGCAGCTGCCATTCTTGGCGGCATTGGAAGTGTCCCGGGGGCCATGGTTGCCGGCCTGATCATCGGTTTGTCAGAGGCCTTGTGCGTGCAGTTTGTCGGCGCTGAGTGGCGGGCGGCAGTCTCGTTTGTCGTGCTTGTCGCCATCCTGCTGTTGCGCCCGCAAGGACTGTTCGGAAAGCAGATTCCATGATTGAGCTTGTCAGCTACGGCGCATTCTTTCTGACTCTCGCGCTCACTTTCGCCATCATGTGCCTTGGACTCAACGTGCAGTGGGGGCAGACGGGATTGTTCAATGTCGGTGTCGCCGGGTTTGTCGGCATCGGCGCCTATGTGTCGGCGCTGGTGACGACGCCGGACCTCCCTGAAAGGCTTGGCGGCTTTGGCTGGCCCATTGCCGTGGGCTGGCTTGCGGCTGCGCTGGCGGGTGCTGTTGCAGCAGCGCTCCTGGGGGCACTCACCATTCGCCTTCGCGCGGATTATTTGGCCATCGCCACGTTCGGCTTTGCCGTGGTGGTGCAGCTCTGCGTTCTCAACCTTCAGTCCGTCACGGGTGGTCCTTTCGGCATCAGCTTCATTCCCCGGCCATTCGGGGCGCTGGCAGGGGATCCGCTGATCTTTGGCTTGCTCAATCTTGCTGTCGTTGCGGCCGTCACGCTTGGCGTTTATGCGGCCCTTGAACATCTCACGCGCAGCCCCTGGGGCCGCGTGTTGCGGGCCATCCGAGAAGACGAACAGGCCGCGACCGCCCTTGGCAAGAATGCCATCTCATTCCGCCTCCAGGCCTTCGCAATGGGCGGCGCCATCATGGGGCTGGCAGGTGCGGTTCAAGGTCATTTCATCGGCTATATCTCGCCTGAAGCCTACGTGCCAATCCTGACATTCCAGGTTTGGGCGATGCTGATCGTGGGGGGATCAGGCAACAATCGTGGTGCCATTCTGGGCGCCATTGTCGTGTGGGCTTTCTGGGCCGCATCTGGTGCATTGATTGCCGCCATCGTTCCACCCGAAGAGCAGGCGCGCGCTTCCGCCCTCAAGATCGTCATGATCGGTCTTGCCATTTGCCTGGTGCTGCTGTTGCGACCGCGCGGCTTGCTGGGTGAACTGAAAACAGTTTCACGACACGTCGACGACGGCAAGGACGCCAAAACATGACGACAGCAAAATCAACCCTGCCGCAAAGCCAATTGCCGGGCGGACTGTCAGTCCCCAGGATTCTCTGCGGCCTGTGGCAGGTGGCCGATATCGAGCGCAATGGCATGGCCATTGATCCACAGCGCGGCGGTGATGCCTTGCAGGCCTATGTGAATGCGGGGTTCACGGCCTTTGACATGGCTGATCACTATGGCACGGCCGAATTGATCACCGCCAATCTGTTGCGCCGACACCCAGAGGGGCAAAAGCCACTGGCCTTCACCAAGTGGTGCCCCGAGCCGGGGCCGATGACGGCCGAGATCGTGCGTGCTGGTGTGGCGGAGAGGCTCGACAGACTGGGTGTGTCCTGTGTGGACCTGCTGCAATTCCATTGGTGGAGCTTTGAACATCCAGCCTGGCTTGATGCATTGCATGAGATCAAGAAGCTGAAAGATGAGGGATTGGTGCGCGCCATTGGCGTCACCAACTTCGATGCAGCACATCTTGCTCTTGCCCTTGCTGATGGCATTCCGATTGCTTCCAACCAGGTTTCCTTTTCGGTGCTGGACCGGCGGGCGCGGGGCGACCTCTCGGCCCTGTGTGCCCTGACCGGCGTCAGGCTTCTGGCCTATGGCACCCTGAATGGAGGCTTTCTTTCGGAAAAGTGGCTGGGCAAGCCCGAGCCTGCGGAAATTCCGGACTGGAGCAAATCAAAGTACAAGCGCTTCATTGATGCGGCAGGTGGTTGGACCATTTATCAGGAGCTGCTTGCAGCGCTCGACAGGATCGCCAGGATCCACAAGGTTTCATTGTCGAATGTGGCAACACGCTGGGTGCTGGAGCAACCTGCTGTCGCAGCCATCATCATTGGCGCACGCATTGGCGAGAACGACCACCACGACAGCAACCGCGCGGTTTTCAGTTTTGGTCTATCACCGCAGGATCATGAGCAATTGGAAGGGATATTCGCGCGCATGGTGGCCATTCCCGGGGACTGTGGCGATGAGTATCGCAAGCCGCCCTTCCTCACGGCATCGGGCGACCTGAGCCACCATCTCAATTCAATTCCGTCCGCCTATTCGGCGCAGGCCATGACACACAGGGCAGGCACAAGGGTATCGTCAGGCAGCCAGTGGGAACCGATTGCGGGCTACAGCCGCGCCGTCCGTGTGCGTGATACCATTCACGTTTCAGGCACCACAGCGACCCACGGCAACAACCGTTGCGTGGCACCGGGCGATGCCGCCGCCCAGACCACCTATATCCTGGACAAGATAGCCGCCTCAATCAGTGCAGCAGGTGGCAAGATTGAAGATGTGGTGCGCTCACGTGTTTATCTCCGACACGAGAAGGATTGCGAAGCTGTATCGCGCGCCCACGGGCGCGTCTTTGGCAACATCATGCCCGCAAATACCTTGATCGTGGCTGGAGGTCTCATTGGAGACTATGAAGTGGAGATCGAAGTTGAAGCCATCGTGAGCTGATTTTCCCGCCAGCGTTCGCGTTGCATGGTGAATCGGGATGGTTTTTGCCCGGGAGATTTGATGGCAGTCGACCGCCATGCCTGGGCTAGGCCGTTTTCGCTTTGAGGCCAGAGAAACGTCCTGCCTCGGTTCCGGCGCTTCACTTCAAGAGCTTCAACAAGACGCAGTAGGCCTCCTCAATATCCGCGCGCAAGGCGTCGCTCACTCCGGCTGCGTCTCTCGCCCGCAGGCACTCAACCATCGTCTGGTGGTGTTTGTTTGCCGTTGAGTAGTTTCCTGAACCGCGAAGCAAATTGAGGTAGGGGCCTATCTGAAGCCAGAGGTTCTCAATGATAGCGAGCAAACTTTCAGATCTGGCTGCACGGTAAATCGAAAAATGAAAAACGCGGTTGGCACGCAGGTATGCCCTTACATCGTCAGAGGCGCCGGCATTCCTGAGGTCACGGCATTCCTCCTGCAGCGCATCCAGCTCATCGACGGTCATGTTCCTTGCGGCCCACTGACCGGCCAATGTCTCGATTTCCAAGCGGACAGCGTACAGGTCTTTCAATCGTTCCCGGCTCAAATGCGGAATACCAATGGAGCGGCCTGACACGACAGTGAGCGCATTCGCCGAGGCAAGCCGCTTCAATGCCTCACGCACCGGCATGTGACTGACTCCGAAAGCATCCGCCATGCCCTGTATTGTTACAAGCTGACCCGGAATGATTTCCCCGTCGAGGATGAGGGCCGATACCTGACGATAAATGCGCTCCTGCAAGGTCTCCCGGTTGAGGGGGATCACCTTCATTCTCGACAGCTGTGTTGCAACTTTTGCCATTTACTTGCTTCAGGATGATCCGTGGTTGAGCGATGTGTTCCGTCTCTAGCAATGCCTGGTCAATTCCACCATGGGCGTTTTGGCCAAGAGCGAATGCGGAGCGCGGACACCTTTCGATCAGGCAAAACTTTGCTCTTGATCTTTGATCAAAACAAGGGAAGTATTCTGGTTGCCATCCGGAAAACAACAGGAACGGCAAGGCATCATCACAATCCTTGGGAGGATTCCAAATGACATTCTCGAAACGTCTAAAGCAGCTCGCAGCTTGTACGGCTCTCGCGGCCGGCGTCATTGCAAGCGGCACCGCCGCTGACGCCGCCGAAAAGCACAAGGTGTTCTTGAGTATGAGCTACATTGGCAATGACTGGCAGGCCGAAGCTGCCAATATGGTCAAGGCCATGGCGGCTCACAAGAGCCTGGCCGACAAGATCGATCTGCAGGTGCAGGTCGCGGGCCCCAACGCACAGCGTCAAATCCAGCAGATCAATGCGATGGTTCAGGCCGGTGCCAAGGCCATCGTCGTCTATCCGATCTCTCCCACAGCGCTCAACCAGGTGGTCAAGAATGCCTGTGACAAGGGCGTGAAGATCTTCGCATATGACGGCGACATCAGCGAACCCTGCGCCCACAACATCTCGATTGATCAGGAAGAGGCCGGCCGTGTCACCGCGGAGTGGCTGGTCAAGAAGCTCGATGGCAAGGGTGACATCGTCCTGATCACGGGTGTGCCAGGCACATCGGTGGACGACTTGCGCACCAAGGCCGCGAAGGAAGTCTTTGCGAAACATCCTGACATCAAGATCGTTGGAGAGGCTGTTGGCATGTGGAGCCAGGCCGTGGCCCGCACAGAACTCTCAAAGATCACCGCAACGCGTAACTGGGACCAGATCAACGGATTGTGGATGCAAGTTGGCTGTTACACCGCCAACTCGATGCAACTCGAAGCCGGGAAAACCCCGGAACAGCTTCTGCCCTGCGCAGGAGAAGGTTCGAATGGCGGCCGCATTCAGATGCTGCCAGTGGGAACCGAGGTAGAAGGTGCAGCCTCGCCCTATGCGCCTCTTGGCGCACCGCGCATTTCATATGCATCTCCTCCGTACTCCGGGGCGCTTGCGCTCAAACTTGCAGTGGACGCCATCGAAGGCAAGGACGTGCCAATGCGGGTGACATTGCCGCTGCCATTGGTGACCAATGAAACGGTGAAACTCTGCAACGAGGGAACATGGGAAGAAATGAAGGCCGGATGCAACGCCTTCCTGCCTTCGCTGGTTTCAAATCCGGGCTGGTTCGGTTCGATCTTCTCTGAACAGACCCCGGAGATCGGACTGGCCGCCGCGCTTGTCGGCCAGCCTGAGCCCTGATCCTGCTTCCACCTGGAGCGGCCTCATGCCGCTCCAGGTGGGTATCGGTTCAAGACTGGTTCACGCAACCCGCGATCAGGATTCACACCATGAGCAGTGCAGCCGCGACCCATGCGGTCAGCGTGAAGGGTATGCGCAAGGCCTTTGGGCCCACAGTTGCCGTCAACGATGTTTCATTCGACATCAAGGCTGGCAGTGTGCACGCACTGTTGGGCGAAAATGGTGCGGGCAAGTCCACATTGGTCAAGCTGTTGTCTGGGCTGACGCAGCCTGACAGCGGCAGCATCACCATTTTTGGACGAAACGCGAGCCTGACGTCTCCGCGAGAGGCGCATGCACAAGGCATACAAACGGCATTCCAAGAGATGACATTGGTGCATGACCTGAGTGTGCTGGACAACATGATGTTGCCCTATGCGCCCCAGGGAGTCGGGGGCCTGATACGCCGAAAATCGGCGCGCATGTCCCTTCAAAAGCACTTTGAGAGGCTGGGTTTTGCTCCCGATCTCGATGCCGAAGTCGGGACGCTGGACCTTGCCCTGCAACAGAAGATCGAAATCGCCCGCGCCATATATCGTGACCCTGAAATCCTTCTGCTTGACGAGCCAACCTCCACTTTGTCTGGTGGTGACGTTGATTGGCTCGGCGGCCTGATCGCCGGACTGAAGGCAGAAGGCAAAACCATCGTGTTCATTTCGCACCGCATGCGGGAAGTCCGGGCATTCTGCGATACCCTGACAATCCTGCGCAACGGTCAACACATCATGACAGGAGCGGTGAATGAGATTTCCGACGGCGATGTAATTGAAAAAATCGTTGGCCGCTCGATTGCCCAGACATTTCCGCAACGCCCCGGCAATTCGTCCGCCTTCGGTGACCCAGTGCTTTCGGTCCGAGATCTCACGGCCGGAACCAAGCTGGAAGGTGCGAGCTTCGATCTCCGCAAAGGCGAAATTCTCGGCATTGCAGGGTTGCAGGGCATGGGGCAGCTTGACCTGTTTCTCGCCTGTTTCGGCATGGCGGAAGTCAAATCGGGCCATCTACTTGTCGATGGCCAGAAAGCAAGCATCACGTCTCCAGTAGACGCAATGCGGCCGAACATATCGATCGGCCTGGTGCCCGAGGACCGCAAGACGGAAGGCTTGTTCCTGAAGCTGAACGGCAAGACAAATGCATCCATCCCTGTCATCGAGCGCTTCGCGCCGCACGGTCTTGTCCAAACCCGGCTTGAGGAAGCCGCCGTGCGCCAGGCTTTTGAAACTGTCGAGGTGGACGAGCGTGCTCTGTGGACGCGTGCGGGGTCCTTCTCAGGCGGCAACCAGCAAAAAATATCGATCTCAAAATGGCTGGTGGCACAAAGCCGCATATTGCTCCTGTTCGATCCAACACGCGGCATCGACGTGGGTACCAAGCACGAACTCTACATCATGATGCGCGACTTCACCAACGCGGGCGGGTCGATATTGTTCCATTCAACCGAAGTGCCCGAGCTGGTTCATCTCTGTGATCGCGTTCTGGTGCTTTATGCCGGTCAGATGGTGGCGGAAATTCCCGCCAGTGACCTGAGCGAAGGCGCAATCATGCGACCCGCCCTTGGTCACACCATGGCCGAACATGGGGCTGCCGCATGAGCGCTGAAATGGCCTCCGCTTCGCCTATGAGACAATTGCTGTCGGCACATCGTGGCGTGCTGATTGCCGCAATTGTATTTGTTGTCCTGCTGGCGATGGTTGATCTCATCAGCGCCGGTCCGCTGACGTATTTCGACATCACCTTTCTCTCGAGTGGCGGCGCGACTTCAGCCATCGCCGCCATGGGACAGACAATCGTCATTCTCTCAGGCGGATTCGATCTTTCTGCGGGAGCGGTCATCTCGTTGGTGAATGTTGTCCTTGCGCGGTCGATGGACCCCATGGACATGGAAGCCAATGTGCTGCTCTGGACCTGCGCGGGCATTGGCATCGGCATGTTGACCGGGGCGTTCAACGGTTTTTTCATCGCTTTCCTGAGGCTGCAGCCAATTGTTGTCACGCTGTCCACGATGTTCATCATCCAGGGAGTGACGCTTCTCGTCATGGACAAGCCAGGCGGTGCCGTATCGCCATCACTCGGCATCTTCTACATGGGTGATGCAATCACCGGCTGGTTGCCGATGCCGTTGGTGGTGATTGGCGCAGTACTTCTGGCCTGGTGTTGGCTCAAGAACACACGGCTTGGCACGGCCATCTATGCTGTCGGCAGCGATCCGGATGCGGCTGCTGCGGTTGGCGTGCGCGTCGCATTCGTGCGTTTCATGGTCTATGTGATTGCAGGCGGATGCTACGGATTGGCAGGCGTGTTCATCAGCGCGCAAACGGGAAGTGGCGACCCGTTGGTCGGCAATCCGCTCCTGTTGTCGATGTTTGCTGCTGTCGTCGTTGGCGGCACACGTCTGGGGGGGGGACGCGGTGGACCGCTGGGCAGTGCGGTCGGTGCCTACATCCTGATGATCGTCGTGAACATTCTGCTGGTGCTGAATGTTTCGGCCTACTACTCAACCATCGCAGAGGGTGCCATCCTCATTCTTGCTGTGTTGGCAGGGTCGATTTCGCGGCAGTCGGTTCTGGCAAGACAGCTTCGCATGTTGGCCACGCGGTTCCATGCAAGACGGGCAGGAACACTGGTTTCACAGCTGCGCCAAGATGATCGGCGCATGTCCCTGGTTCGAACCAGCAAGGCAACGGAAACCCGTTCGCAGCCTCCCTTCTTCACGCGCAACGCCGAGATCCTGCGGTATGCGTTGCCCGCCTACATCTGCTTCATCATCGTGGTGGTGGCGACACAAGTCTGGCTCGGTGGTGCCATATTCAATTTTGGCTATTGGAATTCGCTTGTCGTGCTTTCCTGTTTTCTTGCCATTCTGGCCTTGGGGCAAGGTACGGTGATACTTACTGGCGGCCTTGATCTCTCCGTGCCCTGGACCATTGGCCTTTGTGGCATCATCCTCGCAGGCATGGTGAAGGGCTCTGATGTGGCGCTTCTCTATGCATTGCCGACGGTGTTGCTGCTGGCATGTGTTATCGGATTGATCAACGGTCTCGGCATTGTGTTCCTCGGATTGTCGCCGATCGTCATGACTCTCGCCACCAATGGTCTGCTTCAAGGTGCGGCGCTACTCTACTCCAACGGCACGCCTGATGGCTTCTCGTCGCCTTTGTTGCGCTGGTTCATGACCGGCAAGATCGGGATTTTCGCACCAGTCGTTTTGTTCATGGTGCTCTTCGTGTTTGCTGCAGTGACATTGCTTGGCCGCACGCCTTTCGGGCGCCGTGTCTATGGTATCGGCAATGGCATCCGGGCGGCGGAACTTTCCGGCATAGCCGTGGGACGCACGCTCGTGCTCGTCTACATGCTGTCTGCACTTTGCGCCGGCCTCGTCGGCGTATTGCTCACGGGGTTTTCAGGGCAAGCCAGCCTCGGCATGGGGGATGACTATCTGCTGCCATCGATCGCCGTGGTCGTTGTCGGAGGTGCCTTGATTACAGGTGGCCGCGGCCACTATCTCGGAATGCTCGGGGGCGTCCTGCTGCTGACCAGCCTTCAAACCTTGCTTGCGGGGACCACGCTGCCATATGCGACGCGGGCCATTCTCTTCGGCCTTGTTGTTCTGGGTGCCGTGATTGCCCTGCGCGACCGACGAACCTGAGGAGTGCATGTTCATGAGCAAAGCGGCGCCTGTATCCGCGGCTGATTTTTTGAGCGGGCTGGGAAACCAGCGTGTCCTGATAACCGCCGGTGCGTCGGGCATAGGTTTTGCCATTGCCAGCACGCTCAGCGCGCTGGGTGCGCGCGTGGCAGTCTGTGATGTGTCAGAAGATGCCTTGCGTCATGCAAAGGCTTCACTGCCGGGCTTGATAGCCTGCAGGGCTGATGTCTCATCCGAAACCGATGTTGACGCAATGTTTGCTGTTGTTGGCAATGAGCTGGGCGGGCTCGATGCACTGATCAACAATGCGGGTATTGCTGGTCCAACCGGCGGTGTCGACGAAATTGCACCTTCCGACTGGCGCCGCTGCATCGACATCTGCCTGACCGGGCAATTTCTCTGCGCACGCATGGCAGTGCCGATGTTGCGGGCGGCGGGAGGCGGGTCAATCGTCAACATGTCATCAGCCGCAGGCCGCCACGGCTATGCGTTTCGCACACCCTATTCCTCGGCAAAATTCGCCGTCGTGGGCTTTACCCAAAGTCTCGCCAAGGAACTCGGTCCGTCTGGTATCCGGGTCAACGCCATTCTGCCGGGTATCGTTGAGGGACCGCGAATGGACAAGGTCATCAGGGACCGGGCCGCGCAGATCGGCATGAGTCACAAGGACATGGAAGAGAGGTACCTCGAAAAGGTCTCGCTCCGCCGCATGGTGAGCCCTTACGATGTCGCGAGCATGGTGGCTTTCCTTTTGTCTGATGCAGGCTCAAATGTTTCAGGACAGTCACTGGGAGTGGATGGCAATGTCGAAACCCTCTGAGAGCGAAACAACCACGGCAGTTGTTGGTTCAGGTTTCATAGGCCGGGCGTGGGCCATTTCCTTCGCGCGTGCCGGTGATACTGTTCGATTGTGGGACCAAGCTGATGGCGCCGCCCGGCAGGCTCTCGGCTACATTTCCGGCGTGCTCGACGAACTCGCCAAGCATGACCTGCTCAACGGTCAGTCCCCTGCCACTGTCCTTTCCCGCATTTCCGCCGCAGGCACCCTGGCCGAGGCCCTGGCGGAGGCCACGCATGTCCAGGAGAGCACGCCGGAGATCCTTGACACAAAGATCAAGGTCTTCCAGATGCTTGACGCAGCAGCGCGGCCGGACGCCGTTCTGGCGAGTTCCACATCCGCCTTGTTGCCTTCAAGTTTCACCAAAGACCTGAAAGGCCGCGGCCGGTGCATCGTGGTACACCCGATCAATCCGCCCTATCTCATTCCCGCAGCAGAAGTTGTTCCTGCACCGTGGACGACAGCGGAGACAGTTGAGCGCACCTGCCGGTTCATGGTCGCGGCAGGTCATGCACCGCTCGTCATGAAGAAAGAGCTTGATGGTTTCATCATGAACCGCCTGCAGGGTGCCCTTCTGGAAGAAGCCTTCCGGCTTGTCGCTGATGGCTATGCCACCGTCGATGATGTGGACATCGGCATTCGTGATGGACTGGCTTTGCGCTGGTCCTTCATGGGGCCGTTCGAGACCATTGACCTCAATGCACCCGGCGGCATCCGCGACTATTGCGAACGTTACCAGGGGATCTATTCGAACATCTTTCCGCAGATGCAAAGGCGAGTGGATTGGGCTGGGGAAGTCATGGATGTCATTGAACCCGAGCGCAGAAGACACCTGCCGGCAGAAGAACTTCAGAAACGGCAGATATGGCGTGACAAGAGATTGATGGCGCTGGCCGCACACAAGCGGCGCGCCGCGAAGGAGATTGGCAAATGAATACACTCAAGGGCAAGGTGATCATCACATGTGCGATCACTGGTGCCATACACACCCCCACCATGTCGCCATATTTGCCCATCACGCCAGACGAAATCGCGGGTGAGGCCATTGCGGCCGCCGAAGCTGGTGCAGCCATCCTGCATCTGCACGCACGGAATCCCGAAAATGGAAAGCCTGATCAGACGCCAGAGGCGTTCGCCCGCTTCTTGCCACGCATCAAACAGGCAACTGCCGCGGCAATCAACATCACGACGGGCGGCAGCCCCTACATGAAAGTGGAAGAGCGTGTCTTGCCTGCGGCAACGTTCAAGCCCGAAGTGGCTTCGCTCAACATGGGCTCAATGAACTTTGGCCTGTATCAGCTCGTCGACAAGTACCAGACCTTCAAATTTGACTGGGAAAGGCCGCATCTCGAGGCAACAAGGGACCTCGTCTTCCGCAACAGCTTCAAGGATATCGAGTTCATCCTGAAGACCTGTTATGACAACGGTACTCGCTTCGAGTTCGAGTGCTATGATATTGCACATCTCTACAATCTTGCCCATTTCGCCGACCGTGGATTGGTGAAACCGCCATTCTTTGTGCAGTCGGTGTTTGGACTGCTGGGGGGCATTGGGAGCCACCCTGAAGACGTGGCCCATATGAAGCGTACGGCTGATCGCCTGTTTGGTGACAAGTTCCGCTGGTCAGTGTTGGGAGCAGGGGCAGCCCAGCTGCGTATCGCGGCGCAAGCTGCAGCACTTGGCGGCAATGTCCGCGTCGGTCTAGAGGACAGCCTGTGGGCAGGCCGTGGCAGGCTTGCCAAATCCAATGCCGAACAGGTTGCGCTGGCACGCAAGATCATCGAAGGCCTGGGCATGGAAGTCGCAACTCCGGATGAGGCGCGCGCCATTCTTGAGCTCAAAGGCGCAGACAAGGTTTCATTCTGAGGGGAAAAGCCCATGCTGCGCATCGAGATATTCAGTGAAGGGCGTGACGATCTGGGAGAAGGTCCGCTTTGGGATGCCGAAGAGCAGCGCCTGTACTGGGTGGATTCCTATGGACCAATGATCCACTCCGCGGATGTGCGGGGAGGAGAACGCAGGAGCTGGAATCTGCCTGAGCCCATCGGGTCCCTCGCTCTGAGGGAAAAAGGCGGTGCCATCGTGTCATTGCGCAGCGGTTTCTTTGCGCTCGATTTCAAGACCGGTGAAGTAGATTGCGTTGCCCAAACCCAGCCAGGCGAGATCACTCCCCGGATGAATGACGGAAAGGTCGATAGGCAGGGACGTTTCATCGCAGGTTCGATGGACTTTGAGGAACGCAACCCTGTGGGAAGGCTCTTCCGTCTTGATCATGACCTTTCTGTGCACGAACTGGATCGTGGCATCATCTGCTCCAATGGCCCGTGTTTCAGTCTTGATGGCAAGACGCTGTACTTCGCGGATACTGGCAAGAAAGTCATCTATGCCTACGACTATGATACCGCGACGGGCAACGTGCTGTCCCGCCGCATCTTTGCGAGCTTTGAAGGCCAGCGGGGTCTGCCTGATGGCGCCACTGTCGATGCAGAAGGATTTGTATGGAGCTGTGAAGTCTACTCGGGCCGTCTCATACGGTTTGATCCCAACGGTGTTGTTGACCGCATCGTCGGCCTGCCAGTGCAATCCACGACAAGCTTGATCTTTGGCGGTCCCAACCTCGACATTGCATTTGTCACGTCAATGGCCCGTCCCTTCAATGGCAACTACCACAAGGAACGTGAAGCTGGCTGCGTGTTTGCCATTCATGGTCTCGGGGTACGTGGCGTCCCCGAACCTCGCTTCAAAGGATAAGACAGGAGAGAAAAATGAAAATCGAGGTTCTCGTGGATGTCAAGACAACCCTTGGCGAGGGTCCACTTTGGGACGTTGAACAGCAAAGGCTCTATTGGATTGACGCCACAGGCATGCGGGTTTTCCGTGCAACCGCTGACGGCGCGGAGATCCGAGCATGGGATGTGCCGTCGCGCGTCGGCTCTATCGCGATCCGCAAGAATGGGAAAGGTGCGATTTGCTCGCTGGCAAAGGGCTTCCACGCACTTGATTTCCTGACGGGTGATACCACCCTTATTGCTGATATCGAGATTGATCGTCCTGCAAACTGGATCAATGACGGCAAGGTTGATCGAAGGGGACGCTTCTTCGCGGGAACCATGGACAGCCAGGAGTCAGGGCCAAACGGAGCCCTCTATCGGCTCAACCCCGACTTCAGTGTTGCCAAAGTGGAAACCGGTATCATCGTTTCAAATGGCCCTTGCTGGAGTCCCGACGACAAGACGTTCTATTTTGCGGATTCATGGTCAGGTGAAATCTGGGCTTACGACTATGACATTCATACAGGCTCGCTTTCCAACCGCCGCACCTTCGTCAAGGTCAACACTTCGAATGGCGGCGCTGCCGATGGCTCAACAGTCGATGCAGAAGGCTGTGTTTGGAATGCCAATGTCTATGACAGCAAGCTCTACCGCTATACCCCAGAGGGCCAGATTGACCGGATCATCGAGATGCCGGTCAAGAAAGTGACCAGCGTCATGTTCGGCGGGCCAAACATGGATGTTCTCTATGTGACCTCAATGGCAAAGCCGCCTCTGCCGCGCTTCCCCGGTGATGGGGTATTGCGTGGAAGTCTCTTCGCAATCACTGGCCTGGGTATCAAAGGAGTTCCTGAGCCGCGATTTGGGGCGTGATCTGCCTCGAAAAAGAGAATGTCCGGTGTCCGTGCAAGAATGGCAGCTGCAATGCGGCGGCTGCTGACCTCTCCAGGCGCGCCACCTGCAGGCCCCTGTGGCATGGACAAACAGACCCTCAACGACTGGCATTGTCGGTCCTCCGGCAAACAGACATGAGAGCCGGAACAAGTTTGTTGGCGATGTGATCGCCATTTCTGTGCTTCCCGAAAACCGGAACTTTCCGGGATTTCTTTTTCTTGGGCAGGGCATTGCTTCCTTTTCTGTCTGGAGCCGACTTCAATTCCCCCACTGCCATGGACGGTGCGGGGTGCTCATGTCACGGCGGCACCGGTCGGCTTGGTATGGGCGCTTTCGCAATGTCGGGTGCGATCCTTCCGAAGCCGTGACTCCATTGAAGCGTTTTAATCGGTGACGCTTCCGGCGCGTCGCATTCCGTCGGCATCGCTGTGAATGCTGCCCCGGTCCCGTGGGCCAGCCGTAAATCCTTGAAGAGCCTCTGTTTCCCCAAGCAAGAAAACCCAGAGACCATTGCCTCATTTCGAGATCGGTAGACCAACGACAGGCATGCTGGAGCAGATCTTTCGTTTTGGAATAAATGTTCCCAGTTCATAAAAAATCGACAAAAGGAATAAATGGTGAGAAATATCGAAATATTGTTGACAGGTTGCAGAATGGGAGCGAACTTGGATCCCGGAATGAGCGTACCGGATCCGATCCTGCGATCGGTCCGGGGGTGGAGATTGCGGTGGAGGGAGTGCAGGTCCGGGAAGGGCCGCGCGGCTTCGTGCAGCTTCTTCAGGCTGTCCAGCGGTCATTTCGCAGAATGCCATGTGAGGGGCGGCACACATGCGAACGAAGTTCAACACGGAGGTAATGAGAATGCTCAGACGCACATTTGTTACGGCAGCGGTTGCCTTGGCCGCGATGGTCGCCGTGCCCCTGGCCCAGGCGCAGGAACAGCGGGACGGTTACAAGGGCGCACCGCGAACGGAAATCTGGTCGCCTGTGCAGCTTCAGTACACCGACACCGCCAAATACAAGAAGGAGGGTCCCTACGTCATCGGCTTCTCCAACGCCTCGGTCGACAACACATGGCGGCTTGCCCAGTTGCACGCCATCCAGGCTGCCGCCGCGACGCACAAGGACCTCATCAAGCAGCTCATCATCACCGATGCCAACAACAGCCCGGCAAAGCAGGTCTCGGACATTGAAGACCTGCTGCAGCGTGGAGTGGATATTCTGCTGGTCAGTGCCTCCAAGTCCGATGCGCTTGATCCCATCGTGACGCAGGCCATGAACGACGGCATTCCCGTCATCATGGTGGACCGGCGCGTTACTTCCGAGAATTTCGTGAGCTTCGTCACGGCCTCGGATGAGGTGACTGGCCGCATCTTCGCTCAATGGCTTGCCGAAAAACTTGGCGGCAAGGGCAATGTGATCATGCTGCCCGGCCAGGCGGGCGCCAGCCCTGCCGAGTTGCGCATTGCGGCTGCAAAGTCCATTTTCGCCCAGTACCCGGGCATCAAGATTCTGGACATGCAGTACACGGACTGGAGCCCGGCCAAGGCCAAGACCATCGTATCCGCCATGATCCAGAAGTTCGGCAAGGACATCAACGGCATCTGGAACGACTCCGGTGTGCAGGGCGGCGGTTCGCTGGAAGCGTTCGTAGCCGCAGGCTACAAGCCGGGTGAAATTCCGCCTGCCACGTGTGCCGACCTGAACGGTTGCCTGAAGATCGCCCTTGAAAACAAGGTGCCGGTCCTCAACTTTGATTATCCGCCAGCCATGGGTGGTGCCGCCGTCGAGCTTGCCTTGCAGGTTCTCTCGGGTGCCTCTGTTCCCAAGCTGTACTTCGTCAATTCCGACGTCGTGGTGTCGAAGGGTGACGAAACGGCATCCGTCAAAGCAGACCGCTGGGCGGAAGACTATGTCCGCATGGACAAGCCCAATGACCTGATCCTGTCGTCCGGCCTCGGCCCAGACTATGATCCGAAAACCTTCACTGCGGATTATCCGAAGTAGGTGACAGGATGACACCGGGTGCGCATGGCTTGCCCGCGCGCACCCGGTGACGCTCAATTTCCCTGCAATGCGGCCAATTTCATGACATCTGCCATCGTCTCCGTCACAGGAATGTCCAAGAGCTTTCCCGGCGTGCGTTCACTCGACCGTGTCGATCTCGAAGTGGCCCGCGGTGAGGTACGAGCACTTGTGGGCGAAAATGGCGCGGGCAAATCAACCCTGATCAAGATCATCGCTGGCGCCTATCGTCCGGATGACGGCGAACTGGCATTTGACGGCAGGAGCACCCGCTGGTCCTCGCCGCACGAGGCGGCCCGCGCTGGCGTGCACGTCATCTACCAGGAACTCATCCTGTTTCCCGACATGACTGTGGCCCAGAACATCTTTGTCAACGACCAGCCCCGCAACAGGTTTTGCCTGATCGACAAGGCGGACATGCGCCGGCGCGCCACGGCCATTCTCGAGGAACTGGGTTCGCCCATCGACCCGGACGAGAAGGTCCGCAACCTCACGGTCGCAAGCCAGCAACTGGTGGAGATTGCGCGCGCCCTCAAATCGAATGCCAAGCTGATCATTTTCGACGAACCCACGGCCGTGCTTGGAGGGCACGAGGTTGATATTCTCTTTGCAATGATCGCCAGGCTCAAGGCGCGTGGCGTCGCCGTGATCTTCATCTCGCACCGGCTGGAGGAGGTTTTCGCCATCGCGGATTCAGCCACTGTGCTGAAGGACGGAAAACTTGTTGGCACATTGCCCGTCAAGGAACTGACCCAGAGCAAACTTGTCTCCATGATGATTGGCCGCCCGCTGGCCGACATGTTCCCGCCCAAGGCGACTTCAGAACCACAAGGTGCGCCCGTGCTCGCGGCAAACGACATCTGGTCTGGCCCGAAGGTGAAGGGCATCAGCCTTGCCCTCCACAAGGGAGAGATCGTGGGCCTCGCCGGAATGGTTGGTTCCGGTCGTACCGAAATCGCCCATGCGCTGTTTGGCAGTGCCCCATTGGAGCGTGGCAGCGTGACCCAGGGCGGCACGGCGGCAACGTCTCCAGACCCATGCCAATCCATCGCACGCGGGATCGGCTTCCTGACCGAGAACCGGAAGGAAGAGGGGCTGTTCATGTTGCAGGACATTGCCGTGAACATCTCGGCTCCCATTCTTGGGCGTATCGGGTCTGCGCTTTTCCTGAACAGGACGGCAGAGCGCATGCTGGCGCGGCAACAGATCGCACAGTACGCCATCGCCGCGACCGGCCCGAACGCAGCCGTGGTCAATCTCTCGGGCGGCAACCAGCAGAAGGTTCTGCTTGGGCGCTGGGTCAACACCAGCAACACCGCCCTCATCCTCGATGAGCCCACGCGCGGCGTTGATGTCGGAGCCAAGATGGAAATCTACCGCATCATCAGGGAACTCGCCAACCGTGGCCTCGGCATTCTCGTGATCAGTTCCGAACTGCCCGAGATCATCGGTCTGTGTGACCGGGTCATCGTCATTGCCGAGGGCCGAAAGACCGGCGAACTCACGGGCAGAGACCTGACCGAAGAACGGGTGATGGAACTGGCCGTTGCCACAGGCGGCGCCGGCCTGCCGAATGGGGTGGCCGCATGACGCCCACGCAGTCCACACCAGCAAGCACTGCCGTGACACGCTGGTTCCGCCGCATTCCCCTATCGCTCATCGTCGTCGTCGCACTGTTGCTGTTGCTGACGGTGACCGGAACGGTGCTGAGCGACCGGTTCGCCACGTCCCGCAACTTCCTGAACGTCTTCCAGCAGGCCGCGAGCCTCGGTGTGGTGAGCCTTGGCCAAACCCTCGTCGTTCTGACCGGCGGCATCGACCTCTCGGTTGGGGCCATGATTTCCCTCACATCGAACCTGACCTCTGGACTGATCGACGGCAATCCTGATCGTGTGCTCCCCGTGGTGATTGGCGTCGTTGCACTGGGGGCTGCCATCGGCTGCATGAATGGACTTCTCACCCACTATCTCCGCATTCATCCCCTCATTGTGACGTTGGGAATGGCCTCCATCCTGCAGGGGGTGACGCTGCTCTATTCGCTGGCTCCCCTGGGAAAGGTGCCTCAGGAGTTCCAGGTTCTGGCCTACGGCCGCTTTCTCGGTGTTTCCATCGGCGGGCTCGCCATGATCGGGCTCTTTGTGCTCGCCGCCATATTCCTGCACTTCACGCGCACTGGCAACGCCATCTACGCTGTTGGGGGTGATCCGCGTGGTGCCCACCTGATGGGCATCTCCGTTGCCCGCACACTCGCCATCGCCTACGGGCTTTCGGGTGCGCTGGCTGCAATCACGGGCATTTACCTTGTCAGCCGCATGGGGACCGGCGATCCTTGGAGGGGCGAGGGATTCGAACTAGCGTCCATCACGCCCGTTGTCGTCGGTGGCACCATTCTCGCTGGCGGTCGCGGCGGCGTGCTTGGCACGCTGCTGGGGGTCTATCTCATTTCGCTTCTGAACAATCTCCTCAATTTCCTTGATGTCTCCACCTTCTACCAATGGATCATCCAGGGACTGATCATCATCACCGCAGTGGCAATCAACGTTGAGAGAGGGAGGCGCGCTTGAGCAGCCCGGCAGAAGAGACGGAAAGACCAATGCCTCGCATGTCTGTCGGCAACCTGTTGCGTGACTACGGACTGCTGGCCTTCCTGCTGCTAAACGTGATCGTCATTTCCATTCTCTCGCCAGCCTTCCTGAAACCCGAGAACCTGCTCAACATCCTGACGCAGGCTGCTCCTCTCGGCATGGTGGTTCTGGGCCAGGCGTTCTGCCTGCTGGTGCGCGGACTTGACCTCTCCGTTGCATCAGTGATGGCGACGTCTGCCGTGCTGGCCACGAGCTTCGCGGCCACTGACAATGCCATGATGCCGGTGATCTTTGCCGCGGCAATCGCGCTCGGAATCGCGGTCGGAACGGTCAACGGTTTCCTCGTCGCCAAGCGCGGCGTGTCGCCGTTCCTTGCCACACTGGCAACCACCATCGTGCTGCAGGGCATCCGCTTCCTCTACACAGAAGGATCAAGCGGCAGCACGCTGCCGGAAGGTTTCGCCGTGATCGGGCAGGGCCGCTTCCTCGGCCTGCCAGTCAACCTTCTCATCCTTGTGGCACTCACCCTGGTGCTCGGCTACGTCCTGCACTTCTCGCGTTTCGGCAGGCAGGTCTATCTCGTCGGAGGCAATCCGCGCGGCGCCATGCTGGTCGGCATTCGGAGCAATGCCGTGATCATCAGCTGCTATGTGATCTGTGCCGTCGTGGCGGCGATTGCCGGCCTGTGCCTCGTGGGGTACGTGGGCCAGGTCGACCAATGGACCGGCAAGGGATACGAACTCGACTCGATCGTCGCGGCGGTCATGGGCGGCATTGCCATCAACGGCGGGCGCGGCAACGTGTTTGGGGCACTGCTTGGTGTTTTCATCCTGGTCGTGATGTTCAATGCTGTCATCCTGCTGGGCCTGCCCGTACAGGTGCAGATGATCCTCAAGGGGATCATCGTCATCGCCGCCTCCGCACTTTACATCACAGATGGCAACCGCCGTGTGGCATGACCCCGTCAACTCAAAGCAGGATTGCTGATTCATGGCCAAGCGAATTGCCGTACTCGGAACCGGTGCAAATGGTGCCTCGATCGGAGCTGACCTCACGCTTGCCGGCCATGAACCTGTCCTGATCGACCAGTGGCCGGAAAATGTCGCGGCCATGCGCCGGAACGGGGTGCGGATTGAGATGCCGAACAAAACCCTCGTCACACCGGTGACAGCCTACAACCTTTGTGATGTCTGCACATTCAAGGAACCCTTCGACATCGTCCTCATGGTCCTGAAGGCCTATGATGCGCGCTGGGCGGCGCACCTCATTGCACCCTATCTGAAAAAGGATGGCCTGCTCGTGGGTGTGCAGAACGGCATGACAGCGGACACCATCGCGGAAGTCGTCGGTCCGGAGCGCACCATGGGTTGCGTGCTGGAAATTTCATCCGCCATGTTCGAGCCCGGCGTTGTGACGCGGGATTCGCCCCATGATCGTTCCTGGTTTGCGGTGGGAAGCCTTGCACCCTCCGGCAAGAGCAGGGAACAGGAAGTGGCTGACCTGCTGGGCTTCTCCGGTGCCGTCAACGTGGTCGACAACATCCAGGCCACAAAGTGGATGAAGCTCGTGAGCAACGCCACCACGCTCGTCTCGACCGCCATTCTGGGCCTGTCCATCCACGAAGCCGCGGCCATTCCCGAGATGCGTTCCCTGATGGTCCGGTCAGGGCAGGAGGCGCTCGACACCGGGGCGGCACTCGGACATCCGGTGCTTCCGATCTTTGGCTTGAAGGAAGCTGACATACGTCAGACCAACCGGCTTGTGGATACCCTGCTTGATGTGCTCCTGGCCGGCTTCACGCTCCCGAGCACCAAGACCACGGTGCTGCAGGACTGGATGAAAGGCCGCCATAGCGAAGTGGATGACCTCAACGGCCTGGTCGCACATCTCGCGGAAAGCAAGGGCAAGCGGGCACCCGTCAACGCGGCGATTGCCGAACTCGCCCGCCGCATCGAACGCGGCACGTTGAAGCCGGGTGCGGAAAACCTGGCGCTCCTGCAATCCATGAGCTGAAGGCCCGTCATGCCAGTTCACCACCGCGTCAGAAGCGCGCCGCGGCACCACATCAACGACACGCAAACACAGGAGGTATGAAACATCATGAGCAAAGGTCGGGTACAGGACAAGGTGACCATCGTCACTGGCGGATCACGCGGCATTGGCGGCGCAACGGTGCGCCGCTTTGTCGAGGAAGGCGCAAAGGTCGTGATCTTTGACATGCTGGATGAGGAGGGAACCGCGCTGGCCACGTCACTCGGTGCCAAGGTGACCTACCAGAATGTCGACATCACAAAGGAAGCAAGTGTCTCTGCCGCGGTCAGGAAGGTGGCCGATGCCCATGGCCGCATCGACATCCTGGTGAACAATGCCGGCATTCCTGGCGTGAACAAGTTCGCCCATGAAGTGGAGGTTGCCGAGTGGGACAGGGTGTTTGACGTGAACGTCAAGGGCATGTTCCTGTGCACCAAGCATGTGTTGCCGCACATGATGAAGCAGAAGGCCGGATCAATCGTGAACTTCTCGTCAATCTACGGATTGATCGGCAACATTGACCTGCCGCCCTATCATGCCACCAAGGGTGCCGTGCTGATGATGACCAAAACCGACGCGATCTGCTATGCGCCCCACGGAATCCGCGTGAATGCCGTGCATCCCGGTTCGACCATGACGGAACTCTTCATGAAGGCGGCGGAGAGCTACCCCGCGGGCAAGCAGGCCTATCTCGACATGATGAAGGAGAAGCATCCGCTTTGCCTCGGCGAACCCGTGGACGTGGCCAACTGCGTGCTGTTCCTCGCTTCGGACGAAGCCCGATTCGTCACCGGAGCCAGTCTCGTGATGGACGGCGGCTACACCGCGCAATAGGTCGCGGTCCACACCTGGGGGAGGGGGCGGCAGTGGCCGCTCCATTCCCTGTCCTGGCGGCGCAAAATCTCAGTGTGGTGCGTGACGGGCAATACCCGTAATGGCGGCGATCACCTTGCCCGCGTCGGCGTCGGCGCGGTTGAATTCCGCCGCCTTCTGGCCCAGGCGCAGCACGACGATACGGTCAGCGACTTCCAGGACCAGGTCGTTGAGATCATGGGAGATGACAATGATGGAACGGTGCTCGGAACGCAACCGCCGCAGCAGTTCGATCACCTGCTGGCGTTGTGCCACGCCCAGGGCTGCCGTGGGTTCATCCAGCAAGACGACCTTCGGATTTCGCAGCATGCAGCGGCAGATGGCAATGGCCTGGCGCTGCCCGCCCGAGAGGCGGCCCGCAGGGGTGGCAAGCGAACGGATCGTGGTGACCTGAAAATCCTTCAGCACTTCGCGGGCGCGCTTTTCCATGGCGGCCTTGCGCAGCCGAGCCCCACCCATCAGGCCGGAGGTCAGTTCCTGTCCAAGAAAGAGGTTCTGTACCGTGTTCAGGTTGTCGCAAACGGCGAGGTCCTGATACACGGTCTCGATGCCCAGCGCGCGCGCATCAACAGGTGTGTTGATGTCGACCTTGTTGCCCTCAAAGAGAAACTCCCCGCCATCGGCAGGCACTGAACCCGAGATGGCCTTGATCAGCGTGGACTTTCCCGCGCCATTGTCGCCCACGAGTGCAACGATCTCGTCACGCTTCAGCTGGAAACTCACACCATCAAGCGCCGTGATGCCGCCGAACCGCTTGGAAATGCCGCGCAATTCCAGAACTGGTGTTTCAGTGTCTGCCATCTCAGCCATATTCCTGTCAGGTGTTTCGCGCATTTCATGAAAGTTGCCGGGCGCCGCAGGGAAGGGACGGCGCCCGGCGGTCAGGCTACTGCTTGCATTCCGGAACGGCAGCTGCCTCGCCCGTGCAGATGTCGGCCCATGACCAGACGCCCGCGTCAACAACAGCGCTGACATTCGACTTGTCGATGTTCACGACATCGAGGTACCCCGTCGGGATCTTGGCAAAGCCATTGTCGAACTCGCCATTGATGATGCTCGCAGGTGGCGTCTTGCCTCCGAGCACCGACACCACAACCTGGGCAGCCGCATCGGCGAGATTGCCATAGGGCTTCAGCACCGTGGCGCTCTGCTTGCCAAGCAGGATGTATTGCAGGGCTTCGACGTTGGCGTCCTGGCCGCCGTAGACCGGCACTTTACCGGCCATGTCCTGCGAGGTGAGGGCGGCGATGGCACCTGCTGCCGTACCATCATTCGAGGCCACGATGGCATCGATCTTGTCGCTGGTCTTGGTCAGGCACTGTTCCATCAGCTTCTGGGCCGCACTCGGCACCCAGCCGTCCGTGTAGTCCTCGCAGACGATTTCGATGGCGCCAGACTTGATCATCGGATCAAGATGCTCATCCTGACCCTGTTTCACCGCCGTGGTGTAGAAGTCACCCTTGTTGCCATAGAGGCGGGCAACTTTTTTCGCGCCGGACTTGGCGATCGCTTCCGCGGCGTACTTGCCCTGGGCCTGACCCACCTTGAGCGCGCCGAACTGCACGAAGTAATCAAGCGGCCCATCCTTGGCTTCGTGTTCATAGGCCACGACCGGAATGTTGGCGGACTTTGCCTCCGTCAGAATGCCGGATGCGACAGACGGGTCAGCCGCAACCAGCACGATGGCCTTGGTGCCTGCGGTGATGGCGGCTTCCGCCTGTTGCTGCTGCTTGGCAGCGCTGCCTTCGGCGTTGATCAGCTCGACCTTCACATTTGGCGCGTATTTTGCCATGGCTTCGACGAACTTCGGTCCGTCCTGCTGGATGAAGCGGACTGTTGTGACGTTAGGCAGCATGAAATGGATGGTTCCGGTCAGCGCCGGATCCGCCTCCTGCGCATGGGCCGGGCTGAACAGAGCCGCTCCCGCAAGCAGTGCTGCGGCAAGGTGTGTGGTAGTCTTCATTTCAGTCTCCTCTTCTGTTTTCTCATTCTTCTTTTCAGCACCCCGGATCGCCCGCAGGCGTGAACTCATGCCGGACGCCGCGTCACCAGCGCGTCGATCGACGTTGCCGCGACCAGCAGCGCACCCTGTGTGGCAAGTTTCACCTCGGTGCCGTAGCCGATGAGGTCCATGCCATTGGAAATGGCGGTGATCGCGAAAGCGCCGATGACCGCGGACCACGGAGAGCCGCGCCCGCCAAACAGGCTCGTGCCGCCGACGACGGCGGCCGTGATGGCGAGCAGCAGTTCACCGCCCGCGCCCGATTGTGCAGACACACCCAGAAGCCGCGAGGCCCCCAGCACGCCGCCAAAGGCGGCAAATGCACCACACAGCGCGAAGGCCATGAGGCGGATGCGATTCACGGAGACGCCGGCACGTGCCACGGCACTGGCGTTTGAGCCGACGGCATAGAGATAGAGGCCGTAGCGCGTGCTTGACGTGAAGTAGGAGAAGATGGCCGTCAGACCAATGAAGATCACGCCCGCCAGCGGCACACCTTTGTGCATCGACAGGACGACCACAATTCCGCACAGGGCAGCGGCAGCAAGGCCAACGGGCAGGCCGACGTGATTGGCGAGAGAGACGTCCAGACCAGCTTTCCGGGCGTCGCGGTAATGCAGCCAGCGCAACACGGCGAAAGCAGCGATGGCCACGATCGCCAGAAGCCAGCCAAAGGTCCGCGGCAGGAACGTGCCCACCAGAAGCGTGAGCGGCGTTCCCATGATGTTGTACTGCCCGGTTTCGGGCAGCATGGAGAGTTGCAGGCCCGCCAGCGCCAGTGACACGCCGAAGGTGATGAGGAAGGCCGGTGCCCGGGTTCGCGCAATCCACGCACCCTGCAGCACACCGATGAAGGCACCGAATGCCACAGCCGACAGCACTCCCAGCCAGGACGCCATGCCCAAATCGACGACCACCACGCACATAAGCGTTGCGGCCGTCGCGCCAATGGCGGCGACGGCAAGGTCGATCTCGGCAATCAGCAGGATTGGCACCATGCCCAGCGCAATGGTGCCGACGACGACTGTCTGCAGGACCATGTTCGAGATGTTGCGGGGCGAGATGTAGGCGATGTTCTGAAAGGCAAAGAAGATAAAGATCAGCACGATCGCCAGCAGAACCGGGGCATAGCGGAAGTCGCCTGCAAGCGCGTCCACAAGGCGGGCACCGAGGCTGCGCTCATCCCGCATGGTTCCGACGTTTGCCTGACTGGCAGCCTGCGCCACAGTTCCCTCCCATGTTCTGGCGGCGCGGATCTTGTAGGCCCGCTGCTGCTTCAATTTCCAAAAAACGAACCACAAGGTAGCCATATTCGATTTATTGTGACGATGACTAAAATTATCAAAATGATAAATCTCAGGCCTCTGAATGCCGAAATTGCGGCTAGCCTCGGGTTCAAAGGCGCGCCCGGCGCCCCGCTGCACGGATCGGCGAGGCTGCGGCCATTCAAGCGTGAGGGAGAAACTTGATGTCCACGATTGATCGCATGAACCTGTCAGGGAAGGTTGCCATCGTGACAGGCGGTGGTGGTGACATTGGTTTTGCCATCGCCACCCAGCTGTACAATCTCGGTGCGGTGGTCGTGCTGGCAGACCTGAAGGACAGCGTGGCTTCGGCGGCCGCGAGACTGAAGGGTGGCAAGGGCAAGGCCGACTGGCTGAAGATGGACGTATCGAGCAGCGCATCAGTCGATGATGGCGTGGCGGAGACAGTGAAACGCCATGGCAGGCTTGATGTAATGGTGGCGGCAGCAGGCATAGCCTATGACCAGAAGACCCTGGACCACAGCGATGACAACTGGCACCGCGTGATGGGGGTCAATCTCGATGGTGCCTTCTTCTGCGTGCGCGCCGCGGGCCGGCAGATGGAAAAGACGGGTGGCGGCTCCATCATCGCCATTTCATCGATCTGCGCGGTGACCACGTCCGGGCCGGAGAAACACATTGGCTATGACGTGTCCAAGGCCGGTGTCGCGCACATGTGCCGCAATGTGGCAGTGGAATGGGCCGACAAGAACATCCGGGTCAACGCGGTCGGCCCCGGCTACACCAACACGGTTCTCCTGAATGAGGTTGGCATGACCAATCCCTCCATGCTGAAAGAGTGGATCGACGACATTCCCGTGCACCGCCTCATGGAACCGCGCGAAATTGCCGACGTTGTGGCCTTCCTCGCCTCTGATGCCGCGAGCGGCATCACCGGACACGAGTTGATGGTCGATGGCGGCTATTCCGCCTCGTGAACCTGACTGGCTGTGCACAGGCGGACCTCAACCTCGTTGTGACAGAAGCAGATTTTCGATTATGCTCCCCCATCCCGGGAATTTCCGGGCAATGGGGACAACG
Organism: uncultured Alphaproteobacteria bacterium; assembly: GCA_937870685.1. Lineage (GTDB taxonomy): Bacteria > Pseudomonadota > Alphaproteobacteria > Rhizobiales > Aestuariivirgaceae > Aestuariivirga. The sequence goes on from CALMZX010000010.1 coordinate 28,434, forward strand.
GGATGGTGAAAATCAAGTCAACGGGTTTGACGCTGGCAAGTTCTGCCTATGAGGCCATCCGGCTCGACATTATCGAAGGCCGACTGCGGCCAGGCGAGAAGATGCAGTTTGATGCCCTGCGCGAGCGTTATGGCATCGGCATCAGCCCCATCCGCGAAGCGCTGAGCAGCCTGCAGGCTGAAGGGTGGGTGGACCGCGAGGAACAGCGTGGATTCCGCGTGGCCGAAATCAGCGACGAGGAACTGACCGAACTGGCGCGCACGCGAGTCTTGATCGAGGGGATGGCCGTGGCGGAAGCCATTGCCCGCAATGATACTGCCGCCGAGGAAGAGCTGGTGCTGGCCTACAACCGCATGAGCAAGGAACACCGCATCAAGGAAGGCATGGCGCGCAATCTTGAATGGGAGAAGCGGCACCGGGACTTCCATCTTGCGCTGATCGCCGGCTGCCGGATGAAGTGGATTGTCCAGCTTGGGCAGCAGCTGTTCGATGTCTATGAACGCTACCGCCTGCTGTCTGGCCCGATCAATCCGGAGCGCAAGGAACTGGGCGAACACCGCGCCATCCTCGATGCCTATGTGGCTGGGGATGCGGCAGAGGTGAAGAAGCTGCTGGCGCAACACTACCAGGTGACAATCGATTTCATCATGGCCTCACAGGCAAAGGCTGCGGCACGCGCGGCTGAAGCCAAGCCGCGCTGACAGGGTGCAGGCCCGCAAGGCGGTTACTTGGCCTTTGTGCCGCACCCGGACGTGATTGATCAGGCTGTGCCGACCACCTGCCTGTAGGCGGCAATCAGGTCCGTTGCGTTTTCCTGCCGCGCCTCGCGCTTGCCGCTCTCGATTTCAAAGGTCAATCGTATTTGCCGGGTCATTTTCCCGGTCACCGTTATCCGGAAAACCCGACCTTCGGACTGCCCTGCCCATCGACGATTTTCACTTTCGGAATTCTTTTG
>CALMZX010000011.1 GCA_937870685.1 uncultured Alphaproteobacteria bacterium
ACCGTCAGAAGCTCTCTTGGCCCTGACGGTATATGCGATTTTCGACTGAGACAAGGTCCACCATACCGTCAGTCATACCGTCATTCCGGAGGCTAGCCCAGCGATAGATGCCGAAAGATTTCTAGCACTTTATTTATATATTTCAGATGTTTATGGCGAACTATAGCGTATTTTTGGATACGCCCGGAGTGGCAAAAATCATTCCCACTCGATCGTGCCCGGTGGCTTCGAGGTCACGTCGTAGACGACGCGTGACACGCCTTTCACCTCGTTGATGATGCGCGTTGCCGTGCGCCCGAGGAAAGCCATGTCGAAGGGGTAGAAATCCGCCGTCATGCCATCGACCGAGGTGACAGCCCGCAGCGCCAGCACCCGGTCGTAGGTGCGGCCATCGCCCATCACCCCCACCGTCTGCACCGGCAGCAGCACGGCGAAGGCCTGCCAGATCACGTCGTACAGGCCAGCCTTGCGGATTTCATCGAGATAGATCGCATCGGCCTTGCGCAGGATGTCGAGCTTCTCGCGCGTCACGCCGCCCGGCAGGCGGATTGCCAGCCCCGGCCCGGGGAACGGGTGGCGGCCCACGAACTTCTCCGGCAAGCCCAGTTCCCGGCCCAGCTTGCGCACCTCGTCCTTGAACAGTTCGCGCAACGGCTCAACCAGCTTCATTTTCATGCGGTCGGGAAGGCCGCCCACATTGTGATGCGACTTGATGGTGACCGACGGGCCCCCGGTGAACGACACGCTCTCGATCACATCCGGATAAAGCGTGCCCTGTGCCAGATAGTCCGCCCCGCCCAGCTTCTTCGCCTCGCGTTCGAACACGTCGATGAACAGCCTGCCGATGGTCTTGCGCTTCTTCTCCGGGTCCATCTCGCCCTCAAGGGCCGAGATGAATTCGTCGCTGGCATCCACATGCACAAGCTGGAGATTGTAGTGCTCGCGGAACATCGCCACCACATCGGCGGCCTCGTTCTGGCGCATCAGGCCATGGTCCACCAGCACGCAGGTCAACTGGTCGCCCACGGCTTCATGAATGAGCAAAGCCGCCACGGATGAATCGACGCCACCCGACAATCCGCACAACACGCGGCCTTTGCCCACCTGAGCGCGGATGCGTTCGATCGCCTCCTGCCGGAAGGCCGCCATGGTCCAGTCGCCCTTGCAGCCCGCAATGTTCATCACGAAGTTGCGGATCAGCCTGGCGCCATCCGGCGTGTGCACCACTTCCGGGTGGAACATGGTGGTGTAGATGCGCCGCGCTTCGTCGCTGGCAATGGCGAAGGGCGCGTTCTCCGATGTCGCCTTCACCGTGAAGCCCGCTGGCAGCCGGGTCACGCGGTCGCCATGGCTCATCCACACGGGGTGCCGCTCGCCCACGTTCCACAAGCCCTCGAACAGCGCGCTCGGCGCCTTCACTTCAATGTCGGCCCGGCCGAACTCGGCGGCATGGCCACCTTCGACAACGCCACCCAGTTGCACCGCCGTCGTCTGCTGGCCGTAACAGATGGCGAGGATGGGCAGGCCGGAGTCGAACACGATCTGCGGCGCGCGCGGGCTGCCATCACGGGTCACGGAGTCCGGTCCGCCGGAAAGGATCACCGCCTTCGGCTTCATCCGGTGGAAGGCGGCTTCGGCGCTCTGGAACGGAATGATCTCGGAATAGACCCCCATTTCGCGCACCCTGCGCCCGATGAGCTGGGTAACCTGCGAGCCGAAGTCGATGATGAGGATCTGGTCGTGATGGGCTGTCATGCGGGGCGGATAGGGCATGAAGCCGGAGTCTGCAAGGGTGGCCTCACAGCCCCGTCAGCACATCCCACAACAGCTTCACATTGAGGCTGATGATGATGGCGGCGATCACGGCGGAGACCAGGGTCAACCAGACCGGGGCCACCAGTGTTCCCATCTTGGCCCTGTCGCGGGTGAACATCACCAGCGGCACAATGGCGAAGGGAAGCTGGAAGGCCAGCACCACCTGGCTGAAGATCAGCAGCATGCCTGTTCCTTCCGCCCCGTAGTAGAGCGTCACCACGGCAGCAGGCACAATCGCCACCATGCGGGTGAACAGGCGGCGCAGCCAGGCCGGGAGACGGATGTTGAGGAAGCCCTCCATCACGATCTGGCCCGCGAGTGTTGCCGTCACGGTGGAACTGAGGCCGCAGCAGAGCAGCGCCACGGCAAAGAGCTTCGGTGCCAGCAGCGATCCCACAAGCGGCTCCAGCATGCCATGGGCATGCGTCAGGTCGGTCACCGCCACATGGCCTGCCCGGTGGAAGGTCGCGGCGGCAAGGATCAGGATCGAGGCATTCACCAGCAGCGCCAGCATCAGCGCCACAGTGGAATCCATGGTGGCATAGGTCAGCGCCTGGCGCTTTTCGGCTTCGCTCTTGCCGTAGGCGCGCGTCTGCACGATGCCGGAATGGAGATAGAGATTGTGCGGCATCACCGTGGCACCGATGATGCCAAGCGCCAGATAGAGCATGTCCGGGTTGCGCACGATTTCGGTCGTCGGCGCAAAGCCGCGGATGACCGCGCCCCACTCCGGATCAACCATGGCGATCTGCACGAAGAAGCAGGCGAAGATCACCGCCAGCAAGCCCATGATGAAGGCTTCCACCCAGCGGAAACCCAGCCGCTGCAGCAGCAGAACGAGGAACACATCCAGTGCCGTGATGATGACGCCCAGCTCCAGCGGGATTCCGAACAGCAGGTTGAGGCCGATGGCCGTGCCCACCACTTCGGCGATGTCGGTGGCGATGATGGCGATTTCCGCGAAGACCCAGAGCACAAGGGCCACAGGCTTCGGGAAGGCATCGCGGCAGGCCTGCGCCAGGTCGCGGCCCGAGGCGACGGCAAGCCGCGCGCAGAGCGATTGCAGGATGATCGCCATGATGTTGGCCATGAGCGCGATCACCAGCAGGGTATAGCCGAAGCTCGCCCCGCCCGCGATGGAGGTCGCCCAGTTGCCGGGGTCCATGTAGCCGACGGAAACGAGATAGCCAGGCCCGACAAAGGCCAGCGCGCGCCGCAACCAGCCTCCCGAATTGCGGATGGGCACGCTGCGGAACACGTCCGCAAGAGACGGCTCCGCCCGCCGGTTCAGCCAGCCGTGGTTCACAGTGTCTTCCGTCGTGGGCATGAAAGTTTAGCCTCTGCTAAATTTGAATTTAGCATTGGCTAAACCAGAGTCAATGGGGTAGCTTTGCAACCGCAAAACGAGCCCGATTTTCACCGATGCCCGGCAAAGCCCGCACCACCAAAGCCAAGCTGCAGTCCGCCGCCTTCCGGCGCACCCGCTCGGACCATTCCAAGGAACTGGCGGCCGATTATGTGGAACTGATCGCCGACATCATCGACGAGCGCGGCACGGCCCGTGGCACCGATGTGGCGCTCCGCCTCGGCGTGGCCAACGCCACGGTCGTCAAGATGCTGAAGCGCCTGACCGATATGGGGCTCGTCACCCAGGAACCCTACCGCCCCATCGACCTCACCGGCGAAGGCTGGCTGATGGCCGAGACAGGCCGCAAGAAGCACCAGATCGTGGAACGCTTTCTCCTCGCCCTCGGTGTCGGAGAGGAAACCGCACGCATTGACTCGGAAGGCATCGAGCATCATGTCAGTGATGAAACCCTGAAAGCCATGGGCCGCTTCCTCGCCCGCAATTCTTCATAAGGACCCAACCCCATGCGCAAATTTGCCTTCGCCCTCCTCCTCGCCGCCACGCCTGCCATGGCGCAGGATGCAGCCGCACCACTGAACTTCGACATCGCCAAACTCTGTGACTGGCAGAACAAGAACAATTCCATGGACGTGGCGGAATGCACCACGCTGGAAACCGAAGCGCAGAAAACGGTTGCCGACCTGGAAGCCAAGGCCGATGCCAAGCGCAAGGAAGACTGCACCACAGAGGCCCGCAGCTACTCCGGTGACTCAGGCTTTGCCAGCTACACGGTCTATGCCGGCTGCCTGAAGGACGGTCCGGGAAGCCTCTGATCAGCGCCGCGCTTCTTTTCCGTTCAGCACCAGCAGCAGCGCCAGCACGCCATAGAGGAACGCCTCGCGCCACAGGATCGGGAGGTAGCCGTCCCACAGCGCCTCCGTCTCGCCAAAGGCGAAGGCGGCAAGGGCGGCGGCACGCGGCGTGCTGAAACCTCCCGCCGCCGCGATGAACAGCACCTTGATGCCGTAGGTGAGGCCTGCGCCAAAACTCATGTTGCCGAAGTGGATGAGCGTCAGCACGCCACCCGCCATGGCAAGGATGCCGGAGGCCGCAGCCGTGAGGGAGATGACCCGCGGCACGTTTGTGCCAAGCAGGGCCGCAGCCACGGGCTCCTGCGCCACGGCGCGGATGACACGTCCGGCCGAGGTCCGCAGCAACACCCACTCGCTCGCCACCAGCATGAAGACCATCGCCAGCACATTGAACACCTGCACCAGAGACACCTGCGCCCCCAGGCCAAGCGCCACGGCTTGCGATGTCAGCGGCGGCAGCCAGCTGTCACGGCCGTCAGCGCCAATATGCACGCCCTCCATCAGGATGATGGCAATCGCCAGCGTGACCACGATCATCGCATTGGGCGAGCGCTGCACGAGGCGCGGCACGATTATGGCGGAAAACAGCGTCAGGACGATTGCTGACAGCAAGGCCGATACGCCCAACCCGAAGGCCATGGACGAGGCGAAGGTGAAGATCAGCGCATTGTAGGCAAGGTTGGTGCCCATCACCAGCAGCTGGCCGGAAAAGGCGAACAGCGGGCCGTGCGCGAGGTTGGGCTTCGGCACCACCTGAAACAGCAGCACATAGCTGTAGGCCAGCAGGGCATAGACCATGCCGTTGTGAATGCCGCCGATCAGGATCTGGTAAAGATAACTCAAGCCGCCAGCCATCCCTTGCCCATGGGCCTCAACATGGCGTTAGATGGGGCATGCACCGTCTCGCCGCCATCCTGTGCCTGATTGCCTTCACACTTGCGGCCTGCACCGATGAAGCCCGCACCAACTATCTTGACCTCCAGGGCCGTGTCTTCATCTTCAACCCGCGCCTTGCCACGGCAACCTATGTGGTCTCGCTGGCCATCCGCAAGGCCCCGCCTGCGGGCGCGCGGGTGGTGGCCGTCTTCGACAATCCGGCGGGGGGAGAGCCGCTGCGCATCGAACAGAAAGTCCGCGATGGCCAGACCCAGGTGGCGCTGGAAAGCGAACCACTGCAATGTGTGAAGAAGGGGCGGCCTTACAAGTTCAGTGTGACACTTGTGGGTGCGGATGGCACGGCGTTGCAGCGCCTCGAGTCGTCCATCACCTCCACGCTGGACCAATCGGTCCTGCCGCCCGCCCCGTTGGTCATTGGTCCCGGCTATGAACCAAACCCGGCCTTGGCAGAAACGGCGGGCAAGGACGCGATGCGCAACCGCCTCAACTGCCCACCCTGAAATCAGCCGTTCTGCAGCACCGCCACGAAGAACCCGTCCGTGCCATGCTGCCGCGGCGTCAGCAGCAAGGTATCCGAAGAACCATCAGCAGAGGCAGGAACAGAAGAAGACAAATGCACGGACCATAAGTCTTTATAGGAAATAATTCTGTATTTTTTGTGGCGCTCCAGAAACCATTTCACCTGGTCCGTGTTTTCTTCCGGCAGCAGCGAGCAGGTGAAATAGGCAAGCCTGCCGCCCGGCCGCACCAGCGCCGCCGCCCGCGTCAGAACCTCCTGCTGCTCCCTGATGCGCAGCGCCAGCGTCTTTTCCGTCAGCCGCCACTTGGCATCGGGTTTGCGCCGCCATGTGCCGGTGCCCGTGCAGGGCGCATCCACCACAACGCAATCGAACCCGTCTCCGGCGGACAGCTTCGCCCCCTCCTCCGCCGCCAGCACCTCGATGTTGCCGGCACCGCTCCGGCCAATGCGCTCGAAGATCGGGCGCAGGCGGTGGCGGTCGCGGTCATGGGCCACCAGCGTGCCCTCGTTCTGCATCAGCGCAGAAAGCGCCAGCGTCTTGCCGCCAGCGCCGGCGCAGATGTCGGCCACGCGTTCACCCGGCTTCACAACTGTCAGCGCCGCAGCAACCTGCGAAGCCGCATCCTGCACCTCGAACCAGCCCATGCCATGGGCGGGCTCAGCCTCGACCGAGACGTGCTTCTGCTCCGGCCCAGGCGCGGCGATGCGGATGGCCGTCGGCGCCAACGGTCCCTCCACCGCGCCAAAGCGTGCCAGTGCCGCAAGCACCTTGCCCCGGTCAGCCTTCAAGGTGTTGACACGAAGGTCAATCGGCGCCCGTTGCGCCAGCGCCTTGCCTTCCTCCGCCGCGAAATCACCGAAAACACGGGTCAGGCTGGGGGTCAGCCATGCCGGAAAATCGCCCGCAACATGAGGCGGCGCATCGGCCACGGTCCGCGACAGCGCTGCCGTTTCACCTTCGCTCAAGGCCGCCGGTCCATGCTCGCCATCGGCCAGTGCGGCGATGGCGCCGGCCGTCATGCCCCACGTGTCATGCAGCGTCGCCAGCACCAGCGCGCGTGGCGCATCATCACCCATGCGGAAAGCGGCACTCGCCCGGTGCCGCAGGCTGTCGTAGACGAGCGTGCCAATGGCATGGCGGTCTCCGGCACCGGCAAAGCGGTGCGCCTTGCCCCAGTCCTTCAGCGCTTCCGCCGCCGGACGGTGGCGTGTGGCAATCTCGGCAAGAATCTCGATCGCCGCAGAAACGCGGCCTGGCAAGCGCATGGTCTCAGCCGGCCGTCAGGTAGCGCACGGCAAACCACACCCACAGGCCCAGCGCGAAGGCATAGGAAGCGAGGAAGTGTGTGAGACGTGTCAGCACGTTGTTCTTCCGCGTGTGTTCCAGCGTGTGCAGGATGCGCGCCGCAAGGAAGGCGAAGGCAAGGCCCGCCGCACTCACATCGGCAAGCCCGGTCGCGAGGAACATCGCCGCCGCCGCATAGACCAGCATCGGCACCTGGAACTGGTTGTCGAAGTTGTTGGCAAGCTTGCGCGCATCTTCGGGCCAGCCCGCATTGTTGATGGCCACGACCTGCAGCCGCACCTTGCCACTCTTCACCGCAGCGATGCGCGCCCGCAGGGTCAGCGCACCGACGATGAAGGTGAGCAGCACGTGGCCGAGCAAGGCCACCACCAGCCACTGCGCGGGCGTCATCAGCCGATCCTCTGGTAGTTGGGGGCTTCCCGCGTGATCATGATGTCGTGGGCATGGCTTTCACGCAGTCCCGCACCAGTGATGCGCACGAACTGCGCCTTCTCCTGCAACTCCGCGATGGTCGCCGCCCCGACATAACCCATGGACGCGCGTAGCCCGCCGACCAACTGGTGCAGCACCGCACCGACCGGCCCCTTGTAAGGCACCTGGCCTTCGATGCCTTCCGGCACCAGCTTCAGCGAATTGCCCACATCCTGCTGGAAATAGCGGTCCGCCGAGCCGCGCGCCATCGCACCCACCGAGCCCATGCCGCGATAGGACTTGTAGGAGCGGCCATTGTAGAGAAACACCTCGCCGGGGCTTTCATCCGTGCCTGCCAGCAGTGACCCGATCATCGCCACATTGGCGCCTGCGGCCAGCGCCTTCGCCATGTCGCCCGAGAGCTTGATGCCGCCATCGGCGATCACCGGAACGCCCTGTTTTGCACCTTCTTCGGCGCATTCCACGATGGCCGAAAACTGCGGCACGCCGACGCCTGCCACCACGCGCGTGGTGCAGATGGAACCTGGACCGATGCCGATCTTCACAGCATCCGCACCATGGTCGATCAGCGCCTTCACGGCCTCCGCCGTTGCCACGTTGCCACCGATGATCTGCACCTTGTTGGAGAGCTTCTTCACCACATTGACCTGCTTCAGCACATTGGCCGAATGGCCATGGGCCGTATCGACGATGAGCACGTCAACGCCCGCATCAATCAGACGCTCGGCACGATCAAGTCCTGCATCACCGATTCCAGTTGCAGCAGCCACCAGCAGGCGCTCCTTCTCATCCTTGGCGGCAAGCGGATGGTCGGCCGCCTTTTCCATGTCATTGACGGTGATGAGGCCAACGCACTTGCCTTCGTCATCGGTGACGATGAGTTTTTCGATGCGGTGCTTGTGCAGCAGGCGCTTGGCCTCTTCGCGCGCCACGCCTTCGCGCACCGTCACGATCTGGCGTGTCATGAGGTCGGCGACCTTGGTGTTCATGTCGGTGGCAAAGCGCACATCACGGTTGGTGATGATGCCCACAAGCGTGCCCTTGTCATCGACAACGGGAATACCAGAAATCTTGCGCTGCTGCTTGATAGCCAGAAGTTCGCCGATGGTTGCCGTGGGCGCGATGGTGATCGGATTCACCACCATGCCGCTTTCGAAGCGCTTCACCTGGCGTACATGGTCGGCCTGGGTCGCGGCATCGAGGTTCTTGTGGATGACACCAAGCCCGCCCGCCTGCGCCATGGCAATGGCCATCGCCGCTTCCGTCACCGTGTCCATGGCAGCGGACATGACGGGGATCGACAGCGAAATCGACTTTGTTAGCTTCGTGGCCGTCGCCACATCGGCGGGCAAGACGCTGGACGCACCGGGCTTCATCAGCACGTCGTCGAAGGCGAGGTATTCAGGAAATGAACGGGGAGCGATGGGCATCGGGCCAACCTTGGAAAAACAGCAGGATTCGGTGAGTTGGCGGCTGCCCTTAACACTCCGATGACGGCAGGGGCAAGGGGAAAGGGGGAAAGCCGGGCGCGGGCCTTTGGGGAGAGGTCAACGGGAAGCCTGACATCTTGTCACCGGCACCTGCCAACTCGTCAGTTTTTTCAGTGACTTGGCATCTTAGAATGCTGCCTGAAGACACTGCGCCTGCCCCCATGCAAGCGCACAGAACCGAA
>CALMZX010000012.1 GCA_937870685.1 uncultured Alphaproteobacteria bacterium
CGGTCACGTCTTCGCGGACACCGGCGATCGAGGAGAACTCGTGCAGCACGCCGTCGATGTGCACGCTGGTCACGGCAGCGCCCTGCAGCGATGACAGCAGGATGCGGCGCAGCGCATTGCCCAGCGTCGTGCCAAATCCACGCTCCAGCGGCTCGGCAACAATGGTCGCCACGCGGCGCTTGTCCTTGCCGGACTGGATGTCGATCTTGCTGGGGCGGATGAGTTCCTGCCAGTTCTTCTGATTGACCTGCATGTTCATGTTCCCAAAGTGCCTCCGGCAGGCGCGCATTCGCCTGCCACTTTCATTCCGTCGATGGCCGGGGCAACCCCGGCCGATGTCAATTCAGCAGGCCGTCAAACGCGGCGGCGCTTCGGCGGGCGGCAACCGTTGTGCGGGATCGGCGTCACGTCGCGGATGGAGGTCACCTGAAGGCCAGCGGCCTGGAGGGCGCGGAGCGCCGACTCACGGCCAGACCCCGGACCACACACTTCAACTTCCACCGTGCGCATGCCGTGTTCCATGGCGGCGCGGGCCACCTGCTCGCCTGCCACCTGCGCGGCATACGGCGTGGACTTGCGCGAACCCTTGAAGCCGAGCTTGCCGGCCGAAGCCCAGGCAATGGTGTTGCCCTGCACGTCGGTGATGGTGATCATGGTGTTGTTGAACGACGAGTTCACATGCACAACGCCGGACGAGACGTTCTTGCGTTCCTTGCGCTTGCCACCGCGGGCTGCTGCTTCCTTAGCCATTGCTCAGATGCCTCACTTCTTCTTGCCCTGGATGGGCTTGGCCGGACCCTTGCGGGTGCGGGCGTTGGTATGGGTGCGCTGGCCACGAACGGGGAGACCCTTGCGGTGGCGCATGCCACGGTAGGTGCCAAGGTCGGTGAGGCGCTTGATGTTGATTGCCACTTCGCGGCGAAGGTCACCCTCCACCGTGTAGTCGCGGTCGATGATTTCGCGGATCGCCAGCACTTCGGCGTCAGACAGCTCGTTGACGCGCTTGGAGGCCGGAATCTTGACCTCGTTGCAGATGATCTTGGCATTCACCGGACCGATGCCGTGAATGTAACGCAGCGCGATTTCAACGCGCTTGTTGGTCGGAATGTTGACGCCTGCAATACGGGCCACTGGTAGTCTCCCAATCAATTCAAGGGCTTGTCAGCCCAAACTGGTGTCTCGGGTCGGCGTGCGGCGGGTGAGCCCGCGCGATTTCCCAAACGTATGAGGCCGCGTTCGGAGGAGGAAATCCCCCAAACGAGCCCCGTAGAAAGCTGGAATTCGGTGTCCTTAGGGGGGAATCGCCAGAGCGTCAACCCCAAGAGCAGCCTGAATTTCAGCCCTTTACCTTCTTCAGCACCGCGCCAATTTCACCCGTTACACGGGTGATATCGGCCATGCCGTCGATCACATGCAGATTGCCCTTGGCGGCGTAGTAGGCCACCAGCGGTGCAGTCTGCTTGTTGTAAACCTGCAGACGGTCACGGACCGTCTTTTCGTTGTCGGCCGGACGGCGGGTGAACTCGGTGCCACCGCAACTGTCACAAACCCCTGCCTTCTTCGCGGGGGCAAATTTCTCATGGTAGCCCTTGCCGCACTTGGCGCAGGTGTAGCGGCCGGAGATGCGCTCCACGAGCGCCTCGTCATCGACCTTCATCTCGATCACGGCGTCCAGCTTCTGCTTGCGGCCGGCGAGCATGCCGTCCAGGGCTTCGGCCTGGGCCGGAGTGCGGGGGAAACCGTCAAAGGTCACGCCCGCCTTGATGTCCGGCTGGTCCATGCGGTCCGCCACGATGCCGATGATCACGTCGTCCGAGACCAGGTCGCCGCGGTCCATGATGGCCTTGGCCTTCTTGCCCACTTCGGTTCCGGCGGCGATGGCGGCGCGCAGCATGTCGCCCGTGGAGAGCTGCTTCAGCCCGTGCTGCTCCTCCAGGATTTTGGCCTGGGTGCCCTTGCCTGCGCCGGGCGGGCCCAAAAGGATGATGTTCATTTCTTCTTGCTCCGCAGAGATGCCTTCTCAAGGAGCTTGCCATATTGCTGTGCCAGCATGTGACCCTGCAATTGGGCAACAGTATCAAGCGTGACGCTGACGACGATCAGCAGCGAGGTACCGCCGAAGTAGAACGGGATGCCGGAATAGCCGACGAGGAATTCCGGCATGAGGCAGATCAGGACCAGGTAGGCCGCGCCGATGACGGTGAGGCGGGTCAGAATCCAGTCGAGGTATTCAGCCGTCTTTTCACCGGGACGGATGCCGAGGATGAAGCCGCCGGACTTCTTGAGATTGTCGGCGGTTTCCTTCGGGTTGAACATGATCGATGTCTGGAAGAACGAGAAGAACACGATCAGGAGCGCGAAAAGCACGAGATAGAGCGGCTGGCCGTGGCCGAGCATTGCGGTGATCTGGTTCAGCCAGTCCGGACCCTGCCCGGCTGAGAAGTTGGCGACCGTGATGGGCAGCAGCAGCAGTGAAGAGGCGAAGATCGGGGGAATCACACCGGCGGTGTTGATCTTGATCGGGAGGTGCGAGCTTTCGGCCTGCGTCATCTTCATGCCGACCTGGCGCTTTGGATACTGGATCAGCAGGCGGCGCTGGGCGCGCTCGACAAACACGATGAAGGCGATCACGGCAAAGGCCAGCACCAGAATCGCGAGGATGAGGAAGAAGGACATCTGCCCGGTGCGGCCCAGTTCCAGCAGGGCTGCAACACCCGATGGGAGGCCCGCGACGATGCCTGCGAAAATGATGAGCGAGACGCCGTTGCCGATGCCACGCGAGGTGATCTGCTCACCCAGCCACATCAGGAACATGGTGCCGCCGGTCAGGGTAATCACCGTGGAAGCGCGGAAGAACATGCCGGGATCGGTGACGATGCCACCCTGCCCTTCAAGGCCGATGGCGATGCCATAGGCCTGCATGGCGGCGAGGAGTACCGTGAAATAGCGGGTGTACTGGTTGATCTTCTTGCGGCCCGACTCACCCTCTTTCTTGAGGGCTTCCAGCGTTGGCGAAACGCTGGTCATCAACTGCATGATGATCGAGGCCGAAATGTAGGGCATCACGTTGAGCGCGAAGATCGCCATGCGGCCGAGCGCACCACCAGCGAGGCTGTTCATCCAGCCGAGAATGCCGGAGGAATTCTGCGTGGCGAACTGCGCCAGCGCCACCGAATCGATGCCCGGGATGGGAATGTAGGAGCCGAGGCGGTAGACAATGAGGGCACCAAGAGTGAACCAGATGCGATTCTTCAGTTCCTGCGAATTCGCAAGTGCGCTGAAGCTGATGTTCGCAGCCAGCTGTTCTGCCATTGATGCCATGGGTCGTGCTCCAAATTCCGGCGGCGAAAAACCGTTATGTGGGTTCGCCGCCGGGACCTATCAAGCCTGCTTGGCTTCCGGCGCGGGGCGGAGAATCTTCACGCTGCCGCCCGCCTTTTCCACGGCGGCAATGGCGCCCTTCGTGGCGTAATACACCTCGAAGGCCAGCTTGGCAGTGAACTTTTCCTTGCCGATGAGGCGCACGCCGCCCTCTTCCAGCTTGCTGATCACGCCAGCGGCCAGCAAGGCAGCAGCGGTGACCGGAGACTTGGCATCGAGCTTCTTGGAATCGACAGCCACCTGCACGCGGGCGAGGTTGACTTCGTTGTATTCCACCGGGTTCGGCTTGTTGAAGCCGCGCTTCGGCAGACGGCGGTAGATGGGCATCTGGCCGCCTTCAAAGCCGGCCTTCGCGCCGCCCTTGCGGGCCGTCTGGCCCTTGCCACCGCGCCCGGCCGTCTTGCCGAGGCCGGAGCCGATGCCACGGCCCACGCGGGTGCGGGTCTTGCGGGCACCCTTGTTGTCGCTGATCTGGTTGAGCTTCATCGCAACTGTTCCTTATTCCACCACGCGCACGAGGTGAGCCACCTTGGCGATCATGCCGCGCACGGCAGGCGTGTCCTGCAGGGTCGAGGTGCGGCGGATCTTGTTGAGACCGAGGCCGATCAGCGTCTGCTGCTGGATGCCAGGCTTGCGGTTCGCGCTCGCCACCTGCTCGATGGTCACGGTCTTTCCGGAGTCTTTCTTGGCCATGGTTTTCACGTCCTGTCTTATTCAGCCACGGCAGCGGCGTCACCGCCACGGCGCAGCACGTCAGAGACCTTCTTGCCACGGCGGTTGGCCACCATGCGCGGAGAGGTCTGCTTCTTGAGCGCGTCAATGGTGGCGCGCACCATGTTGTAGGGGTTCGAGGAACCCGTGGACTTGGCGACAACGTCGGCCATGCCAAGGCTTTCGAAGACGGCGCGCATCGGGCCGCCGGCGATGATGCCGGTGCCGGGAGGTGCGGTACGCAGGGTCACCTTGCCGGCACCCCAACGGCCGTTGACGTCATGATGCAGCGTGCGGCCTTCGCGCAGCGGCACGCGGATGAGCGCGCGCTTGGCGCCTTCCGTGGCCTTGCGCACGGCTTCCGGCACTTCACGCGCCTTGCCGTGGCCGAAGCCGACGCGGCCCTTCTGGTCGCCAACGACGACGAGAGCCGCGAAACCGAAGCGCTTGCCGCCCTTCACAACCTTCGCCACGCGGTTGATGTGGACCAGCTTGTCGATGAACTCGCTGTCCTTCTCCTCGCGATCGGCGCGGTCCCTGCGCTCACCGCGTTCGGCACGTTCCTTAGCCATGTGTGCTCCGCTATCCTTAGAAATTCAGGCCGCCAGAACGGGCAGCGTCCGCGAGCGACTTGATGCGCCCATGATAGATGTAGCCGCCGCGGTCAAACACGACGTCCTTGATGCCGGCCTTGATGGCGCGTTCGGCCACCAGCTTGCCGATGGCTTCGGCGGCGGCCTTGTCGGCACCCGTCTTCTTGCCAGCCCGGAAATCCTTCTCCATCGTCGAAGCGGACGCGATGGTCACGCCCTTCGCATCGTCGATGACCTGGGCGTAGATGTTCTTGGATGACCGGTGCACGGAAAGACGCGGGCGGCCATTGAGGCGTTCGGCCAGCGCCTTGCGGACGCGCGCCTTGCGCAGGTTGATGGGAGTGACTTTCGCCATGATGCGTGTCCCTTACTTCTTCTTGCCTTCCTTGCGGAAGATCTGTTCGCCAGCGTACTTGATGCCCTTGCCCTTGTAGGGTTCGGGGCCGCGCCATTCACGGATTTCGGCGGCCACCTGGCCAACCTGCTGCTTGTTGATGCCGGTGATCACGATTTCCGTGGGCTTCGGAGTCTTGATCTCGATGCCCGCCGGAATGGCGTAGTTGACATCGTGGCTGTAACCGAGGTTCAGCTGCAGGCTCTTGCCGGCAACGGCGGCGCGGTAACCCACGCCGTTGATTTCCAGCGACTTCGAGTAGCCGTCCGTCACGCCCTTGACCATGTTGGCCACCAGCGTGCGCGACATGCCCCAGGCGGAGCGTGCCAGCTTGGTTTCATTGATCGGGTCAACCTTGACGCCGCCCTCTTCCATCTTGACGAGCACCTGCTCGTTCAGGACTTCCTTGAGTTCGCCCTTGGGGCCCTTCACCGATACCGTCTGGCCGGACACGTTGACCGTGACGCCTGCCGGAACCGGAACTGCTTTCTTGCCGATACGTGACATCGTTCGCTTCCTTAGAAGACCGTGCAGAGCACTTCGCCGCCGACGTTCTGGGCGCGGGCATCGGCATCCGACATCACGCCTTTCGGCGTGGAGAGGATGGAGATGCCGAGACCATTGTACACGGACGGCAGGGTGGACACTGAGGCGTAGACCCGGCGGCCGGGCTTCGACACACGGTGGATTTCCTTGATGACGGGAGCGCCATCAAAATACTTCAGTTCGACTTCGATCTCGGACTTGCCGTCCTTCTCGATGGTGGTGAAGCCGCGGATGTAGCCTTCCTTGTGCAGCACTTCGAGCACACGCTCGCGCAGGCGGGACGGCGGCACGGCCACCTTGTTCTTGCCACGCTCCTGGGCGTTGCGGATGCGCGCCAGCATGTCACCGACGGGATCACTGATGTTCATGGACATGTTCCTGATCCTCTCTTACCAGCTCGACTTGACCATGCCGGGGATGAGACCCTGGTTGGCCAGATCGCGCAGCGCGATACGCGACATCTTGAGTTTGCGGTAATAGGCGCGGCTGCGGCCCGTCACTTCGCAACGGTTGTGGATGCGCACCTTGGCCGAGTTGCGCGGCATCTCGGCCAGCTTCAGGACAGCGGCGAAGCGCTCTTCCATCGGCGTGTTCTTGTTCTTGATCAGGGCCTTCAGGCGCTTGCGCTTGCCTTCGGCGGACTTCGCCAGCTTGCGGCGCTTGTCGTTGCGGTTGATCGAGCTTGTCTTTGCCATGAAATGAAACTCTCTCCTTTAAGCCGCTTTGCGCTGGCTCTTGCGGAAGGGGAAGTTGAAGGCGGTGAGAAGCGCGCGGGCTTCGTCGTCCGTCTTGGCCGTGGTGCAAACAATCACGTCCATGCCCCAGACCCGGTCAATCTTGTCGTAGTCGATTTCCGGGAAAATGATGTGTTCCTTGATGCCCATGGCGTAGTTGCCACGGCCGTCGAAGGAACGGTCGGTCAGGCCGCGGAAGTCGCGCACGCGCGGCAGGGCCACGGTGATGAGACGGTCCAGGAACTCGTACATGCGGACCTTGCGCAGCGTCACCTTGGTGCCGATCGCGAGGTTCTCGCGGATCTTGAACTGGGCGATGGCCTTGCGGGACTTGGTGAGCACCGGCTTCTGGCCGGCGATCTTTTCCAGTTCCGAAGCGGCGACGTTGACCAGCTTCGAGTCCTGTGTCGCTTCGCCGACGCCCATGTTGAGGACGATCTTGGTGATCTTCGGCACTTCCATGACGTTCTTGTAGCCGAACTGCTTGATCAGTTCGGGCTTCACGACTTCGTCATAGTGCTTGCGCAGGCGCGGCACATAGTTCTCGGGCAGGCCGGCATTGGCGTTTTCCACGCCAGCCTTTTCGGCGCCCTTCTTGGGGGCCTTTTCAGCCTTGGCAGCAGGCTTGTCAGCCTTGGCCGCCGGCTTGGCTTTCTTTTCCTCAGCCATTGATCGTCTCTCCTGAACGCTTGGCGACGCGGACCTTCTTGCCGTCGGCCAGCGTCTTGTAGCCGACGCGGGTCGGCTTGCCGTCCTTGGGGTCGCGCAGCGCGATGTTCGAAATGTGGATCGGCATGCTCTGCTGAACGATGCCGCCTTCCTGGTTCGGCGTCTGCTTGGTGTGACGCTTTGCAATGTTCACACCCGACACGACGGCGCGGTTTTCGGTGGGGATCACGCGGAGCACTTCGCCCTGCTTGCCCTTGTCCTTGCCGGCGATGACAACAACCTTGTCACCCTTCTTGATTTTCAGCTTCGCAGCCATGTTAGAGAACCTCCGGTGCGAGCGAGATGATCTTCATCTGGTTCTTGGAACGCAGTTCGCGGGGAACCGGTCCGAAAATACGCGTGCCCACAGGCTCGCCCTGGGCATTGATGAGAACGGCGGCGTTGCGGTCAAAGCGGATCGCAGAGCCATCGGCGCGGCGGATGTCCTTGGCGGTGCGCACGACGATTGCCTTCATGACAGCGCCCTTCTTGACGCGGCCACGCGGAATGGCGTCCTTTACCGACACGACGATGATGTCGCCCACGTCAGCGTAGCGGCGCTTGGAACCGCCGAGCACCTTGATGCACTGAACGCGGCGGGCACCGGAATTGTCGGCAACGTCGAGATTTGTCTCTTGTTGGATCATGGTTTCACCTGTTCAGTTCAAGCCTTGGACGCATCGACCTTTTCAACCAGTGTCCAGCGCTTCTGCTTGGACAGAGGCCGGGCCTCCTGGATGCGGACGATTTCGCCAACCTTGGCTTCGTTCTTTTCGTCGTGGGCGTGGTACTTCTTGGACACGCGCACGGTCTTCTTGAACACCGGATGGCGCAGGCGGCGTTCCACCTTGACCACGATGGTCTTGTCGTTCTTGTCGCTGACGACCACACCTTGCAGGATGCGCTTGGGCATGTTCTTGCGTCTCTCTTACTTGGCCTTGGCCGAAGCGCTCGCCTGCGTCTTGAGACGGGCGATGTCGCGGCGGATCTGGCGGATGCGGTTGGTCTTCTCGAGCTGGCCGGACGCCTTCTGGAAGCGCAGGTTCAGCTGCTCCTTGCGGAGCTTGAGGATTTCGTCCTTGATCTGGTCGCTCGACAGGGCGCGAACTTCATTCATCTTCATGATGCTCTCTCCCCTCATTCACCGAGGCGCGCGACGAAGCGCGTCTTGATGGGCAGCTTGGCGGCGGCAAGACCGAGGGATTCCTCGGCAACATTGCGCGGCACGCCGTCGATTTCGAACAGGACACGGCCCGGCTTGACGCGGGCGGCCCAGTATTCGGTCGAACCCTTGCCGGAGCCCATGCGGACTTCAGCAGGCTTCTTGGACACGGGCACGTCCGGGAAGACGCGGATCCAGATGCGGCCGGCGCGCTTCATGCCACGGGCAAGGGCGCGGCGGGCGGCTTCGATCTGGCGGGCCGTCAGACGCTCCGGCTCCAGGGCCTTGAGGCCGAAGTTGCCGAAGTCGAGCGTGTTGCAGCTCGTGGCGTTGCCGTGAATGCGGCCCTTGTGGGCCTTGCGGTACTTTGTTTTCTTGGGTTGCAGCATGATCTACTCGCTGTCTCAGTTCCGCTCTTCGCGGCGCGGCGGACGGCTTCCGCCGCCTTCCTGCTGTTCCGCAAAGCGCTTGTCGGTGGCCATCGGGTCGTGCTCCAGGATTTCGCCCTTGAAGATCCAGACCTTCACGCCGTTGGTGCCATAGGCCGTGTGGGCCGTGGCGACGCCGTAGTCCACATCGGCGCGCAGCGTGTGCAGCGGCACGCGGCCTTCGCGGTACCACTCGGTGCGGG
>CALMZX010000013.1 GCA_937870685.1 uncultured Alphaproteobacteria bacterium
CGGCATCATCCTGCTCTACACGGCCTTCAACCTCGCCTTCACGATCTGGATGATGAAGAGCTTCTTCGATGAACTCTCGACTGATGTAGAGGATGCGGCACGGATCGATGGCTCTTCGGAGACACGCGTCTTCCTCAAGATCTGCCTGCCACAAGTTGTGGCGGGTCTGGCTGCGACTTTCGTGTTCGGCCTGATCCTCACCTGGAACGAGTTCCTCTTCGCCCTGTTGCTGACAGGTGTCGATACCCGAACCGTGCCGGTGGCCATGAACCAGGCCGTCTCGTCAGGTGGCCGCGGCACCGACTGGACCCTGCTTGCGGCAATTGAAACCCTTTTTCTCATCCCTGTATTCCTCGTGACGTTCTTCCTGCAAGGACATCTGTTGCGTGGTGTCACCTTCGGAACCGTGAAGCGCTGAAACATGTCGACAATTGAAATCCGGAAAGTGACCAAGAAATTCGGCGATTTCGTCGCCGTGAAGGATGCAGATCTCTCGGTGGCGGCGGGCGAGGTCGTGTGTCTGCTGGGCCCGTCAGGCTGCGGCAAGACCACAACCTTGCGCATGATTGCGGGGCTTGAGCGGGCAACGGACGGCGACGTCCTCGTCGCTGGCCAGCGCATGAACGAACTGCCGCCGGAGAAGCGCGACATCGCCATGGTCTTCCAGTTCTACGCGCTCTATCCGGCACTCACGGTAGGCGAGAACATCGCAATGCCGCTGCACTATGAGAAGGTCTCCCCTGCGGAAATGAAAGCCCGAGTCGGGATGGTCGCGGACATTCTGCATCTCACGGGTGTACTTGACCGCTTGCCGGGCCAGGTATCAGAAGGCGAAAAACAACGCGTCGCGGTGGCCCGCGCGATTGTCCGAGATCCGAACTGCTTCCTGTTTGATGAGCCCCTGTCACGGCTTGATGTGGAGTTGCGCCACTCCATGCGCGGCCAGATCAAGGGCGTCCTGTCCAACTTGTCAAAAGCCACCGTCATCGTGACCCATGACCAGCTTGAAGCCCTGACCATGGCCGACCGCATCGCCATCATGCGTGACGGAAAAATCGAGCAGGTCGGCACGCCGCATGAGGTCTTTGCCAAGCCGATCAACGTTTTTGTCGCCAGCTTCATCGGCACGCCTCAGATGAACCTTGTTGAGGTTGACCTTCGTGCTGTCAGGGACGGCAAGGCCGAACTGGACTTTGATGATGCGCCACTCGTGATTCCGGTGAATCCGGCAGTCTCCAGTCTCAAGCCGTCAAAGGTAACAATCGGCATCCGTCCACGCGCCTTTGTGCCTGTGGTCAACCCATCGAAGACGGCCATCACCGCGATGGCGGAACTGATAGAGCCTATGGGAGCAGAGACCCTCATTCACGCCCGGACCAAGGCCGGCAGCGATATCCGGGTGGTGGTGCCGCGCGACAGAAGGGTGAAGATGGGCGAGGTCCTGCATCTCGAGCCAGACGCCACCCAGACCCATGTGTTTGCAGAAGGTGGAAGGGCGGTGCGGGCATGAATCAAGGCAACCCAAGTGGTGGCATGGGCATCCAATCGGCCCTGCGCCTCGAGTTCTTCATCATCGGCCTCGGCATCCTTGCTCTGCTGATGATCTTTCAACCCTTCTCGATCACCTTGTTTACACTGGGCAGCATCGTTGTCGTTGTGGCAGGTCTGGTCAACAATCTCCTGCCCATGGCACAGCCGGGAGTGCCCGTCCGGTCGGTTGTGACCGTCGCCATGGTGGTGGCCATGATCTTCTGCATTGTCCT
Source organism: uncultured Alphaproteobacteria bacterium (assembly GCA_937870685.1). Classification (GTDB taxonomy): domain Bacteria; phylum Pseudomonadota; class Alphaproteobacteria; order Rhizobiales; family Aestuariivirgaceae; genus Aestuariivirga. The sequence continues at coordinate 1,764 of CALMZX010000013.1, forward strand.
GCTGATCGCCATCTTTGCGGCCTCCCTGTACGGTACATTCTTTCTCAAGCCGCCGGATCCAAACACGACGGCAGGCAAGATGCAGTTGGCGGCAGCGCCGTGGTACATGCACAGTTTTACCTGGACCATTGCCGTGATTGCGGCGGTTCTATCCGGGCTGATTTCGCGGCGGTCCGGCAACAAGGCGTAAGCCGCAATGGCTCACGACATCACTGTTGTCGGACTCTACATCCTGGACATCCTTGGCCGCCCGGTGCTGCGCATACCTGACAAGGGGGGCGTGGACTTCATCGAGGAAATCAGGCTTACGGTTGCCGGAACGGCGGGCGGAACCGTCGTCGATGTCGCAAAGCTGGGCCTGAAGAGCCTTGCAGTTGGCGCCGTGGGTGATGATGAAAAGGCCGACTGGATGCTCATGACCATGCAGAAGCATGGCATTGACACAGCTGCCATGCAGCGCATCGCCGGCGTGCCCACGTCATCAACCATTCTCAACATCAGGCCCAATGGAGACCGGCCGGCACTGCATGTCCGGGGGGCGTCTGACCATTTCGATGTGCCGGAGGGTATGTACAGCCGGATATTCGATGCTCCGATCCTGCATCTCGGCGGAACCGGACTGCTCAAGAAACTGGATGGTGCCCCGAGCCTCAAGCTGCTTCGGGACGCCAAGGCGCGAGGCAAGACAGTGACCTTTGATCTCATTGCTGCAAATGCGGAAACGGCCCGCGATGTCATGCCACTTTTGCCCCATATCGACTACTTCATGCCATCCATTGAGGAAGCAAGGGAACTGTCTGGCTTGCATGTGCCAGAGGATTGCGCCCGCTATTTTCTGGATCATGGCGCTTCGGCCTGTGCCTTCACCATGGGCGGTGACGGGGCCTACTACGCCAGCGATGACGGGACACGCATCCTCTCTCCGGCCTTCGACGTTCAGGTTGCCGATACAACGGGTTGTGGGGATGCTTTTGATGCCGGTATGATTGCCGCCATCCACCACAGGATGGATATCGAGACATCGCTCCGCTTTGCCCAAGCCGCGGCTGGGTTGGTTGCCACGGGCCTCGGATCAGATGCCGGCATCCGCTCATTCGAACACACGCTCCACTGCATGAAGACATGGAAGGTCAAGTCATGAGATTCAAAGGCCGTCGTGCCGTCGTCACCGGGGGGCTCTCGGGGATTGGCGAAGCCGTTGCCAGGCGCATTGCTGCCGAGGGTGGCAAGGTAGCAATCTGGGATGTCAATAGTGCAATCCCGACGGACATTTCCGACTACGCCTCGGTGGAAGCCGCTGTTGCAGAAACAGTGAAACAGATTGGCGGCATCGACATTCTCGTCAACAGCGCTGGAATAACCGGGCCGACCGTCCCGGTTGACGGATTCCCCATCGATGGCTGGATCAAGACCATGGCCGTGAACGTCAATGGCACCTTTTTCACCAACCGTGCAGTCCTGCCGCTGATGATTGCGCAAAACTATGGCCGGATCGTCAACATTGCCTCCATCGCCGGCAAGGAAGGAAACCCCAACGCCTCCGCCTATTCTGCCTCCAAGGCGGCGGTCATTGGCTTCACAAAGTCGCTTGCGAAGGAAACCGCGAAACACGACATCACGGCAAATGCCGTGACCCCCGCTGCCGTGCGCACCCCGATCTTCGACCAGATGCCGCAATCGCACATTGATTTCATGCTCTCGAAGATTCCGAAAGGACGATTCGGAACCGTGGAAGAAAACGCCAGCCTGATCTGCTGGCTGGCGTCGGAAGAGTGCTCTTTTTCCACGGGTGCGGTCTTCGATATCTCGGGTGGCCGCGCCACCTATTGATGCGGCCTACACGGCTGTGTAGCCGCCGTCGATCAGCAGATCCTGGCCGTTCACGAGGCCGGACGCTGAAGAGGCGAGATAGAGGATCATGTCAGCCACCTCGACCGGACGGCCGAAGCGCGCTGCAGGAATTTTGGCCTTCATCGGATCGCCTTTGACCGGATCGCCCCATACCTGCTCGCCCATCGGCGTGAGGATGACAGTGGGGCAGACGGAATTGATCTGGATGTTGTGCTTTGCCCATTCAACGGTCATCACCTTGGTCAGCATGTTGAGGCCACCCTTTGAGGCCGCATAGGCACCGTGCGCTTCCAGGCCGACGACGCCAGCCTGTGATGACACATTGATGATCTTGCCCTGCTTGCGTGCGATCATGCCGGGCACAAGTGTCCGGGCCAACAGGAATGGTGCCCGCAGGTTGACCGCCATGGTCTTGTCCCAATCTTCGACTGTTGCATCGACCAGCAGGTCAATGAGGGCGATCCCCGCATTGTTCACCAGGATGTCAATGGCTCCAAAGGCCTTCAGCGCCTTTTCTGCAGCCTCAACCGGACCGGACGCACTGGACATGTCGGCGGCAATCGTGACACAGCGCCGCCCTGCAGCTTTCACCGCGTCTTCAGCCTCTTTCAGTCCCGCAGTATCACGTCCGACGGCTGCAATGTCTGCACCGGCGTCCGCGAGCACCTTGCAGGTTTCGAGCCCGATACCCTTGGTCGCCCCTGTCACCAGTGCCGTCTTGCCTGCAAGACCAAAACGCTTCTCCCAATTCGACATGTCTTTCTCCTGTTCTGTCGAGTGACAATCAGACAGACAGCCTTGCCGGTCAACCGCTGGGAATCCGGATGCCCTTGCGTTGTCTGCATGGCCAGTGGCTGCTAGACCAGCATGATGTCACACACACCGGACCATGACCCTGAGACAGGCGAAATCCGCGAAGCTGCAGCGGCAAATGTCGCTGAGTTTTCCGTCTCGGAAATCTCTCATGCCCTCAAACGCAGCATTGAGGATCGCTTTGGCCATGTGCGGGTGCGTGGTGAAATCTCGGGCTACAAGGGGCCGCATTCCTCAGGGCACTGCTATTTTTCGCTCAAGGATGAGGGAGCCAAGCTGGACGCGGTCATCTGGCGCGGAAGTTTTGGCAGGCTCAGGCCAAAACTGCAGGAAGGCCTTGAGGTCATCATCACAGGCAAGCTCACCTCCTATCCGGGCAAGTCCTCCTACCAGATCATCATCGAGGCCGTGGAGCCTGCTGGCGTGGGTGCGCTCATGGCGTTGCTGGAGGAGCGCCGCAGGAGACTCGCTGCCGAGGGCCTGTTTGATGCGTCCCGCAAACGGCCACTACCCTATTTGCCGCAGAGGATTGGCGTCATCACTTCGCCCACGGGAGCCGTCATCCGCGACATTCTCCACCGCCTCGGGGACCGGTTTCCGCGCCATGTGATCGTCTGGCCAGTCCGTGTTCAGGGAGAGACTGCAGCAGCAGAGGTCGCCGCCGCCTTGCGCGGCTTCAATGCTATGGATGAAAGGCCTGACCTGCTGATCGTCGCCCGTGGCGGTGGTTCACTGGAGGACCTCTGGCCCTTCAACGACGAAGCCATCGTGCGGGCCGTGGCGGCGAGTGCCATTCCCGTCATCTCTGCCATTGGTCATGAGACCGATACGACGCTGATAGACCATGTTGCCGATTGGCGGGCACCGACACCGACGGCGGCGGCCGAAAAGGCTGTTCCTGTCCGGGCGGAACTGCGCGCGGAAATTGCTTCACTGGACGCACGCCAGAGGCGCGCGATGCTGCGCCTGGCATCGGAACGGCGCCTGAGGCTGCAGTCCGCCGCCAGCACATTGCCAACACCTGACGACATCCTCGCGGGATTGCGCCAGCGCTTCGACCTGGCCGTCATACGCCTCCCCAACGGCCTGATGGCTAACCTCAGGCATCACGCCGTTCTGCTTGCAAACCAGAAGGGACGGTTGTCTCTCAGCCGTATCCGGCAGCATCTGGCCGAAGTGCGGCGGCGTGTCTCCGAGACGGGCCAACGCCATGTGCGTGCCTTGCAGGAGTACATGTCACGCCATCGAATCCAGCTGGTGGGTGAGTCGAAACTGCTGCAGTCCCTTGGCTACCGTTCGGTGCTGGCGAGGGGCTTTGCCGTGGTAAGGGAGCAAGGCGGCAGACCCCTGCGAAGTGCCACCCAGATCCAGCCAGGCAGAAAGTTGATCATAGAATTAGGCGATGGCGACATTCGGGCAACCGCTGACAAGACCGGTCGCGAGACTGGGCAAGGCTCCCTCTTTCATGAGGGATGAGAGGGCGCTATGGCTGTGCCATGAACCGGTTTGATCCCCTGTTGTCCCCGCGCCGGGAGGCGAAGCTGCGCTACCTCGACCATGACTTTGAAGTGCTGGCGGAGGGCGACTTTGTACGCTGTGCGGTTACGGGCGATCCGATCCGGCTGGAGAATCTTCGCTACTGGTCAACCGAAAAACAGGTTGCCTACAAATCAGCAGAGCAGGCCTTTGCCGCATATCTGTCTCTGGTCATGACAGAAGTTCAGAGGTGACCTTGCTCAACCACTGATAGGCACCATCCTGGAACACCACCGCAATGTTTGTGATGAGCAACAGTGCCTGCACGATCTGGACGGTATGACTTTGCATGCGGTGCTTGGTTGTGGCGCGCCGGAGAATGTAGATCACCAGGAAAATGGTGTTGACCGCAAGAAGCTGGAACGCCAGCGGAGGCTCGCCGCTCGCCAGAATCCTGTAAAGTCCGTCCCAGTCGGCAGCCCAAAAATGGTTGGTAAATGACACAGTTGTTCCCCGGGTTCCTAAACAGTGCCGTCGCGGCGAGAATAGGCGGGATAGGTTAACGGGTCCTTTCGCGGGGTCTTCGCCTCGATGGTGACGTTTCGGCCACTGGCAATCCGTTTTGCACTGCGATATAAGCCCGGGCTTGGTTTGGAGTAAGACTGATGAAAACCGCATGGACCCCCGACAGCTGGCGCAAGTTTCCCGTCGTCCAGTTGCCGGACTACGCCGACGAAGACAAACTGAGGACCGTGGAATCCCGCCTTGCCGGCTTCCCGCCACTTGTCTTTGCTGGTGAGGCCCGCAAACTGCGGAAATCTCTCGCGCGCGTGGCCGAAGGCCGCGGCTTCCTGCTGCAGGGCGGTGACTGTGCCGAGAGCTTTGCCGAGCATTCGGCCGACAACATCCGTGACTTCTTCCGTGTCTTCCTGCAGATGGCCGTGGTCCTGACCTTTGCCGGCGGACAGCCCGTGGTGAAAGTGGGCCGCATTGCCGGACAGTTCGCCAAGCCGCGCTCTTCGCCCACGGAAACCATTGATGGTGTGGAGTACCCCATTTACCGCGGCGACATCATAAACGCACCAGAGGCCACGTTGGCAGGTCGTGAGCCCGATCCGGAACGCCAGATCATGGCCTACCGCCAATCTGCCGCGACCATGAACCTGCTCCGGGCCTTCGCCCAGGGCGGCTATGCCAACCTGGAAAACGTCCACAAGTGGACCCTGGGTTTCCTCAAGGATTCACCTGCCTTCGAACAGTACCAGGATCTGGCCGATCGGATTTCCGAGACTCTCGGCTTCATGAAGGCCTGTGGCATCACAGCAGAAACGGCACCGCAGCTCCGTGCCACGGATTTCTACACCAGCCATGAAGCACTGCTGCTCGGCTACGAACAGGCCTTGACCCGGGTCGATTCCACCAGCGGTGACTGGTACGCCACATCCGGACACATGCTCTGGATCGGTGACCGCACCCGCCAGCCGGACCACGCCCATGTGGAATTCTGCCGGGGCGTAAAGAATCCGATTGGTCTGAAGTGTGGTCCCTCGCTCAAGCCGGATGAACTGATCCGCCTGATCGATGCTCTGAACCCGCAGAACGAGCCGGGACGCCTGACGCTGATTGCCCGCTTTGGTGCAGACAAGGTGGAGAAGCACTTGCCCGATCTGGTTCGCGCCGTGAAACGCGAGGGCCGCGTGGTTGTGTGGTCGTGCGACCCCATGCACGGCAACACGGTCAAGAGCACCAGCGGCTACAAGACGAGGCCGTTCGATTCGATCCTCAAGGAAGTGCGCAGCTTCATGGCCGTGCACCGGGGCGAAGGCACCCATGCTGGTGGCATCCATGTGGAAATGACCGGCAAGGACGTGACCGAATGCACCGGAGGCCTGCGCGCCCTTCGTGATGAAGACCTCAATGATCGCTACCACACCTTCTGCGATCCACGCCTCAATGCGGCGCAGGCACTGGAACTGTCCTTCCTGGTGGCCGAAGAAATCAAGAAGGAACTGGCGCTTCGTCCGCGCCGCAGCGATGACGACGCTGTCGAGGCGGCAGAGTAAGCCTCACGCAACAGTGATGACGTGAATGGGAAGCGCGGCCCTTGCAGTGAAGGGCCGCGCTTCATATTTATGTAATGCTGAATATTACAGAATGGATGCACCATGATCGACCTGCATTATTGGCCAACACCCAACGGCCACAAGATCACCATCGCGCTCGAAGAGATGGGGTTGCCCTACACCATCCACCGCGTCGACATCGGCAAGGGCGACCAGTTCAAGCTGGAGTTCCTGAAGATTGCGCCCAACAATCGCATGCCCGCCATTGTCGATCACGCTCCGGCGGATGGTGGCACCGCAATCGATGTATTTGAGTCAGGTGCCATCCTGCAGTATCTCGCCGAGAAGACCGGAAAATTCCTGCCGCAGGACGTGCGTGGCCGCTTCGAAGTGATGAAGTGGCTCTTCTGGCAGATGGGTGGCCTGGGGCCCATGGCCGGGCAGAGCAATCACTTCAACGTCTATGCCAAGGAAAAGCTGCCCTATGCGATGGAGCGGTATGCGAAAGAGACAGGCCGCCTGTTTGGCGTGCTGAACAAGCGCCTGTCGGACCGGCGCTTTGTGGCCGGAGACTATTCCATTGCCGACATGGCGATCTATCCATGGACCCTGGCCTGGACGAACCACGGTCTGGACATCAACGACTTTCCCCATCTCAAGCGCTGGCAGGATGTCATCGCGGCGCGGCCTGCCGTCGTGCGGGCCTATGCGCTCGCCGGAGAGCGCAAGCCCATGACGGAAGAGGAACGCAAGGTTCTCTTCGGCCAGGATGCCTCCACCGTGAAGCCCTGATCAGGGCGTGGGCGCAAACTCGGCTTCTGTCGCCTTGCCGCCCCGGCGAAACTCTCCGAAAATATGGGTGAAGAGTGCCACCAGAACGACTCCGCCGCCGATCAGCGTCATGGTGGCGGGCGTCTCGTTGAGGAAGAGCCAGACCCAGAAGGGCGTGAACGGCACTTCGAGGGCAGCGAGAAGCGTGGCCTCCGCTGCCGGAATGCGCTTGGTGCCGAATGTGTAGAACACCAAACCTGCTGCATTCTGGACCGTGCCAAAGGCCGCGCAGAGTATCAGGTCGGTGGCCGAAATCTCCGCCGGGCTGGCCCAGCTGAAACAGAAGGCGGAACAGAGCCAAGCCGAGAGCGCCATGGCCGGCAACATGGGCAGATCGCGATGGCCGCGCATGATGACTGAGAAGCCTGCCATGCTCAGCGTCATCAGCACGGCCAGACCCTTGCCCAGCATCGAGCCGCCCCAGTCCGAGCCCAGCAGCATGATGACAACACCGGCCAGTGCCACGAGGCTGGCAATGATGGTGGAGCGCGACGTCCTCTCGCCAATCAGCAGAAAGGCAACGCCTGCCGTGACGAACGGCACCGTTGCGTAGATAACCATGGCATCGGCGACGCTGCCATAGCGGATGGAGCCGATTCCCGTCACCATGCCTGTTGCCGAAAGCAGGGCGACGAACAGCCCCGGCCAGCCCATGCGCAGGAACTCCCGGCAAGCCTTGCCCCGCTCCAGGAAGAGGAAGACGAGGAAAATGGCAGTACCCGAGAAGAGCCCGCGCCAGAACAGCATGGTCATCAGGTCAGCCGAAATGAGCCGGGTAAAGACCCCGGCGGAGGACCAGCTGAGGGCGGCCATGCCCGTGAGGATGAGGCCGAGGCGGTGGGAGGAGGTGTCGTTCACGTCCGGCAAACTATCAGGGCGGCAGGGACCAGCCAGCCCGGAAACGGCATGGCAACCCTGCAAATGCGCCGCACTTGACGGGAGAGGGCGGTTTCGCGCATTTAACGGTCATGACCACCGCCCGCCAGCCTCGCGTTAACATTTGCGCGATTATCATTAGCACCTAGCATTCACACCGCTGGCACGGCGCCGCTTGTCTCACCCCTAGCAAAGCGATCCCGGAGCCAGCCTCCGAGGGCCCATCACCTGCGCGAGCAGCGGTTTGGGCAAACAACAGAGAGCCATAATGTCGTTGCGCATCTACAATACGCTGACCCGGACCAAGGAAGAGTTCAAGCCCTTGGACCCCAAGAACGTGCGCATGTATGTCTGCGGGCCCACGGTCTATGATTTCGCCCACATCGGCAACGCCCGGCCGGCAATCGTCTTTGATGTGCTTTTCCGCCTGCTCCGCCACTTCTATGGCCCGGAGCACGTCACCTATGTCCGCAACATCACCGACGTTGATGACAAGATCAACGCCCGGGCCCTGCGGGACTATCCGGGCGTGCCCCTCAACGAAGCCATCCGCAAGGTGACGGAAACCACCTACGCCCAGTACCAGACGGATGTGGCGGCCCTTGGTTGCCTGCCCCCCACCCAGCAGCCGCGCGCCACCGAACACATCAGGGGCATGACCGAGATGATCAGTACACTGATCAAGCGCGGACATGCCTATGAGGCCAACGGTGAAGTGCTGTTTGATGTCGGTTCCATGCCGGACTACGGCAGGCTCTCGGGCCGCAAGCTGGAAGACCAGCAGGCCGGGGCCCGCATCGCTGTCGAAGCCCACAAGAAGAACCCTGCCGATTTCGTGCTGTGGAAACTGTCATCCCCGGAAGAACCGGGCTGGGACAGCCCCTGGGGCCGCGGCCGCCCCGGCTGGCACATCGAATGCTCGGTCATGAGCAAGGCCCATCTGGGCGAGGTCTTCGACATCCACGGCGGCGGTCTTGATCTCATCTTCCCGCACCACGAAAACGAAATCGCCCAAAGCCGCTGCGCCCACGGCACGCAGGTGATGGCGAACTACTGGATGCACAACGGCTTCCTGCAGGTTGAAGGACAGAAAATGTCCAAGAGTCTGGGGAATTTCTACACAATCCAGCAACTCATGAGTCATCGGGAATTCGGCTCGCAGATGTGGCATGGCAAGGTTCTTCGCCTTGCAATGCTGATGACGCATTATCGGCAACCCATCGATTGGACGGTTGATCGATTGGTCACAGCGCGTCAACTTCTTCATGACTGGGTCGTTTCTGCGACGGGTTACGGGAATAAAGGCAATGTCCCCGCAGATTTGCTTGAAGCACTTGACGATGATCTCAACACGGCGGACGTCCTGACACTTCTCCACTCACTTTACCGCGACGCAAAGTCCAGATCGAATGCCGCGGCGTGTGAAAACCTTGCTGCTGCTCTTCAGTTTCTGGGGCTGTGGACGGGCGAGACAGCCATGGAAATCATGGGGCACGGCGTGGAATTGCGTACAGTTTCCCGAGAACAAATCGTACGTCTGGTTGAGGATCGTCTCTTGGCGCGACACAACAAGGACTGGAAGGAATCAGACCGCATTCGTGATGAACTCGCGGCCCTTGGTGTTGTGATCAAGGACAACAAGGATGGCACCACCACTTGGGAAATGAAGTCATGACCGAACCCGTCAAGAAATCCTGGTACGACAACCTGCCGTTCCCCAAGCACTGGCTGGGTTACATCGCCATCAAGGTCATTGTGCTGGCGCTCGTCATCTACGTCGCCCTCAAATACAAGGGGCTGGTGTGATGGCCCGCGAACGCCTGTATCTCTTTGATACCACGCTGCGCGACGGCCAGCAGACACCGGGCGTGGATTTCTCGCTTGATGACAAGCTTCTGGTCATGTCCATGCTGGACAAGCTCGGCATCGACTACATTGAAGGCGGTTATGCAGGCGGTAACCCTACCGACAACGCCCTCTTCTCCGCGCCGCGCGAAACAAGGGCAACCTTCACCGCCTTCGGCATGACCAAGCGGGCGGGCCGTTCTGCCGCCAATGATCCGGGCTTTCAGGCCATCCTACAGGCGAAGGCCAAGGCCGCTTGCTTTGTTGCCAAGTCATGGGACTATCACGTGCGCGTGGCCTTGGGCTGCAGCAACGAGGAGAACCTCGATACTATCCGCGAAAGTGTGGCAGCGGCAAAGGCCGCGGGCAAGGAAGTGCTGGTGGACTGCGAGCATTTCTTTGATGGCTACAAAGCCAACGCAGACTATGCGCTGTCATGTGCGAAAACTGCCTATGAGGCAGGCGCGCGCTGGATCGTGCTTTGTGATACCAACGGAGGAACACTGCCATCCGAAGTGGCCGAAATCGTCCGTACCGTGACGAAATCCGTGCCCGGCAGCCATCTCGGCATCCACGCCCACAATGACACCGAACAGGCCGTCGCCAATTCGCTCGCTGCCGTGGACGCGGGTGTCCGCCAGATCCAGGGCACGCTCAACGGCATCGGTGAGCGCTGCGGCAATGCCAATCTCATTTCCCTGATCGGCACGCTGGCCACCAAGCCGCATTACAAATCACGCTTTGAAACCGGCGTTGACGCGGCCCGCCTCAAGGAACTGACGGCTGTTGCGCGCAGCTTCGACGAGTTGCTCAACCGCTCCCCCAATGCGCAGGCGCCGTATGTGGGCAAGAGTGCCTTTGCCACCAAGGCCGGCATTCATGCTTCGGCGCTGGCCAAGGAACCTGAGACCTATGAGCACGTACCGCCGGAAACCGTGGGCAACCGCCGCCGCATTCTGGTTTCGGATCAGGCGGGCAAGTCCAACCTTTTGGCCGAACTCAGCCGCATCGGCCTTGACGTTGCCAAGAATGATACGCGACTTGATGCCCTGCTGCGTGACGTGAAGGAGCGCGAGACGCAAGGTTATGCCTATGACGGCGCCGATGCCTCTTTTGAACTTCTCGCCCGGCGCGCATTGGGCACGGTACCGCATTATTTCGATGTGCTGTCTTTCCGCACCTCGGTTGAACGCTTCAACGGCGAGATGCACACCGAGGCCGTGGTCAAGGTGAAGGTCGGCTCCAAGACCTATCTCAACGCCGGAGAAGGCAATGGACCGGTCAATGCACTCGATGTGGCGTTGCGCAAGGACCTCGGCAAATTCCAGAAATTCATTGCCGACATGGAACTGGTGGATTTCAAGGTTCGTATCCTCAATGGCGGCACAGGTGCCACAACCCGCGTGCTGATCGAAAGCCGGGATGGCAAGGGCAACCGCTGGTTCACCGTGGGTGTTTCAGCCAACATCGTGGAAGCCTCCTTCCAGGCTTTGCTCGATGCCATCGTCTTCAAGCTGCAGCGCGAGGGCGTGACTCCTTGAGGGTCTTGCCGCGCAAAAACGCCGCACTGCCATGCACGGGCCCCGAATTGAACCGGGCTTGGGGGGCCGCTAGAGCGGCGCAATGAACGGCCTGAGCGAATCCCAGAAGGGCATCCTGTTTTGCGTCATTGCCCACCTTTTCTGGGGTGGCATGGCGCCCTATTTCGGCTTCATGCGCCACGTCAACGTCATGGAGATCGCGGTCAACCGGGGCGTCTGGTCGCTGCCCATCGCGCTCGCCATTGTCGGCTGGTTCGGCCAGTTCCCTGATATCGCGCGCATCTTCCGTAACCCGAAACAGCTTGCCATTCTCGCCTTCACCAGCTCCATCATCGTCTTCAACTGGGGCTTCTATGTCTGGTCCATTGAAGTGGGCCGCACGCTTGAATCAAGTCTCGGCTATTTCATCAATCCCCTCTTGAATGTGGTGGCAGGCTATCTGTTCCTGCATGAGCGTTTCACCCGCGCCCAGATCGTCGCCATCGCACTGGCCGCATTGGGTGTGGTCATCCAGACGGTGGCAACCGGCGTGTTTCCATGGCTGGGCCTGATGCTCGGTGGCAGCTTCTGCATCTACGGCCTTCTGCGCAAGATGATCCCCGTGGGCGCAACGCAAGGGTTTCTCGTCGAAGTCATGATCATCACGCCGCCCCTGCTGGCGGTGGAGTATTGGCTGATGCAGAAAGGTGTCGCCAGGTTCGGTACAAATCCCAAAGACACCCTGATGCTGCTCGGCTGTGGCGTCCTCACGGCGGGGGCGCTGCTCTTCTTCGCCGAATCGCTGAAGCGGATCCGCTATTCGACAGCGGGAATCCTGCAATACATCTCGCCGTCGCTGGTCTTTCTCACCGCCATCTTCATGTTCGGCGAACCCATGGACCGCTGGAAGCTCCTGTCCTTTGCCTGCATCTGGGTGGCGTTGGCGATCTATTCCATAGCCGCACTGCGCAGTGAAAAGCCTGTTCCCGCCCCGGCCTGAGCCAGTCCTAAAGCTTGTCCTTCAGGATGGCGACAGGTGGCTTGTCCTTCGTCACGGAGAGCCGGTGCAGATAGGCCTCCACAACATCCTCGGCCCGGTCAACGACATCAAGTTTCACCTCGAAGCCCGGACGGATGAAGCCATTGCTTTTCATGTCCTCGAACATCCGGATGAGGGGCGACCAGAAGTTTTCGCTGTTCACGAGTATGACCGGCCGCGCGTGTTGCTGCAGCTGCGCCCAGGTCAGGATCTCCGCCAGTTCCTCCAGTGTCCCGATGCCGCCGGGCAGGGCCACAAAGCCCGTCGATCGCTCAAACATGCCCATCTTGCGCTCGTGCATGGTGCGCGTCACGATCAGCTCGCTGACGCCATCCAGCATGCGCTCCTTGGAGACGAGGAAATCCGGGATGATGCCGGTGACATGTCCGCCCCCGGAGAGGACGCTGCGCGCCACCTCACCCATCAGGCCCACGCCGCCTCCGCCATAGACCAGTCCGATTCCAGCCTTGGCCATCGTTGCTCCCAGTGCCCGGGCGGCCCCGGCATAGGCGGGCCTATTTCCGGTTGCGGAGCCGCAGTAGACGCAGAGACGGTGTTGGGGCGTGGTCATGGAACTTTTCCGGGCCATAAACTTTGCAAATGCGTGTGTCCCGGCTTAATACGGCCATGGATAAGCGCTAGCTAGCAGGAAAGAGGGGGCGGGCTGCGGCCAGCGCCAACGCATTGCAGGAACGGCAGACATGCAGCAGAAGAAAAAGACCCCACTCGTGATTTTCACCGGTTTGGCGGTGGTGGCAGCTGGCACCCTTGGTGCCATGATCACCGGCAACTATCCCGGAGCACCCGAAACGCCGCCAGCCGTTACGGCTCCGGCCGAAGCACCCGCTCAGGCCCCGGTGGCCGAAGCTCCTGCTGCCGCCGAAACCCAGCAGCCTGCGGGTGCCGAACAGCAGTCCGCCGCTGCCCCGGCAGCGGTACCAGCGTCGGCAGAACAATCGGCAGCAACACAGGCTGAAGCTCCGGTGGCGGCCCCGGCGGAAAACCAGGTGGCCACAGCTCCCGCACAGGACGCGGCCACACCGCCGGAAGCAGCTCCTGCCGCGGCAACCGAGTCCGAAATGCCTTCCTTTGATACTGTCAATGTCATGCCCTCGGGAGAAACCGTTGTGGCTGGTCGCGGCAAGCCCGGCAGCGAAGTTGTTCTCAAGTTCAGCGGCGTCGAAGTGGGCCGCGCCACGGCAGGTGCGGATGGCAGCTTTGCCATTGTGCCGGACAAGCCCTTGCCGCAGGGTGCGGGCGACCTGACACTGGAAAGTGCTGTCGGGGGCAAGACACTGACCTCAAAGGACCAGATTGCCGTCGTGGTGGACAAGTCAAAGCCCGCGCTGGTCGCCAAGGTCGCGCCTGAAGCACCCACGAAAATCGTGCAGGCTCCAGCCGCCCGGGCAGGCGAGGTTCCGAAGGATGTGCAGCTCTCAGCCGTCGACTATGACGCGGACGGCAACATCGTCTTTCAGGGCCGGGTCACACCCGGCGGAACCGTCCGGTTCTACGTCGACAACAAGGTGGCGGGAGATGTGACGGCAGATGCTTCGGGCAACTGGCTGTTCAAGGGCACGGCACCGATCGCGCCGGGTACCCATACACTGCGCGCCGACGAGATTGATGGCACGGGCAAGGTGATCAGCCGGGCCGAGTTGCCATTCCTCCGGGAAGAAGCGGGTAAGGTCATCGCCGCAACCGAGGCCCAGCCGGCCGCCGCGCAACCTGAAGCCACTGGAACCGATCAGGTGGCCACTGCTCCAGCCGCGCAAACCGAGACTCCCGCGGCAGCACCGGAAGCCGGAACGGCCGCAGGTGCCGGAGCCGAGCCTCAGGCTGGTGCCCAGCCCGCAGTGGTGGCGTCGGCAGGGTTGCCCTCCCGCATTGTCATCCAGCCCGGCAACAACCTCTGGCGCATTTCGCGCGAGGTCTATGGCAAGGGTCGGCTCTTCACTGTGATCTGGGAGGCCAACCGCGACCAGATCAAGAACCCGAACCGCATATATCCGGGCCAGATTCTCGCGGCCCCAAAGAGCTGAAGCGGACGGGATACGGCGCAGCACCATGAGAAAAGTGACCGGATCACCCGGCAGCGGACAGATTGCTGACGTCAGCCAGTGGCAGACGATGAAGCGTCTCCTGCCTTACCTTTGGCCAGAAGGACGCGCCGACCTCAAGTTTCGCGTGGTTGTGGCACTTGTTCTTCTTGTACTGTCCAAGATCGTCACTGTTGTGACACCTTACGCTTTCAAGGCGGCAACCGATGCGCTGAATGCCAGGAGCGGGGCGGAAATCGCCCTGCTTGCCGTCCCCGTCTTCATGGTGCTGGCCTATGGCGCGGGCCGAATCTTCATGGTTGTTTTTGCCCAGCTGCGTGACGCGATTTTCTCCAAGGTCGGTCAGCGCGCCGTGCGCCAGCTTTCCTATGCCACCTTCCGCCACCTGCACCAGCTTTCGCTGTCCTTCCATCTTGGCCGCCGCACCGGTGCGCTGTCGCGGATCATTTCGCGCGGCATCAACGGAGTGGACTCGGTTCTGCGCTTCGCCCTGTTCAACACCTTCCCGACGGCGCTTGAAATCGCCCTCGTCTGTGGCGTGATCGGCTATTCCTTTGGCCATCTCTATGTCTGGGTGGTTGCGGTTACGGTCATCGCCTATGTGGGCTTCACCTATTGGGCCACGGAACGCCGCATCAACATCCGCCGCGACATGAACGATGCCGACAATGATGCAGGCACAAAGGCGATCGACAGCCTGCTGAATTTCGAGACAGTCAAATACTTTGGCAACGAGAAACACGAAGCCGACAGGTATGATGGTGCCATGGCGCGCTATGAGATCGCAGCTGTCCGCACGTGGGTTTCGCTTGCAGTCCTCAACGCCGGCCAGGCCATCATCTATTCCATCGGCCTGACTATTGTGATGGTCATGGCAGCACGTGAAATCCTCTCTGGCACGCTGACCATCGGCGATTTCGTCATGGTCAATGCCCTGATGATCCAGCTTTACATGCCGCTCAACTTCATCGGGTCATCCTACCGCGAGATAAAGCAGGGCCTCATTGATGTCGAGGGCATGTTCTCCATCCTGCGCGAAAACACCGCCATTGCCGACAGGCCGGGCGCCAGGGCCTTCGTGCCTGCCAAGGGCGAGATTGCCTTTGACAATGTCCATTTCGCCTATGACGAGGAGCGCCCGATCCTGCGCGGTGTTTCCTTCCAGGTGCCGGCGGGAAAGACGGTTGCCATCGTCGGCCCGTCAGGAGCGGGAAAGTCCACAATTTCGCGCCTCATCTTCCGATTCTATGATGTGACGTCTGGCACTGTCAGCATTGACGGGCAGGACATCAGGACTGTGACGCAGGAAAGCCTGCGCCGGGCCTTGGGCATGGTGCCGCAGGATACGGTGCTGTTCAACGACACCATCCGGTACAATATTGCCTATGGCCGTCCCGGCGCCAGCGAGCAGGATATTGTGGAGGCGGCCCGCCTCGCCCAGATCCATGATTTCGTCATGTCGCTTCCGCTAGGCTACGAAACCGTTGTGGGCGAGCGCGGTCTCAAGCTCTCGGGCGGCGAAAAGCAGCGCGTGTCGATTGCCCGCACCATCCTGAAGGGACCGCCCATTCTTGTCCTTGATGAGGCGACCTCGGCTCTTGATACGTTCACCGAGCAGGAAATCCAGTCGGCACTGAAACATGTGTCGCGCGACCGCACGACGGTTGTGATCGCCCACCGTCTTTCCACCGTCGTTGATGCCGATGAAATCATCGTCCTCGACAAGGGACTCATTGCCGAACGTGGTACGCATGCGGTGTTGTTGCGCAAGAAGGGGCTTTACGCGGCCCTGTGGAACCGCCAACGCGAAGCAGACGAAGCCCGGCGCAAACTGGCCGAAAACCTCGACGCCCGCGGCCCCACGGCCGAGCAACTGGCCCTGTCACGGTAAACACCGGCTGAATCAATCTTTCCGAAACCACGGGCGCGAGTCCGCTGTTAACGCTGCCGCTCGGAAAGCCTCCAAAATCGCCGAAAACTTGAATCAAATGCCGTGCAATTCACACTTGTTTACCGCCCCGGGGCGCATGGTCTGTCCATCAGCACGGTGGAACGTGCGAAACAAAAACTGGGACATGCACCCAGCCTTCGCAAAACAAGGGGGCAGGTGCGAACAAGAAATTGGGGATAGTCAAATGCGAGTTTCTACTCTTGAGTCGATTGCCGGGCGTGTGGTGGACGAAACGCTCGGTGTGGTGCGCGGAACAATCGTGTGGTCGCGCGGCCTGAAAAAGTTCAGCCGGGGCGGAATTCGCGCCGTCGAGTACATGACCACGTCCGATGTGTCCGATGGTCTCAACAAGGCCCGTGATGACGCAGAGGCGGCATTGATCCGCCAGGCTGAAGCCATGGGCGCGGATTCGATCATTGGCGTGCGCTTCGAAATCGTCGAGATGGGGGCAGGCCTCTTTTCTGCCAGCGCCATGGGCACTGCCGTCAGGACTTCTGCCATGGCACCTGCATTGCCAGTGCAGGCCGTTCCCGCAGCCATGCCCGCAATGGCTGCGGCCAATGACGCCGGTGCCGTGATTCTGCCCTTCCGGATGCGTGCAGCAGGCTGAAAGGCCCTGCCCCAACGTGATTGCAAAGAGACTGCCGCAAGCCGGGGGGCTGTGCGGCAGTTTCTTTTGTTTTGGCCAGACTTGCTGTAAGGGGCGCTGGCCATGAACATCGTCACCAGCATCACCTCGTCCCTCGCCCCCGTCCACCGGGAGGGCTACCCGTTTGTGCTGGGGGCTGCTGCTGTCACCCTGGTACTCTTTCTCGTGGGATGGGATGCGCCCGCCTGGATTGCCGTGGTCCTCACCCTGTGGTGTGCATACTTCTTCCGTGACCCCGAACGTGTGACCCCGATCCGCAAAGGGCTGGTCATTTCACCTGCCGATGGCCGCATCAGCGCTATTGCAACCGTGATCCCGCCGCCAGAGCTGGACTTGCCGCGTGAGCCGCATGTGCGTTTGTCGGTCTTCATGAATGTTTTCGATGTCCATGTGAACCGCGCGCCTGTTGATGCCCGCATTTCCCGCCTTTCCTATGTTCCAGGCGCATTCCTGAATGCCGAACTGGACAAGGCCAGCGAAGACAATGAGCGCCAGGCCCTGACTCTTGTTCTGGACGATGGCGTGAAGATCGGTGTGGTGCAGATCGCTGGCCTTGTCGCCCGCCGCATCGTGAAATTCGTGGACGAGAACGAGCGGCTGGCAGCAGGCCAACGTTTTGGTCTCATTCGCTTTGGCAGCCGTGTGGACGTTTACCTCCCCCAGTCCGTAATGCCGCTGGCCTGTGTCGGGCAGAGGGCGATTGCCGGTGAAACGGTGCTTGCGGATCTTGCGGCCGCAGAGAGCCAGCGCCAGGGACGCAAGAGTTGATGGCGGCCGATTCCGAGCATCATCAGGCTCCTGCGCGGTCTTTCCGTCCCGTGCCCGTGCGTTATCTCCTGCCCAATCTCATCACGCTTCTGGCCCTGTGCAGCGGTGTCACGGCGATCCGTCTTGCCGTTGAAGGCCGCTACCAGGTAGCAGTGGCCGCTGTCATTCTCGCCATTTTTCTGGATGCCGTGGACGGCCGTCTCGCCCGCTATCTCAAGGGCACCTCCCGTTTCGGCGCAGAACTGGATTCGCTCGCGGATTTTGTCAATTTTGGCGTTGCCCCGGCCATCCTGATCTATGTCTGGTCATTGAATGCCATGAAGCCATTGGGCTGGATCGTCGCCCTCATGCTTTCCATGGCCTGCGCGCTGCGTCTTGCCCGCTTCAACGTGGCACTCGAGGATCCGGACAAGCCGGCCTATGCGCACGCCTTCTTCACGGGCATTCCAGCGCCCGCTGGCGCTGGCCTTGCCATGGCGCCCATGTATCTCGGTTTCCTTGATGTGGTGCAGGACGGTCATGTGTACACGAAATTCATCGCACCCTACATTGTCGTCATTGCCGTGCTGATGGTGAGCCGCGTGCCAACTTTCTCTGGCAAGACGGTGACGCAGGTGCCACGCGAACTCGTGCTGCCGATCCTGGCGGCGGCCGCCCTGGTCGTTGTCTGCCTGATCACGTTTCCGTGGGAAACGCTGCTTCTGGCCGCAGTTCTCTACGCCGCGATGATACCGGTGAGTGTCGTGACTTACTACCGCCACAAGCGCAAGGCGGCGGGCTAGACTCTCTCCCACTTCCCGGACTTGCCAGCCTTGAAGAAGGCATCGATGATTTTCATGTTCTGGATGGCATCTTCGATGCCCCAGATGTGCTTTTCCTCTTTGCGGATGACACGGCCAAAGGCTTCCGCCTCCAGCATGTACTGGTCGGACACCGGATAGGAGAGCCACTCCCCCACATTCATCTCCATGCCTTGCACAAACACCCGGTTTGGCATGTCAGGAGGCGCATTGAAGGGGATTTCGACCTCCAGCCTACCCTTCGTGCCCATGATCTGAACCCGCTGGAAGGGCGCAAGTTGTGTTGACGCCGTGAAGCCGAGGTGACGCCCTTTGCCGAAGTCAGCCATGCCGCCCATCAGGCGGTCGGTCTTGAACTTCGGGTCAAAATCGATTGTGGCCGCGACACGCACAGGTTCCGCGCCAAAGATGAAGCGCGACACCGTGATCGGATAGCAGCCAATGTCGAGCAGGCCGCCGCCGCCGATGGCGGCCATGTTGCGCACATTCTTCGGGTCCCGGTTGAAGTAGCTGAACATCACCTGGATGGCACGCACCTCACCGATGTCACCGGATTTCACACGCCGGCGGACGTCAATCCACTGCAGCGCATGGCGCACCATGAAGGCCTCGGCGACGACAATCTTCTTTGGGATGGCCCGCAGCTTCGCCGCTTCCTTGGCGGTGATGGCGATGGGCTTCTCGCAAAGAACGTGCTTTCCGGCCTTGGCTGACGCCAGCGTGAGCGGAACATGCAGGTGGTTGGGCAGGGGATTGTAAACAGCGTCGATGTCTGGATCTGCGAGCATCTCTTCGTACGAGCCGTAAGCCTTTGAAATACCGAGTTTTCCAGCCCATTCGCGGGCCGATTTCAGTGTTCGGGACGAGATTGCGGCAACTTCAAGTTGGTCACTCTTCAGCATGCCCGGAATGACTTTTGCCACACCGATGTTGGCCGTGGAAATGATGCCCCATTTGATCTTCTTCATGATGCTGTCTCCTCTCGGTGATGGTTATGGCGCAAGTCGGCTGCAAGGTTAAGGGTCGTTCCCGGACCAGCGCACGGCGCATTGGCACCTTGACGCTATGGCCTCCCCCGCGCTTATCTTGAGAAATCAGGGCGTTGAAGATCATTCCGCGTCCCAAGAAAATGACGACACAGGGAGTAGACTGTCATGACTTTCACCAAGACACTTTTCGCTGCCGCGGGCCTTCTGGCGCTGGCTGCATCGACCGCCAATGCAGGAGATGCCGAAAGCTGCAAGGCCGTGCGCTTTGCTGATGTGGGCTGGACGGACATCCAGGTGATCACGGGCATTGCCTCGACGCTGTTCGATGCACTCGGTTACCAGTCCGAGGTCAAGACGCTGTCGGTTCCCGTGACATACGCCTCGATGAAGAACAAGGACATTGACGTTTTCCTCGGCAACTGGATGCCCTCCATGAGCGCTGACGTGAAACCCTATTTCGACGACAAGTCCGTTGAGCAGCTGCAGCCGGCTAACCTTGAAGGCGCGGGCTACGGACTTGTGGTGCCACAGTATGTCGCTGACGC
>CALMZX010000014.1 GCA_937870685.1 uncultured Alphaproteobacteria bacterium
ACTGTGTTCACATCGCAGGGGTCACTGGTTCGAGTCCAGTATCGCCCACCATTTTCAATAATAAATTCAAATACTTAACTTGGCTCCGCGCTCGCTGGTTGGCGGTTCTTTATTGCCGTGTCACCACCATGTCACCAAGTGCCGGATTGTCAGTTCTGTCACGCCGCAATTCGAGGCGGAATCGGACAAAGCGCCGATTGTAATGCACAAACCCGCTGGCGCATCCAGCCCGCCACAGGGATCAGAGGCCGAAAACTCTGGCCTCAGCTGAACCAACGTTTGGAAGCGGAGCACTCCGCTCCCAAACTCTGGCCTCAGCTGATCCAGCGTTTGGCAGCGGAGCAAGAGTAACAAGGAATCCACTCAAAACTGAATCGCAGTTGGGTCTCAGGTCAGCCCAAAGCACGTCTCGCCTGTTCAGAGAGCGCTCTGCCACCTTCAATAATGTAAGACGTGTCAACACCCGTTGTCATCAGGCTGAAACCAAGCTTGGCGTAAGTTGGCATGTATTCCAATGCGGCTACATCAATGCCCGCCGCGAGATTGTGACGCTTCGCGGCATCCGCAACCCGCTTGATTGTTGCCAGAAATGCGTCATTCAGTCCGGGTGCAAGCCCCATCGACATGCGCAAATCAGCAGGACCGACGAACAGTGCGTCGATCCCAGGCGTTTTTGCGATTGCGTCCACTGCTTCAACGGCCTCACCCGTTTCAATCTGGACGATGATGGCTGTGTCGCTGTTTGCCGAAGCCACATAATCCGCTTCATTGTAGTAGAAATTACTGGCGCGCCAGGGGCCAATGCCGCGCCTGCCGAGAGGTGGATACTTGGCCGCGCTGACAACTGCGGCGGCGTCCGCGGCGGAGTTGACCATGGGAACCATCAAAGCCGAAACACCGTGATCCAGCGCACTCTTAATGAGATCGGAATTGTTTGACCTCACACGATAGAGTGAGGGGCGGTCATGCACTTCGAGGGCCGGCAAGATGCCAGCGAGGACATCTGGTGGCGTCGGTGCATGCTCTCCATCCACCAGCACGAAGTCAAAACCGGTCTGTGCCATAGCTTCTACAATCACGGGATGGGCGACCTGCAACCATGTGCCGAACATGGGGCGTTTTGACCTGAGATGATCAGAGAAGATTGCGCGAAGATTTTTCATGAAGTCGTCCTTAGCGAACAGAGCCTACGGAGTGCAGTGGCGGCGAAAGCAAATTTGAATCAATGTCAATGCCGAGTCCCGGTGTGTGCGGCACTGCAATCGTCCCGTCGGAGTCGCAAAGCGGTACCGCACCAAGTGGTGGCAGTGTCAGGTCTGCAAAGGGAGTGACCGCCAGAAGGGCATCCCTTGGCGTTGAAGCCGCGAGATGAATGAGCGCCGCCGATGTGATGGAACCGCCCCAGAGGTCATCAATTGTCACCATCATGCCAAGCTCAACGGCTGCATCGCGGATCAATTTTGCGCGCGTCAGTCCGCCAAGTTTTCCGGGCTTGATGCTGATACCGCCCGCGCCAACGCGTTGCTTGATATCGATGAGATCATCCATCGACTGCAACCCCTCGTCAATAATCATGGGCAGCGAGGTTGCCTCACGCACCAAAGCGCAATTGCTGAGGCTGGCGCAGGGCTGTTCGATGATAACCCGCGCACCCTGCATTGCGCGCATGGCAATGAGCGCATTCTGGACATTCCATCCTGCATTGGCGTCCGCCACGATCAAACACTTGTCATTCATCGCCTCTTCTAGTGCCCGCACGCGCCTGACATCTTCAATCGGATTGGTGCCGACCTTGATCTGGACGACGGAAACGCCTTTCAGGACTTTTTCCTGCACATGCCCCACGATGGCGTCTGGTGCCAGCAGCGGAACTGAGTCCCAAGCGCGGCACCTGTCCTGCAACTGACCGCCGAGGAGCACCGACACCGGAAGCCCGGCCGCCTTGCCTGCCATATCCCAGCAAGCAATGTCGATCGCAGACTTCGCACCCATGGCAGCCTTGATCAAGGACCCCATGCGCACCTGCAGAGCCAGATTTTCACGTGGATCAAGGCCAATGACACCTTCCAGCAAAATCTTGAGTGCCTCAAAATCACTTTCATGAAAACTCACCACATGGGCACGGCCAAGTGTTGATGACTCCCCCCACCCGGTCTCGCCCGTATCAGCAAAGAGCCTGACCACCAATGCGGGATCAGCGCGGCTGATACGGCCCCTCGACAGGCCATAGTCACCGAACCGGTAACGCAGGTCGTATGAATGTACTGTTGCTCCGGAAATCTTCATGATGTCATGTTTCTTTTGGAAGCACCGAGACAACGTGCTCAGGCCAGGAGATTTGCACTTGTGATCCGCTGTCAAAGTTGACTTGCGAATCCAAACGGGGTTGCTGAAACCTCACTGAGGTTCCGTCTGGCAATAGGGCTGTCGCCATCAATCGCCCTCCGATCGGCACAACCGACTTGAGTTGCGCTTTAAAAGAATTGGGCCCGGTCGCAGTTCTTTTTCCGTCGGCAATGGCTACTACGGCTTCAGGCCGGATCACGGCATTGACCGTGTCGCCGACCCTGATACTTGTCGCGTTTTGCGATGACACAATCACACCGTCACTCATGGTGACATGAATCTTGCTTTTGCCAATCGACGTGACAATGCCTTCAATCACATTTGTCTCGCCAAGGAAGCGCGCTGCAAACATTGAGTTCGGTTGGAAATAAATCTGATCTGGCGTTGCCAACTGAACAATTCGGCCATGATCCATCAGGGCAATGCGAGAGGACAAGACCAAGGCCTCATCCTGATCATGGGTCACATACACAAAGGTCGTGCCCGTCGTTTCCTGAATGCGCCTCAACTCAGCCAGCATCAACTGCCTAATTTTGAGGTCAAGAGCCGCCAGCGGCTCATCAAGCAGCAAGACCTGAGGTTCATTGACGAGCGCCCGGGCAAGCGCCACGCGCTGTGATTGGCCTCCGCTGATCTCACTGATCCAGCGGTCAGCCATTGGACCAAGCTGCACCAGGTCGATCATCTTGCGCACACGGTCGCGCACCTCTGTCTCAGGCATTTTCTTCAAACGCAAGCCAAAGGCGATATTGTCAAAAACATCGAGATGCGGGAACAAGGCATAACGTTGAAACACCATGTTGACCGGGCGGTGCTCCGGTGGCAACGCCACCATGTCCGATCCATTCAGCAACAATTGACCTGACGATGGCTGTTCAAAACCGGCAATTATCCGCATCAACGTGGACTTGCCACAGCCAGACGGTCCCAACAGGGTCAAAATCTCTCCCCGTTGAATATCGAGGTTGATGTCTTTCAGGGCGACAAAATTGCCGAAAGCCTTTCCAAGCGACTTTAGCTCAACCAATGCGGTTGTACTCATCCCACGACTCCTTCGCCAATGCGTGCTGATTTTTCGCGTCTTGCCTGCCACCACAGGACTGTGCCTGCGAGCATCAGCACAAGGAGAGTAAATATGATTGCAAGGACAGAAGCTGCATTGATCAGCGGCGTGACTGTCCGGCGCAGCAATGACAGAATGTAGAACGGCAAAGTGCTTTGTTCACCCACAACAAATACGGTTATGATGATTTCATCAAAGGACAGTGCAAATGAAAGAATGGCACCGCCGATGATTGTAGGTAGCAAAAGCGGCAAGGTGACCAAACGAAATGCCTGCCAACGTGTTGCACCGAGATCCCGGGCTGCGAGTTCGAGGTCAAGATCGAAATAGGCGACACGCGACCGCACGGCCTCAACGAAAAATGGCAGGCAGAAAAGCGTATGGGCCAGAATGACCGTGACGAGGGAGCGATAGATACCAAGCCTGTCAAACAAGACGAGAAGCGATGCGCCGATGAAGAGACCCGGCAATGCAATTGGCGCAAAACTTATGAAGGACAGAGCCGCGCGCGGCTTGGGGCTGAGCCTGATCAGGGCAAGAGCCACCATCGTGCCGAGGATGCTCGTCAATATTGAAGCAACAGTTGCGACAATGACCGAGTTCTTGAACGCGGAAACGAAATTTGGATCGGCCCAGAGATCAGCAAACCAGCGCAGGCTAACGCCTTCAAACGGAAACGTCAGTGCAGGCGAAGCATGGAAGGCAAAGAGCGTAATGATCAGGATCGGGAAAGCGAGAAAGGCGAGATAGCCCCAAACATAGATGCGTAACATGGCCTATCTCCTGCTTGCAGATGCAGGGTTTTGCAAAGGGTGATACCTGACACCCGGAGCAAGCCGCAGCAATCTGAAAAGACGTGTGGTGAGAGCCGAGGCAGCCAGGAATACAATCAATAGAAGGATCGCCATGGCAGCACCTGCCGGCCAATTGCCACTGACACGAAATTCGTTCGATATCATGAACCCGACGGTCATGCCGCTGCGGCCTCCCAAAAGCTGCGGAGTTATGAAATCACCAGCTGACAAGATAAAGGTGAAAAGGAAAGAACCGATGATACCCTTGTAAGCAATTGGAAAGACCACTTTTCGGAGAATGTCGAAACGCGTTCCGCCAAGATCGCGGCAGGCATCCAGATGGTCGGGTGTGACATTCCGCAAGGCACTCAACAGCAGCAAGAGTGTAAACGGGACAAAGATGTGGACGAGCGTGACTATGACGGCCAGCGGGCTGAAAATCAGAAACTCCAGCGGCTTGTCAATGAGGCCAGCGGACATCAATGCGGAATTGATGATTCCCTGTGTTCCAAGGATGGTGCGCCAGGCGAAGATGCGCACAAGGTAGCTGGAGAACCATGACAGCAATACCAAATATAGCAGCACATTTGAGCGCGTCTTGAAGGCAATGTACCACGCCACGGGGAAACTGAGTACTGTTGAAATCAACCCCGACCAAAAGCCGATTTTGAGTGCTGTAAGCGTCGAATACAGAACAGCCCGCCTGCTTAGTGCTTCAAGATAATTCGACAGAGTGAAAGTCGGGACAATAGTTGCGTTGTCGAACTGCCAGAAACTGGCGATGAACAACAGAAACGAGGGAACGATAAATAGGGCGACAAGGAACAGGAATGCGGGGGCTGCAAGCAGAAACCCACTTCTTTCCCGCCGATCAGCAAATGCCGCCTTGAGTTTTTCCATGATGTGTCAGGGGCAGGCCGAAGCCTGCCCCTTCCCTTCAATCAGAAACCAGCCTTGAAGTCGGCGTAGGCCTTTGTCCAATCATCAAATGTGGCGAACTCATCTGACTTGATTGGAGGGATGTTCGGGAGCGGAGACTTTGCAAACAAGTCCGCCAGATTGTTATAGTCAAACAGGTTGCGGGTGGCGTCATCCATGAGCGCTACGGCTTTCTTGTTGATCGTTCCGCTCAGAGTGTTTGCTGCGTGTTTTGCCTGAGCCTCCGGGCTGATGATGCCGTCGATATAGGCGTATGCGGCATCCAGGTTCGTTGCTGTCTTGGGGATGAAGAAAGCATCGCTCCAGACCGCTCCGCCTTCGGCAGGAATGACGTATCTCGTCTCGACCTTCTGTTTGATGGTTTCGGTTGGAAGCCCTGACCAGCCACAGAACATCACGGCGATTTCACCGCTGCCGAACAGGTTTGTCACGTCACCGATGGATGCAGCAAAGGTTTTGCTTTGATCGCGGTAGGGTGCCATGGCCTCGAAGACTTTGGCAAGCTCATCCTTGCTGACATTCGGATACTTGGCACCAAGACCTGAAAGGCGCGCAAAAATCGGCCAATTCGCAAGCGGGTCATCGACGAACGCAATCTTGCCTGTGTATTCAGCCTTGAGGAGGTCCGTATAGCTCTTTGGCTCCGGCACCTTGGCTGGATCATAGACGATGGTGTTGATGCCCCAGCCCATGACAACGCCATAGAGCTTGCCCTCCCAATACCAGGCGGGCTTGTGGAAGAACTCGGGGAAGATATCTGCTTCGTTGTAGTTCGGGACACGCGCTTCATCCAACGGCTGCATGATGTTGAGAATGCGGCCATAGAGCTCCGAGTAGCCCTGGTTGTAAGAGCTGACGTCAATCACCGTTGGCGTACTGCCACCCAAGCGCGCCTGCACGTCGTCTTGAGTTGCAATCGTTGAGATGTTGAGGGTGATGCCTTTGGCGGCCAGATAGTCCTTCAATGGTTCCTGGAAGGCAAAGCCCTCCCAGGCAAGCAAGTTCATTTTGCCGAGCGATTCAGCTTGGGCAGGCCCCGAAAAAAACGGAGCGACAAAACCGCCCGTCATGGCGGCTGCGCCACCTTTCAGAAGGCCGCGCCGTGTTGGTTTCCCAATTGCGGTGGCCTTGATTTCTTCGCACGTCCAGGTGTGTTTCATGTGTCTTCTCCCATTGAGTTGTGTTGTTGTTTTGCTGTCTTACGCGGTCGGCACACTGTCCTCGTGTGTTGCAGGTGCAAGAAAATCCAAGTCGCAGCCACGATTGGCCTGTGTCACGCTGTTCTTGACGAGTTTGGCATAGCCCCGTGCCGGCATCACTGGCTTGGGTGGGCCGAGTTTCTCTTCGCGTGCGGCCAACTCTTGCTTGGTCAGCTCAACATTGATGATCCGTTTCGGCACATCGATGGAAATGATATCTCCCGTTTCAACGAGACGCAGTGGTCCGCCAACTGTTGATTCAGGTGCTACATGCAGCACCGCTGTTTGCTTGACGGTTCCGCCTAGTCGTGAGTCTGACACACGCAACATGTCTGTGATGCCTTGTGCCAGCAGCTTGTCAGGAACGGCAATGCGGCCTGACTCAGGCATGCCAGATCCTCTTGGGCCTTCACCGCGCAACACCACAATGTCGCCGGGTCTGATGTCGAAGTCAGGCTGGTAAAGCCTTTCATCTAGATCGGCTCTGCCATCAAACACCACAGCCCTGCCCTTGTGGACAAGCAGATCAGGTGATGCAACACCAATCCGGATGATGCAGCCATCAGGCGCGAGATTGCCATGCAGAACAGCGATGCCCTGTGGCGGAGCCACCGGCTTTTCCACAGTTCCGATGACACGTGGGTCCAATATTTTTGCCTTGTCGATTTCCTCGATCAGCGTTCTTTGCGTCACGGTCAGGGTGTCACGATGAATGAATGACCCCAATGCATTCAATAGCGCCGGCACACCACCCGCATTAAAGAAGTCGTTCATATAATAGTTGCCGGATGGCTTGAGGTTCAACAACACCGGCGTGGTGGTCGAGAGCTCATCAAAGCGTTGCAGAGGCAGGTCAATGCCAAGTCTCCCGGCAATGGCCAACAGATGCATGACAGCTGCACTTGAGCCATCGACCGTCGCCATGACCCTGATCGCATTGTCGAGGGCTTTCGCGGTCATGATCTGGCGCGGGCGCACATCATTGAGCACCAATTGCATCGCATATTCGCCAACATTTCGCGCCATGGCGAGACGGCGTGAGTCAACGGCCGGAATGGCACAACTTCCCGCCGGTGCCATGCCAATGGCTTCTGCGATCACAGCCATGGTGCCGACAGTGCCCATGGTACTGCAGTGGCCGGGACTTCTCTCAAGTGAATTCTCGAGATCAGCAAGGTCGTCTTCCGTGTACTCGCCGGTCTTGACGCCCATGATTACCTTGTGAAAATCAACGCCCGGGCCCACATCGTGGCCACGCCAGAAACCACTGAAGGACGGGCCGCCCGGCAACAAGATGGCAGGCAGGTTGACCGATGCGGCAGCCATCAACATGGCTGGAATTGTTTCATCGCACGCACCGAGCATGACCAGCCCATCAATCGAGTAGATGCTGCAAATCTGCTCGATTTCCATGGCGAGCAGATTGCGGTGCATAAACGAGGCGCCGAGCGGCAGCGCCGAGTCGGCGCCCATTGTCATCGTATTGAACACGCGCGGCAGACCGCCGCTCTGGAGGATCGTTTCCTTAATGGCGTCAACCATGCCGCCGAAGTGCATATGACAGCGGTTAAAGTCGCTCATGTTATTGCAGATACCGATGATCGGCTTTTGATAGTCCTTTGGGCGAAGTCCCTGAACCTTCATGGAGGAGCGCAAGAGAAATCCATCCACGCCTTTTGCCTCAGTCCAGTCCTGACTGCGAAAACGCCGCTCGCCTTTTTCTTCGGTTGTCATTTTGGGACTACCCTGAAATGTGGTTGCCTTGCCATCATTTGATCGAAAATGCCGGTTTCAAATTCGGCCACAAATTCTTCCATGCCCGCAGGGTTTTTGCGATCAATTGGATAGCCAAGTTTTGCCAGCACTACTGGCGTCATGTAATAAGCAGCCGACACAATCGTGCTGACAATGGCAAAGCCTTCTGGGTTCGAAAGACTGAGAATCCTAGTGCTCTCCCAAGTCAGCTTTGCAGGCAGCGCTTCAACTGCGCTTTGCCTATCTGCTGGAGAATATCCAGAAGCACGAACGGCGCGCGCTAACCACTGATCAAAATCAGGAATGTCGACAGCACCTGGCATTGTCGCGCTCGCCGGAATGAGAATGGACGCAAGCTCACGCAAGCGGGCAATTTCGGTTGTTGAAACTGCATCCTTGCTCATGCTGCAGCGTCCATGTCACGGGCAGTTGCCAAGATGTGCTCAGAAGCACGTAGCGAGAGAGCGGTGATGGTCGCTGTGGGGTTCATCGCACCGCTTGTCACCATGACACTGCCATCAACAATAAACAGATTTTTGACATCGTGTGAGCGACCAAATGCATTGACAACCGATCGTTCGGGGTCATGGCCCATGCGTGCAGTGCCAAGCAGATGGCCTGGCGCCTCTTTCCACAGATTGTGGCTGAACACATGATCGGCACCTGCTGCCTTATGCATGTCCACCATGCGGGCTAGCGAAAAATCGAGGCTCTTCTTTGTATTTGCACTGATCTTGTATTCTATTTTTGGCGCAGGCAGACCGCTGCTATCCGTCAATGAACTGTCAAGCGTCACGCGATTGTGTTCCTCAGGTAGGTCTTCTATGTTTCCGGCCCAAGACAAGACACTTCCTGCATATTTGGCAAGATCGTGGACGGATCTTCCCCAACGCTGATCAAAAGGCAGGTCATCAAAATCCGCTAGGAAACGCAGGATGCTCGGCACAGGCATGAGGTTCATCTTAGACCCCCTGTAGAATCCCCTACTCAACTCCGTTTCATAAAATTCCAGAGAATAGATCGGTTGGCCAGCTGGCCCCTTCCAGCTCTCCAGTGGTTCATCATAAAGGCCAAGCACTTCATTGTTCGGATGCAGCATGAGGTTCTTGCCCACCAGCCCCGATGTGTTTCCGAGACCGTTCGGGTGTTTGCCCGACTGCGACATCAGCATGAGCCTTGGTGTGCCGATACCATTGGCAGCGAGGATCACAACGCCTGCCCGCTGTTTGTGCGTGGCGCCTTTCCGATCGATCCAAACAACGCCATCGGCGCGGCCCCGCGCATCAAGCGTTATTTCGCTGGCACGCGCACCAGTGATGATCTTGGCACCCGCCGCCATAGCGTGGGGCCAGTAGGCCAAGTCGAAAGATGCTTTTGCTCCGGCTGGACATCCTGTCTCGCAGACACCCCAGCGCACGCATTTTTCCATGGCCTTGTGACGTGCCGTCGGAATGGCGTTGGCTCCGACCCACCAATGCCAGTCCAGCGTGTTAAGGGCTTTGGCCATGCGCAGGCCGCCCCTTCCAAGTGGGTGCGGAGGCATATTATATTCAAACGCGGGATAGGCCGGATCACCGTCCATGCCAGCTACGCCGATAAACGCGCCGACACGGTCATAGTACGGAGCAAGCTCGTCATATTCGATCGGCCAATCATCACAGATACCGTCCAGCGTTTTGACGCGAAAGTCGGACGGCAGTAGACGCATCCAATGGGCACCGTATAGCAGCCTTGCCCCACCAACGCCTGCAAACATGATGGGCGTCACTTCTGCGGCATCGAGGTTCATTGGATAATCAGCAGGACGATTTCGAGTGTTGGGATTCCAACTCCATTTCTGCTGCAACAGAAGTTCAAATTCTGGGCGGTTTCCGGGGAAGTCCGCCGGGCTTTGCCAGTCACCTTGTTCCAGACAGACAACTTTCAACCCCTTGGTTGAAAGCGTATGAGCTGCCACGGCAGCGGACGGTCCGCCACCGACAACAACAACGTCCGAGATTTCTGACGTTTCCGGCAACTCACTGCTCCATGTCAAATTTGGACTAAGTGTTAGACCGATAATCAGGGAAGAGTCAATTGGGCGAGGTGCGCCAATTCGAGATTGGCAAGCCGACGCATGGCTGACTCTGCCTTAACAACCTCACGTGCTCGCATTGCGTTTAGGAGAGCTCTTCGATTCAAGTTGGCTGTTGCGTCAAGTTCAGTGCTTCGGTCATCGAACATTGGCAAATAGACTGATGCCAAAGCATCAACGGCGCTGGCAACGAGCCAGGGATTTGCACTGGCGTTCACCACCAGCACGAGAAGTTGCGTCCTTTCCTTGTATTCAGCATCTGCGGGAAGCGTCGCTTCCAAGCGTGTGATGCACATTTCCAACTGATACAAGAGGACCGATGACCTGCGTTCGGCGGCGTACCGCGCCGCTACTGGAAGTGCAACTTGTAGAAACTCAGAGGCCCTGTAAACCAACGCAATATCACGACGCAGCCTCAATAGTGCTAGCTGTTGCAACGCAGCAAGACCGACGACAAAGGCGCCTCCGGATTTTCCGGGACGGGTCACAATCCAGCCTTCAGACTCCAGTGCTCGTAGTGCTTCTCGCAGTGTGGCACGCGCCACACCCAGTTCATCGGCAAGCTGACGTTCAGGCGGCAAGCGTTCTCCGCTGATTAATTCTCCGAGATGAATTTGCCGACGAAGTTTCTCCAGCGCCGCTCCATTCGGTGCCAATGGCTTGATGCTTCCTACAGGCCAGCGCATTGCCTCACACCGCCGTCATAGTGTTATCTACAAAAACTTCTGCCCCATTCATGAAACTTGCCTCATCGGAGGCCAGAAACAGTGCTACAGACGCCACCTCTCCAGGTTCGCAGACACGTCCCTGCATTGCCTTGACGGCGTCATCGGATGCCGGAATGCCATACTTGCGCAACTGCGCAAGTTCATCTGTGGCATGTTTGGTGCGCACAAAACTTGGACAAATGATATTGCAGCGAATGCCGGAGTCCCGATACTCAACGGCAATTGCCCGACAAAGCTGATGCATGGCTGCCTTAGAGGCGCAATAGATCGTTTCCATCGGTGATACGGCCCGCGCTGAAGTCGACGATGTGTTGATGATCACACCTGATCCCCTCTTCAACATGCCGGGAATAACGTGGCGACACATTAGGAAAACACTGCGGGCATTGTGGTTCATCAACTGTTCCCAATCCGTGGCATCCATCTCTAGAAATGGTTTTGCCAGGATGATCCCCGCATGGTTGAAAAGGATGTCGATATGGCCGAGTGCCTGGATCGCTAGACCTGTTGCACGCAAGACATCGGATTCCTGAGAAACATCAGCCGCGATAAAGTGGCAATTCAAGCCAACCGACTTTGTCGCGAGTTCGAGTTTCCGCCCGGCCACTTCGTCAATGTCAAGGTAAACAACCTTGGCCCCTTCCCGCGCAAATAGTTCGACCGATGCACGTCCAATGCCATTGGCACCGCCGGTGATCAACGCAGTCCTACCTTTCAGACGCCCTGTTGTCATGTAACCTCCCCAAATATGCCACCACTTTGTGCAGGCAATTCTTCCACTTGACAAGCCAAGTCCGATGTTTTGGTATGCTCGATAGACCGTAAACAGGATATGTCTCAGTGATTAAGGCGGA
>CALMZX010000015.1 GCA_937870685.1 uncultured Alphaproteobacteria bacterium
ATTCCTGCTGCGGGGCAAATGTAAAGTTGCCCTGGCCATCAGAAGACAGTCCCGGCCCCTGCCCGAGGACATATTCCTTGCCTTCAACGGTCGCTGCAAAGCGGCTGACGCTGGCTTCGGGGAATGTGCCGGTGAGCGCATAAGGCCACACGGCGCCAGCCGGGGCCGCAGCGACAGCTGGTGCTGCTGCCGGATCGGGGATGTCCACCACGACCTTCACAGGTGCGTCGGCGTCCTTGAGTACTGTCGCGCCGTCGCTGTCCACGCTGGCGCTGGCGCTCACGTCGTAGGAGCCCTCCGGAAGCGGTGTGGCCAGCTTGAGCAGCCAGTTGCCTGCTGAAGACGTCAGTTCCGGGCTGCCCGGCAGCGTGTAGGCCGAATCACCCACCTTCACCGACAACGTGGTTGCCGCGCCTTCGGGCCAGGTGCCCTTGATTTCGGCCACAGGCGCCGCCGCGCTGATGGCTTCAATGGTCGGCGCGACGAGCATCAGCGGCTCGACCACTGACTTGTTGATAACCTGGCGGACGCCATAGGTTCCGGCCACCAGCTTCACCACTTCATCCGGGGCAACAGCATTGGTTGTCTTGCCCGTGATGGTTGCGATTCGGCCATTGAGGTCAACATTGGCCCATTTCGTCAGGTCACTGCCCGCAAGGGCCTGCTGTGCCCGGCCCGTGACATCTGATTCCAGGTACCTGTCACTGATCAAGGCCGCGCAAAGCAGCGGGAAACCCACGCCTATTGCGCCCCAAGGCAGCCATTTTGACGGGCGGCACTTCCTCATTGTGAATCACTCCCCCAACATTGCGGCAACCTTCCCCGGTCCGGGACCATTCCTTCGTTCCGGCGGTTGCCCAAAGTGTTAACGCGTGTAGCATCAGTCACCACACTTGGCTATGCCAGCCACCGCCAGAAAAACCGATTTCCACTGTATTTCCGGGGATATTTGGGGTTTGGGGAGCATGCGCGGGAATGGTTAATTCGCTGTGGCAGTCTTGCAACAGCTGCCTGAATTCTGGGTCGAAAGCCCGAAAGCGCGTTGACCTTAACTGCGCATAAGACGACAAACAGCCCGTGCGAAGACTCGTACAACGCCCTCCCAATTTTCTTGCAGGGGATCGGGGGGAACACTCAACTCCAAAAGTTTGGGAGAAACCAAATGAAAGTTATGAAGCTCGCTCTTCTCGGTACGGCTGCTCTCGTTGCTGTGTCGGTTAGCGCCCGCGCTGACGAACTGGCTGACCTGAAGGCCCAGATCGAAGCCCTCCAGGCTGACGTCTCCGCTCTCCAGGCCGCTCCGTCGGTCCCCGCTGGCTACCAGCTCCTCACGGTTTCGGACGCAGAGCGCATCGTCGCTCCGGGCCTCGAAGTCCGTGACTCCATGGGCCAGGCCAAGACCGCCACGACCATCGGCATCCTGCCGACGGCTGACGTTCCTGCTTCCACGGTCATCCAGTGGTCGGGCAGCGTCCGCGCCGCCATCGCCTACTCGGACGTTGAGCACAGCCCCTACATCGGCCTCGACTATGACAGCCTTCACCTCAAGGCGCGTGGCCGCCTCGACGTGACCGGCACGACCGACACCGCCGTTGGCGAAGTCGGCGCGTCGATCAGCATGTACGCTGACTTTGACAACAACCTGGCCGCTGGCGGCACGGGCTTCACGTCGAACTCGGCTGGCGTCATGATGGACTACGCCTGGGGCTGGTGGAAGATGACGCCGGAACTGACGTTCGCTGGCGGCTACAACGGCTCGCTCGCCACGATCGGCATGGGCCTCCGCAAGGTCAACGACGCCTACATCTCTCGTGGCGTGTCCACGGTTGACGGCGGTGACTTCACGCAGATGCGCGTGTCCTACGCTTCCGGCCCGATCGGCCTCGCCGTTGCCATCGAGCACACGGACGAAGGTGACAACCAGGCCACCCCGGCTCTCACCGGTTCCGACTCGGCCTTCGGCTTCGCTGCTGAAGCGACCTATGCCGGTGACATGTTCAACGCTGAAATCGCCGGTTACATCCGCGATGCAGACGCTGATCTCGCCTGGTACACCGGCCCGCTCGCGGGTGACCACACGCAGAGCCAGGTCGGTATCGGCCTCGGTGCCAACCTGTCTGACATGTTCAACGTGTCCGTCGCTGGCAGCATCGGCAACAACGTGTTCTACCGTTCGCCGACGACCGCCTTCGCTTACGCAACCCTCGCCGATGGCTGGGAAGTCAGCGCTGCTGTGATCGCGACGCTGTCGGACTCGATCAGCGCCGAACTGGGCGCCGGTTTCTCGAGCTACGAGGAACAGGGCTCGGCTGAAGAAGCTGACGAAATGACCATCGCCGGTGGCGTGTACTGGTCGCCGGTCAGCCAGCTCAAGATGGGCGTGCAGGCCAGCTGGAACAGCTACGACTTCTCGGGCGTCGGTGGTATTCCGAACGCCGATGTGGACGTGACCAAGGCTGCCTTCGTGACCTGGTGGAACTTCTAATCCATCACGGATTGGTTCTAAGATACGGCCCGCTTCGGCGGGCCGTATTTTTTTGCCCCTGCCGCAAAGGAGTTGCCCGCCCATGTCACGCCCGGTCGTCCCTGCTGATGCAACTGCCAGAGCCGAGATGCAGCAGGCCAACAGCCTGATCACCCAGGGCAACACCACGTCTGCCTTGCCCATCGTGCGGCGCCTGCTTCAGCGCGAGCCCAATCTTGCGGGCGCACATTTCCTCATGGGCCGCATTCACCTGCGCCAGGGCAACAGGGAGCAAGGCCTGGCTGCAGCCACGCGCGCCTGGCAACTCGATCCCAAGGCAGCCTTCACCAAGCTGCTGCTGGGCGAGATTTATGTCGATCTGCGCCTGCCAGAATATGCCCTCGAGATCCTGCAACAGGCCTGCCGTCAGGTTCCCGAGGATCATGCGGCAAATTTCCAGCTTGGCCGCTGCTACCTCACCATGCAGAAAGGTCACCTTGCCAGCCCCCACCTGGAGAAGGCCTTAGCTGCTGCACGAACCCCCATGGAGAAAATCGGTGCGTCGCTCGCACTTGCCGAGTGCCTGTCGTCCGTTTCCGAGGGTGCAGCGGCAGATGCCGTAATCGATGGCCTGATCCGGAATTATCCGCAGGTTCCGGAACCGCTCTTCTTCCGCGGCAGCAGCGTCAGCAAGCCGGTGCCGCAGTGGCTGCCGGAGATGCTTGAGGCCGCAAGCAATAATCCGAAACTCGACGCGGAAGATCGTGCCAACGCCCTGCTCGGCCTCGGCCGCTGTCATGATGTTGAAGGACGACACGACCTCGCCTTCGAGATGTGGAGCCAATCGCGCGCCCTGCTCGGCGTGCAACAGCACGAGCCCGGCCAACTGATGCGGCGCTCCGCCCTGATCCGTTCCTTCTATCCGAAGGACATGCTGGAACGGCTTTCATCCCATGGCAACCAGACCGACAGCCCCATTTTCATCGTCGGGATGCCGAGGTCGGGCACCACCCTGACGGCACAGGTGATCGGTGCCCACCCCGCCTGCATCAATGTTGGCGAGACGGACCGTATCGCCCGGCATGATGCCTTGTTCCGGGACCAGTACACAGGCCCTGATGCAGGCGACAAGATGCAAAACGATGCGGAAGCCGGAGCCTTGCGGAGAATTGCAGATGAGTTCACGCGCTTCTTTTCCGTCTTTGCCGAGGGCAGCAAGTCCCGGCCGGTGGAGAAGACACCCGCCAACTATGACCATCTCGGTTTCATCCGCCTTGTCTTTCCGAAAGCGCGCATTGTCCACTGCCGCAGGCATCCGGCAGACAACTTCATTTCCTGTTTCCAGCACAACATGAACCGCGGCCATGACTACGCCTATGACCAAACGGCCTTCGCGGAACGTTACCTCGCACAGGAGGAGATGATGCGTTACTGGACGTCGTGCTTCCCGGAGCAGATTTTCGAGTTGCGCTATGAAGACATGGTCGCAGACCAGGAGAACATGACCCGCAAGCTCGTCGCCTTCTGCGGCCTGCCCTGGGATGAGGCCTGTCTGAACTTCCATGCCCAGAAAAGCACGGTGCGGACCTTCAGCCGGGATCAGGTGCGAAAGCCGCTCTACGCCACCTCCGTGGGGCGCTGGCGCCGTTACGGCAACCATCTCGACACACTCTTTGCAACGCTGGAGAAGCACGGTTATCATGGCGCAACCGACCGCCCCGAGGAATCCCGCCTAGCCACGCATCATGAGCATTGAAAACAATCTCCTCCGCGCCAACGACCTGTTGGGCCGGGGCAAGCTGAATGACGCGTTGCTGGCCGTGCAGGACGTGCTGCGCACCGCCCCGCGCCACGCCTCCGCACATCACCTGCAGGCCCGACTGCTCTGGTCGCTTGGCCGGAAGCAGGATGCACTGGGTGCCGCCCATGCTGCCCAGCAACTTGATCCGCAGTCCGCCGGGATCGCCGCCCAGCTTGGCGAATTCTATGTCGAACTCCGTTTGCCCGAATTCGCATTGCCCCTGCTGCAAGGTGCCGTGGCGCGCGCGCCTGCCCTGCATGAGGCAAATCTCATGCTGGGACGCTGCTACATGGAAATGGACAAGGGCCATCGCGCCCTGCCGCATTTCGAAACCGCGCTGGAGACAGCCACCAGTGCCGCCCAGAAGGAAGGCGTAACGCTTCAGTTGGCAGAATGCCTCTATGCCATCAACGAATCAGCAAGGGCGGATGCCCTGCTGGATGACATGATTGCATCGGCGGCAGATGCCCCGGCCTTCCTCGTCATGCGCGGGCTCAATGCGGGCAAGCAGGTGCCGGAAGGACTTGTGGCCCGCCTTGCCAGATTGGCGGAAAGCGAGGCCCTTCCCGCGAGTGAGCGCGCCAATGCGTTTCTGGCAATGGGGCGCTGCCTCGACAACCAGGGCCGGCATGTGGAGGCCTTTGACCTGTGGGCCAAGGCGCGGGCACTGCTCAAAATCGAACACCACAGCGCCGAGAAACTTCGCATCCAGAATTTCCAGGCCCGCGGCCTTTATGCCAAGGAACTGATCCAGCGTGCGGCGACCTATGGGGAGCAGTCAGAGAGTCCCATTTTCATCGTCGGCATGCCGCGCTCCGGCACGACGCTCACGGCGCAGGTGATCGGCGCACACCCCCAATGCATCAGCATCGGCGAAACAGACCGCTTCAACCGCTACGACAAGATGTTCCGCCAGCAGCACTGGCACGAGCACGCGCACCGCGCCATCATGGACGAGGCAAGCCGCGGAAGCCTTCGCAATATCGCCAATGAATTCAAAACCTTCTTTGGCGCTTTTGCAGAAGGCTCGAAACGGCGCGTGGTCGAGAAATCCCCCAGCAACACCGACAGCCTGGGCTTCATACACCTGGTGTTTCCGAAGGCCCGCTTTGTCCATTGCCGCCGTCACCCGGCTGACAATTTTGTGTCTGCATTCCAACACAATATGAACAGAGGTCACGACTATGCCTATGACCCGAGCGCTTACGTGGAGCGCTATCTGGCCCAGGAAGAGATCATGCGGTACTGGAAGTCCTGTTTTCCGGAACAGGTTTTTGAAATGCGGTATGAAGAGATGGTGGCACAGCCGGAAGACATGACGCGCAAGCTCATCGCCTTCTGCGGACTGCCGTGGGATGACGCCTGCCTCAACTTCCACCAGCAGGGCTCGACAGTCCGCACCTTCAGCCGCGACCAGGTTCGGCAACCGGTTTACACGTCATCGCTTGAACGCTGGAAACGCTATGGCGACCGGCTGGAGCCCCTGTTTGCCAAGCTCAACCAGAGCGGTTATGACTACGCAACAAGCAGGATTTGAGGCCGCGTGACCGCGATGGCGCAGAGCAGTCGGACATTGCCACGCACCACACTGCGTATCGTCGCAGCGCTTTTTGTCCTTGCGTCTGCTCTGGCGGGCTGCGCGGGCACAGAAAAGATCAGTCTGGAAAGCCGGAACATTGCTCTCGAGCCCGGCCCCGTGCCTGCCACCGGCGGACTGGACACCGTCTCCCACCTCATCCCGGCCACGGGTCCGACTTACGTAACACTCAACGTCAAGGAACTCTCCAAGTCGGCGCGCGCCACCGAGATCGGCAACAGGGCGATCACCTCCGGCAGCGGCTATGTCGTGGAGGGTTCAGGCCTTGTCATGACGGCGGCCCATGTGGCGGTGGAGGAAGGCAACGAAATCTCGGCGCGTGCCGCCAACGGCCGGGTCTATTCGGGCAAGGTGATTGCCATCAATCCCGGCAACGACATGGCTGTCATCAAACTGCGGGGTTATTCCGGCCCTTCTGTTGTGCCGACGCTTCCCGGCTGCCTTGCCCGCAATGATCTCGTGTTCACGTTGGGCCGTCCACATGCGCAAGCTGACACGGCACGCATTGGCCGTCTCGAAAGCCGCCACTTCGGCCGCGCTGTGGCCTATGGCAAGTTCGGCTACCCGGACGCTCTGGTGCTCAGCATGGGCACACAGAAGGGCGAATCGGGTGGCCCGCTATTCGACGGCAACGGCAAGCTGGTGGGCATGGTGGTCAGTACACTCACGGATGCCAACGGAAACCTGATCAACCTGGCACATGCCATTCCCTCGACCGCGCTGGCGAAATTCCTTTGCTCAAAGACCAGTTGCAGCGCTCCCTGGGCCGCCATTGCGGCTCAGTCGGTGGACAGTTGCGACAGGCTCGCCAGCCAGTAGCCTACGCCTATCCCTCCTCCAGCGTGTCCACGACCTGCTGAAGGTGGGCAGCATATTTCTTCCAGCCGCCAACGGAACTGGCGTTGATCGGATTGCGCGCCTGCAGCACGCTGGCGGTGCCGATGCGCGCAGTGTTGTCCTCCGGATGGAGGCATTCCTCTTGCCAGGGCAAGCCACAAAATGAGAGGAGGCTTGCGATCTGCTTTCGTGGCGTGGTGACCAATGCCTCGTATGACAGGTCATGAATGCGGCCGGGCAGAACCTCGTGCCAATGGTGCATCAAACGCCTGTAGTGGCCATAATATTCAATGAACCAATGCGGCTGGTCGAAGAAGCCATGCGTCGCGTTGAGATCGGCCTTGAAGCCCGACAACAGGTTGTCGGCCGGATGCCGGCGGCAGTTGATGATGCTGGCCTGCGGGAACAGGACTGCGACCAGACCCAGACACAGGAAGTTGTGGGGCATCTTGTCGACAACGCGTTCGGCACCTGGGCAGAGAAAGCGCATGGTCGCCTCAAGGTCGGCGCGGAACTCACGCAGACGCGGCCCTTCCAGTGCGCCAATCACCTCCGGCAGGCTGGCGAGCGGCCGCCCGCCCAGAATTTCACCCAGCAAGTCTCCCATGAGCGTGAGTTCGCCTGCGCCCGCCACGTCATCATGCCGGGACAGGATCTGCTCCGTCAGGGTCGTGCCCGAACGCGGAAGGCCCACGACATAAATGGGACGAAAGGCGCTCTCCCCCGCTGCGGCCACAAGCTTCGACAAAACCGCCGGGGTGAAGGCGGCAATGATGGCGTCCACCTGCGCGGCAAAACGGGACACATCGTAGTTGCTGCCGCGCGCCGCCTTGCTGGCCTGGAGGGTTGCATACTCCCCCTCAAGATCACCGGTAGCCCGGAGGCCGCGCGATTTCGCCGCGAGCAGTGACGAGCGGTCCTGGTTGCTGACATCCTTTCGGGCGAGTTCAGCTTCCAGCAGCCGACCGTCTTCGCTGTCCGGCAAAATCGGCCTGATGGTGCTGAGCTTGACGAGGGCTGCTCCACGCACCTGCGGGTGCGGGAGTGCTGCACGCAAGACCTTCTCCGCTTCTTCCGTCTGGCCGTTTTCGATCAGCGCATTGGCCCAGTCCAGACGTGCCGTTTCCACGGCCTCGGGCGGCAGTTGTGATTGCAGCACCTTGGCGAAGTGTCCGGCCGCCACATCGAAACGGTCGATCGAGGCGTAGTACATGCCCAGTGTCCACGGCACCATGGGCAGCTTCGGGTTCAGGTCATGGGCCTTGAGCAGCACAGATTCTGCCTCGCGGATGCGCCCCACATCCAGAAGCACCTTGCCAAACCGGACGAGAAATTCGGCGTTGCGGGGCTCGGCCTGGGCCGCCTTGCGCAGAAACGGCAACGCCGCTTTCGGCTGGCGGCTGGCGGCCAATCCATGGCCCACACAGTAATTTGCGATGGCCAGTTGGGGGGCTGCCCTGTGGAGCTGGCGCGCGAGGTTGAGAGCCTCGGCATGGCGGCCCTGTGAGAACAGGCCGAAAATGCCACGTACCTGCGCTTCCACATTCACATTCTGCAAGGGATCATTCCTCTTGGCCGCGTGCCTTTGCTGCCCAAAGCCATCTTGCTCATCAGGGCAGCAGCACCGTGGAGCCGGTTGTCTTGCGCGCCTCGAGATCGCGGTGGGCCTGGGCCGCGTCTGCCAATGTATAGCGCTGGTTGACGGGGATCTTCACCTTGCCGGACTTCACGATCTCGATCAGGTCAGACGCCGTGTCGCGGAAATCGGCATCAGCCGCAGTATATGAGAACAGCGTCGGTCGCGTGACGTAGAGCGAGCCCTTTGCTGAGAGAAGGCCTAGGTCCAGCGCCTTCACGGGGCCGGAGGCATTCCCGAAACTCACCAGCAGGCCACGAGGACGCAGGCTGTCCAGCGAGGCCATCAAGGTCGCCTGCCCCACGCCGTCATAAACAACCGGAACCCCTTCGCCTTTGGTGATCTCACGCACGCGCTTGGCCACATCTTCGGTCGAGGAATTGATCACCCAGCTGCAGCCGTGGGCCATTGCGATCTCCGCCTTGGCATCACTGCCCACCGTGCCAATGACCTTGACGCCGAGCGCCTTTGCCCATTGCGAGAGTATGAGGCCGACGCCACCTGCCGCGGCATGCAGCAGGATCGTCTCACCGCGCTTAACCTTGTAGGTGGCGCGCAAAAGATAGCGGACTGTCATGCCCTTGAGCATCATGGCGGCGGCGGTCTCGTCAGCGATGGCCTTGGGCAGTTTGACCAGCCGGTTGGCGGGGTAGTTGCGCGCTTCGGCATAGGCCCCGAGGGCCCCTGTGCCGTAGGCCACGCGGTCTCCGGCCTTGAACCCCTTCACGCCCGGGCCCAAGGCCTCGACCACGCCCGCTGCCTCCAGGCCGATGCCGCTCGGCAACGCAAGGGGGTAAAGACCGCTGCGGTGGTAGGTATCAATGTAGTTGAGGCCTATCGCCGTGTGCCGCAGCCGGACCTCACCTTCCTTCGGTGGTGGCACGGTGATGTCAACATACTGGAGGACCTCGGGACCGCCGGTCTTCTCAAAACGGATCGCCTTCATGTTTCACCTGTTGCGTGTTCGGTGTTGATCAGGTCAGCGAGTGCCGCACGCAGCCTGCCGAAGCCCATTTCCTCAAGCGGAATGATGCGCACGTCAAGCACTGCTGCCTTGCCCATCAGGGCGTTGTATCGCGCCGCGCCACGCACCTCGTCAAACAGGTCCGTCGACACGAGAATGGCCACCTTGTCTCCTGCCCTGCCGAAATGGTCGATCAGGTTGTCGGCCTCGTGGACTGCGTCCATGAGCCTGTTGCGGTGCTTTCGATCGTGCATGTCCAGTTCCGAGCGCAGGGCCTTGCACGACACGAAGCCAAGGCGGTCACCTTCACGCATGATGAGGTCAATTTCATTCTCGCCGGAATAGCCTTGCACCGACCATCCGATCACCTGCCCGAACACCGCTTCGTCGGCGCCTGCATCAACGGCGGCGAGCCAAGCCAGTTCCTCCAGCCAGCCGCCCGACAAATAGCGCCGCCCCTGTGCCTCGCAAATTTCGTGGCCGTGCTCTTCGCGCAGGATGATGCCGTGGTTGAGCAATTCGTTGACGAGGGCATGGCCCTCCACCGACAGCGTTTCCGGGATGATTTCCACATGCCGCAGAAAGGAATCGGTGTTGCGCAAAATGCGGTCGCGCACTTCCTCAAACACACGGTAGTTGACGGAAATGATCCGGGTCATCGCGGCACGGTCGTTCACGGCCTGCAAATCAGGTGGCTGTCCTTTCAGCCAAGCGTTCCGCGCCTTCAAAATGCTTTCAATCGTGTGCCCAGTCATGGCAAGGTCATGCCTGATTTTGTTGCAATTTCCTAGAGTCAGGATTCGCCGATGAGTTATCCCGTTTCCCCCCTCGTGACCCGCGTGGAGGCGCCCCCGATTGCGGAGGCCATGAGTTGGGTGCGTCAGGGGCCGCGAAACCGGGACCTGATCAATTTGTGCCAGGCCGTGCCAAGCTATCCACCGGCTGAGGAATTGCAGCAGGAATTCGGACGCATCGCCATGCAGCCCTCGACGGGCGGCTATACCGACATCTATGGCCTGCCCGCACTTCGCGCCGCCTATGCCGCCCACGTCAGCGCCGACTACCGGGCAGATATCCCGGCGGACCATGTGGC
The DNA here is from genome assembly GCA_937870685.1 of uncultured Alphaproteobacteria bacterium. GTDB lineage: Bacteria > Pseudomonadota > Alphaproteobacteria > Rhizobiales > Aestuariivirgaceae > Aestuariivirga. The sequence continues at coordinate 10,393 of CALMZX010000015.1, forward strand.
CCTGACGACCGGGTGCAACCAGGCCTTCGCGGCCGCCGTGATGGCCGTTGCCAAGGCGGGCGACGACGTGGTGATTCCCGTTCCCTATTACTTCAACCACCAGATGTGGCTGACCATGCTGGGCATCGGCATGCGCACCATTCCCGCTTTCGCGGACGGCCGCGCCTACCCGTCACCCGAGGATGCCGCAGCGGCAATCGGCCCAAACACGAAAGCCATTGTCCTGTGCACGCCCAACAATCCGACGGGCGCCGTCTATCCGGCGGATGTGCTGGGGGCCTTCTTTGAGCTTGCGAAGGCGCGTGGCCTGGCGTTGATCCTCGACGAGACCTACAAGGATTTCCGCCCTGACCCCGCCCCCGCCCATGGCCTATTCCAACGCCCGGACTGGCACCTCACCTTGATCCAGCTCTACAGCTTTTCGAAGGTTTATGCCTTGGCCGGCTATCGCCTGGGGGCCATGACGGCCGGGCCAGACATTTTGGCGGAAGCCGCCAAGATCCTCGACTGCATGACCATCTGCCCGCCGCAGATCACCCAGCAGGGCGTGATCTATGCCCTGCGCGAACTGGACACGTGGAAGCGCGGCAAATTGGAGATGATGGCACAGCGGCTCGCTGCCATCCGGTCAGCCTTTTCGCGCAAGGGCCTCGACTACAAACTGATCAGCAGCGGGGCCTATTTCGCCTATGTCCGTCACCCGTTCGGGGGCCAGGCGTCGAAGGCCGTCGCCATGCGGCTGGCCCAGGAACATGACGTGCTGTGCCTGCCCGGCTCCATGTTTGGCCCGGGCCAGGAGGACTACCTGCGCATCGCCTTCGCCAATGTGGATGCCAGCCTCATGGAACCCCTGGTCGACAGGTTGATCGCCACGCAGGGCCCGTGACGGTCTCCCGCGTGCACATGTAGCTGCAACCGGGGTCGCATTGGCGGATCACACCGTGAAGGCGTCCCGGAAAGCACCCAGTGCCTTTTCCGCATCGCCAATGGCAAAACTCTCAAGACCGACTGGGCCGCAATAGCCCATCTTCTTGAGCGCCTGAGCCACACCACGATAGTTGATTTCGCCTGTGCCGGGTTCAAAGCGCCCGGGATTGTCCGCAACCTGCACTTCGCCGATCCAGGGCAGGCACTTCTCGCACCAGCGCACCAAATCACCCTCCCCGATCTGGGTGTGATAGAGGTCCAGGTTGATGCGGAGCTGCGGGCGGTTGACTGAGGAAACCAGTGCCAAAACTTCCGCCGTGGAGCCGAACGGGCATCCCGGATGATCAAGCAAATTCAGGTTTTCCAGCGTGAAGGTCACGCCCTCCTTCTCGGCCATGTCGCAGATCCGGTTCAGCGTGTCCCTGGCCTTCAACCACATGGCGCCACTCACAACCTGCGTCTGGACGATGGGAATGCCGCCGTCGCCAAGGCCCGTGCCATGCAGGTTCAGGCGCGCCACGCCCAGGCGCTTGCCCACCTGTGCCGTTTCCCGCGCCGATTTCAGGAGCATGTCGGCACCCGCGTCATCCGCAAGGCGGCCCTCAAGATAGCCGTTCATGATAGTGAAGGTGGCACCGGTCTTTTCCAGTTTGGCGAGATCGTGGGTCGGCCAGTTCCACAGGCCGACACCGAAGCCCAAGTCCTTCAGTCGGCTGGCGCGCCATTCGATGGGCTTGTCCCGCCAAAGCATTTCGGCACAGGCAGCGAGTTGGAATGGGGTGGTCATGGTCTCATATCCCGAATTGCGTGAAGTGGTGCCGTCATGGCCCCGGCCCCGTCCGGTGGCAAGCATGAAATGGCGGACCGAACCTAGCCCGGTGTCACGGGCGGCGGGTGTCCGTCATGGCTGGCCATGTAGTTCTCGATTTCCTTTTCAAGGTCGGCAATGGTTTCGCCGCCGGCCATCAGGTCTGTGATCTCTTCGCGCGATTTCTCGCCCTTGCGGAAATCGGCGGCCACTGAACCGCGGATGAGAACGGCAAAGTGATCACCCACAGCCATGGCATGCATGACCTGGTGGGTGATGAAAATCACCGCCAGTCCACGCTTCTTGGCCTCATTGACGATGCGCAACACGTGAGTTGCCTGTTTCACGCCGAGCGCCGCCGTCGGCTCGTCGAGGATCAGCACCCGTGCGCCAAAATGCACGGCGCGAGCGATGGCGAGGGACTGGCGCTCACCGCCGGACAGGCCGCCGACGAGCCGGTCACCATCGTCGATGCGGGTGATGCCAAAATCGCGGACAGCCTTGACGGCGATCTCATTGGCCTTCTTCCGGTCGAATATCCGGAACGGTCCCCAGCCCTTTGTCGGCTCGACGCCCACGAAAAAGCTGCGGCCGATGCTCATCAGCGGAAATGTGCCGCCAAACTGGTGTACCGTGGCAATGCCCCGGTCAGTGGCCTCGCGCGGTGTCGAGAACGCCACCGCCGCATCATCCATCAGGATGGAACCGGAACTTGGCTTGTGAACACCAGAGAGAATCTTGATCAGTGTGGACTTGCCGGCGCCATTGTCGCCCAACAGGCAGAGTACCTCGCCCGCATGCACCTTGATGTTGATGTCATGCAGAACATCGATGGGGCCGAAGGACTTGTTGATATTGCGGAGTTCGATGATCGGAGCGGTCATGGCCAGTCCTCACTTCTTCTTCGGCGCGTAGGTCAGCGCCATCTTGCGGAAGGTGTTGTTCATGAGAACGGCACCGAGCAGCAGCACGCCGATGATGAGGTTTGACCATGTCTGGTCGAAGCTTGTGTAGTAGATGCCCTGGGTCACAACCGCGAACGTGATCGTGCCGAAGAAAATGCCGATCACGGAACCGAAACCACCGGTCAGAAGCACGCCCCCGACCACCACGGCGATGATGGTGTTGAAAATGAGTGTCATCTGCGGCGTGGCCTGCACAGCCTGGAAAAGAATGGCCTGCGACATGCCCACGAATGCCGCGCTTACCGCCGAGAGCACAAAGAGCAGGATTGTCATTCTCTCGGTGGGAATGCCCGAATTTCTGGCGCTGACCTTGTCCCCGCCAATAGCGAAGATCCAGTTTCCATAAGGAGAGTAGTGTACAAAAAACACGAACGCGGCGGTGATCACTATCCACCAGATGATCAGCACCTGGAAACCCTGTCCGAAATATTTGCCAAAGAGTGTTTTCGCCAGTTCCGGTGCCATCAACGTCACCGTCGTGGTGCCGGTGAGCACGATATTGAGACCCAGCAGCAGTCCCGCGACGGCAAAAAGTGTTCCGAGTGTCACGATGAAGGAAGGAACATGCGTGCGTACCACCAGGTAGCCGTTCAGCATGCCAACAAGAATGCCGAAGCCCAGCGCCGCCATGATGCCCACGATGATCGGCAATCCGTAGAATCCGGACACCAACGCCGTGATCATGGAACCGGCCGTAATCATGGAACCGACCGAAAGGTCCAGTTCCCCGGAGATCATGAGAAGACCGACGGGAATGGCAATGATTCCGAGATTCGCCGCCCGGCTCAGCCAGCTTCCGACGCTTGACAGGTAAAGGAACTCGACGCCCCCCGTGACCACGAAGAACGCCACCACCATGAGCAGCCCCACGAGTGAACCGGCTTCGGGGCGGCGGAAAATGCTGGCAAGCGGCATGCTGGTCATCAGGCTCTCCGGAAAGGACAGGTTTCAGCGGTCCTGAGGTTCAACGAATGTGCCCCCAGGGTCAACAGCAACTCCAGAGTGCTGCCAAGGCAGCACTCTGGTTGTTTCAGCGGTGAGATGTCAGCGGGCGCCGATCTTCACGCCCGCGATCGTGGCATCGACGTTCGACCCATCCACAATCCCCGGGCCTGTCAGCACCGGACGGGTCGGCAGATCCGTGCCGAAGTCGATATGACCCGCCAGCAACGTGATCGCCAGCAGTGACTGCAGGTAGGGCTGCTGGTCAATGGCGAAAGCCTGCTCGCCGCTCTTGATGCGCCCCAGCGTGGCTTCATTGAAGTCGAAGCAGCCAAGTTTCACCTGTCCGGTCTTGCCAGCCTGGGCAATACCGATCGCAGACGCATCCGCCTCTCCGGCGCCGATGGCCAGTGCACCATCAATTTCCGGCTTCGAGGTCAGGGTCGCCTTCACGGCCTCTGCAATGGCAACGGGGTCGCCGAATGACGTTGACGGCAGGGGCAGCTGTTCCGCCTTGGCACCGGCTTCCGTCATCGCGTCGATCATGCCCTTGCAGCGGGCTTCGATGTTCGCCGTTCCAGGCAGCGTGTTGATGCAGATGCCGTTCTTGGCACCCTGCTTCACAAGGTATTCGCCACCTGCGCGTCCCGCCACGTATTCATCCGAACCGATGTAGTTAAGGGCGCCGAGTTCCTTCGCCTTGTCCCAGGTTCCGGCATTGAAGAGGATGACCTTGATGCCAGCGGCAATGGCTTCCTTGATGGCCGGGTCCTGGGAGTCATACACCCAGTCCGGAACAGCGAGGCCCTGCGGCTTCTGGCTGATGGCAGTGCGGATGATTTCGGCAGAGTCGGCTGCGAAGTTGTCATAGCTCTGCATGCGGAGATAGTTCACCTTGCCGCCATTGGCTTCAACAACCAGGCGGGCATCGTCCACGCCCTTCTTGATCTTGTTCCAGAAGGCATCGTCATTCTTGCCGCCGATGACGGCAATGTCTGCTGCCAATGCCGCCGTGGCGCTGACGGCCAGAACGGCTGCCGTTGCCATCATCTTCTTCAGTGTCTTCATGGTCTTCCTCCCATTTGCCGTCGGTGTGACGGGGTTCCACAATCTTGTTCAGTCCCGGTTTTCAGTCTCAGGCGCTTTCCGCGCTCTTCCTGTTCATCCGTTCGCGTTTGCGCCTGAAACGTTCGTTCATGCGCGCCTCGCCTTCCTTGCTGCCATCGTGCCAGTAGCCGAACCACCTATCGAGCGGGATGGTCCCGTCGCCGCCGTAGTTCACTTCGAAATACTTGTGATGCAGGTAGTGGGCGTAAGCGTGGCTATCGAGCGTGCTGGCTTCGGTCAGTTCCAGCTTGTCGAAACCGATATGGCCGTTGACCGCGCCGAAACCCGCGACATGAAGCTGGAACAGCGCAACAATGGGGTTTGACGGAATGACGAGGTGCCAGAGCGCCACAGCGTGATAGGCAAATCCCTCCACCGGATGCATGGACAACGACGACCACGGGGACGGGTTGATGGAGTTGTGATGCACCGAATGCACCCACTTGTAGAGAAACGGCGTGTGGATGAGACGATGGATGCAGAAGAAGTGCACCTCGTGAATCATCGGCGCGATGAACACCAACAGCACGAGATAGTAGGGATTGTCCGCCCAGGTCAGCCAGGGCACGAAACCATTGGCGAAACACCAGAGCATCACCACTTCAATCGCCGTCCACAGCGGAATGCTGATGAAGAAGCTGCGCAGGAAATTGTCGATGTTCTGGCTCTTGAACCAGAACACGTCAGACGGATTGTCGGCGGGGAATTTGGCGTTGTACTTGAAGCGGGTGCCCTGCCTGCGCTTCACGTACCAGAACAGTTCGATGGCGCCGTACATGACGAAGATCGCGGCGGCATTGACCACATAGAGCCACAGGGCCCAGCCCCAGGCGAATGTCTTCATCGTCTCGGCATCCGGCACGATGTAGTACCAGTAGGCGAGTGCCGTTGCCATATGGAAGGCGTTCCATGGCCAGACGTATCCCACCAGCCAGCGGAGCAGCTTGCCGATGCTCATCGGCCAGTACCAGAACGGCGCCACCTCAAGCACATCCTTGGGGGCCCAATCGCCGCGCTTGTCGCGGGTACCAAACTGCAGGTCGTCCATGTGATCCTCCCCGCCTGTGCTGCAGTGCGGAATATCTGGTGCGCAGCACTCATCTTTGGAATGTTTGTTGCATAGCCCTGATAAGTTGTGCAATATTCCGTGAGATCAGTCTGTGCATTTTATGTCATTTCGACTCATGTCTGAATGTTTGAAATGAGATTGCTTGAATTGGAGGTTTCATGCCGAGAGCCACAATCCGCGACGTCGCCCTGCACTGCGGCCTGTCAGTCTCGACCGTCAACCGCGCCATCCACGAGCCCGACAAGGTGCGCGACGACACCCTCAAGGCCGTTCTGCAAGCCGCTGAAACGGTCGGATTTTATGGTGTCGGCACAATCAAGGAGAGCCTGCGCTCCACGCGCCCCAGGGTGCGCATTGGCATCCTTCTCCTCCAGTCAAATCGCGTGCTCTACCGCACCCTCAACGGCGCCCTGAGGCAGGCTGCTGTTGCGGTCGATAGTCATGAGGTCATGATACGAATTGAGCATCTTGAGGAGCTGGCACCTCAAAACGTATCAGAGAAACTGCTGGCGTTAGCGGGTGAAGTGGACGTCATCGGCGTCGTGTCAACGGAACACCCGGTTGTCGCGGCCACCATCGAATCTCTCGCTGACAGACAGATCAAGACCTTTGCCCTCATCTCTCCCCTCACGGCGCGCTGCAACGTCGGTTACATCGGCATCGACAATTGGAAAGTCGGCCGCACTGCCGCATGGGCAGTCACCAATCTCTGCCGCCCGCCGGGCAAGGTCGCGATCCTTGTCGGCAACCACCGCTACCGCTGCCAGGAAACGAGCGAGAGCGGTTTCCGCTCCTATTTCCGCGAACATCCGAGCGGCCTCGAACTGCTCGACGCTCAATCGACCTTCGAAACCGCAACGATTGCGCAGGAGATCACCGAACGAATCCTCGACCAGAACCCGCAACTCGCCGCACTCTATTGCGACGGGGGCGGCATCTCCGGGGTCTGCGCGGCACTGCGGGCCAGCGGCAGGTCGCGGGAGATCGTGCTGATTGCCCATGACCTCACAGACGTCACGCGCGCAGCACTCCTTGATGGCACCATCAATTTCCTGCTGTCGCAGCCGATCCAGACAGTGGCACGGGAAACCATCGCCGCGATGATCCGCGCCCACGACGGCGGACCGGACTTCCCGCCGCAATCCATCTCTCTTCCCTTCGACATCTACACGTCGGAAAACATCTGAGCGACGCGAAGCGGCGCACACGAATCAGGGGTCTGCATTTGGCTGGAAGGTGGCGGAGACGGAGGGATTCGAACCCTCGATACGCCTTGACAGCGTATGACGATTTAGCAAACCGTTGCCTTCAGCCACTCGGCCACGTCTCCTG
>CALMZX010000016.1 GCA_937870685.1 uncultured Alphaproteobacteria bacterium
GCGCGCCCGAAAGGATTCGAACCTCTGACCCCCAGATTCGTAGTCTGGTGCTCTGATCCAGCTGAGCTACGGGCGCTTTGTGCTTCAACGCGAGTGGCGGAAACGGCGTGTCCTTATCCGCTCATGCCGGCAAAGGCAAGCGCCGAATTCCATCCTCTTGCCAAGCCCTCAGGATCCGGTCTGGTGGCGGTGAATCCGGCCATGGATCTGCACCGGCGGGTCTGGCAGGGTCAGGGTGAAGGTGGTGCCGTCCGGGCCGGTGCGAGCCACTTTCAGGCTGCCGCCATGGGCCTCGGCCAGCTCCGCCGAAATGGCCAGCCCCAGCCCGGTGCCCCCGCTTTTCGCTGACGAGCGGAAGGCCGAGAAGACGCGGTCGCGCACCGCTTCCGGAATGCCGGGCCCGGTGTCGCTTACGTGGATGACCGTGACGCTGCCCTGGCGTTCGGCCATGACGACCACGTCTCCGCCACGGGCCTCCGCCACCTGATCCAGCGCCTGCACGGCATTGCGCACGAGATTGGTGAGGATGCGCGTCAGCTGCTCGCGGTCGGCTTCGGCGACAAGCCCCGCGCCTACACGGTTATGCAGGGCGGGGCGGTTGCCCATAAGCGCAAAGGCCTCCAGCACGTCGGCCACCAGGGCGCGCACATCGAGGGTTTCGCGCTGTGGTGGCGGTTCCACTGCCTGGCCATATTTGAGGGTGCGGTTGAGGAATGCGATGGCGCGGTCGAGCGAGCCGATGAGTTTCGGCGCGAAGCGCTGCACCTGCGGGTCTCTCACCTCTGCCAGCCTGTCGGAAATGAGCTGCGCCGAGGTGAGCATGTTGCGCAGGTCGTGGCTCACCTTGCTGGCGGCAAGGCCCAGGGCAGCGAGCCTGTTCTTCTGCTGCAGCATGGCGTGCAGTTCGGTCTGCATGGCATGCAGTTCCTGTTCGGCAGCACCCAGTTCGTCCCTGCGTCCGGACGGCGTGATGATGCGCGAGGCATCCTCCGGGTTTCCGGCAAAGCGCGTGATGTTGGCGGAGAGGCGCTGCATGGGGCGCACCAGCACGCGGCTCAAAGCCGCGAAGATGAAGGCCGCCACGATCAGCGACAGCACCACCGAGAGCAGGAGAATGCGCAGGCCGTAGCTGCGCATGGCTTCCGAGAGGGGCTGTTCGTGAAGCGCGATCTCGATCAGGTCGCCGGACATGTTGGGCGGATAGTCCACCACGGAAATGGTGCGGTCGCCGCTGCGCACCAGTGCCGCAAGGGCATCGAGTGCCGTATTGTAGTACATGCCCGGACGCAGGTCGAAACTCTCCTCCACCATGCGCAGGCTGTCATCACGCAGCATGAGCTGGCGCTTGTCGCCCTTCTTGAGCGACACGGCAGACACGCCTGCACCTTTCAGGATTTCGCTGCGCAGTTCGGCATTGAGGATGCGGTCGGGTGCTGCTTCGGCGGCAAGGGCGGCAATCTCCGCCTGGGCGATGCGCGTCTTGAACCACTGGATTCGGAAATTGGCGATCGACGGCAGGAAGATCAGCACTTCGCCCAGCATCACGAACATCATTGTGAGGGCCAGAACCTTGCCGGAGAGGCTGGAAAAGAAATGCCCCTGCCGCTGTCCTGCTGGTTTCGTCACCGTTTCCGGCATGGCCCACCCGTGTTCATCCGAACCACTTCAACATGGCGATGATGGCGCGGGCAAGACGGCTCTGGGCCAGCCCGGCATAGTGGCTGACAGCGGCGCGCTTTCCCGCCTCGGCAAGCGTCGGGTAAGGCAGCACGGTCTGGGCCATGGCAGAGAGCTTGAGTCCCTGGGTGATGGCCAGAACCCACGGTGTGAGCAGCTCGCCCGCCTGGTGGCCCACGATGCTGACGCCGAGGATGCGGCCGTTGCGCAAGGCGACAATCTTGACGAAGCCCTTCGTCTTGCGTTCGGCCTGGGCCCGGTCATTGCCGGTGAAATCATGGCGCAGCACGCGCACCCGCTTGCCGTGGCGCTCGCGGGCCTGCGCTTCGGTCAGTCCCACATGGGCCAGTTCCGGATCGGTGTAGGTCACCCACGGGATCACGCCATCACCCACCTTCCGGCGCTGACGGAAGAGAACATGACGTATGATGTTTCCGGCATGAAAGCCTGCGGCATGGGTGAACTGCGGGCCGCCCGCCACGTCGCCTGCCGCGTAGACGTGCCGGTTGGAACTGCGCAGCAGACTGTCAACGGTGATGCCCTTGGGCGTGTGGGCGATGCCTGCGGCCTCGAGGTTGAGGGATTCGATGTTGGGCTGGCGCCCTGCGGCGACAAGAAGATGCGACCCCACGATGCGTTCGTCGCCTGCGAGATGCACGCGCACGCCGCCCGCGGTTTTCTCCACACGGGCAATGTCCGCGCGGGCGCGGATGATGACGCCCTCGCCGCGCAGGGTCTCAAGCACGACCGCTGCCAGTTCCGGATCGTCGCGGCCCAGTGGCTCAAAAGCCTCCAGCACGGTGACCTGCGCGCCGAGGCGGCGGTGGGCCTGCGCCATTTCGAGGCCGATGGGGCCGCCGCCGATGATGATGAGATGGCTGGGCAGCGTGGTGTTGCGGAAGATGGTTTCGTTGGTGAAGAAGGGAACCGCTTCCAGCCCGTCGACCGGTGGCACGGCAGCGCGCGAGCCCGTGGCGATCACGATGCGGCGCGCCTCGTAGGTATCGCCGCCCGCCTCCAGTGTCTGCGGCCCGATGAATTTGGCGGCGGCGCGCACCACCTTCACGCCCAGTCCCTCAAAGCGCGCCTGCGAGTCGTGCGGGGCGATGGCCGCGATCACGCGCTGGACATGGGACATGACGGCGGCGAAATCAACGCCGGGTTCGTGGCCCGCGATGCCAAAGCCGTCGCTGGTGCGGTGGGCTTCCGCCGCCCTGGCCGCGGCGAGCAGCGCCTTCGAGGGCACGCAGCCGCTGTTCAGGCAGTCACCGCCCATCTCGCCCTTTTCAAAGAGGATCACGGACTGGCCGAACTGGGCCGCGGCGGCAGCGACAGACAAGCCGGCCGAGCCCGCGCCGATCACCGCAATGTCAAACTTCATGTCCTGGCGTTCCACTTTTTCAACCCGACGGGAATCAACGCTACCAGACCGAGTGCGGCAAAGGCCAGAAGCAGTTCAGGGGTGATGAGGTCAGAGAGGGCGGGCGCGTCCGGACAGGACGCCGCGTCGGCGCCTTTCATGCAGGCCTGCCATTCAGCCTGCACGTCCAGAACACTGTCCAGCCCCTGCCCCACGAAGGCGAAGGCAAAGGTGCCGGGAATGATGCCGAGCGCCGTTGCAGCCGCGAAGGTGCGAAGCCGCACATTGGCGAAGGCAGGTGCAATGTTCACCAGCCAGAAGGGAAAGAGCGGCACGAGGCGCAGGAACAGCAGGTAGTTGAAGGCATCGGCGGTGAAACCATCCTTAAGGCGGCTGAGGGCCGGTCCGGCCCGGCGCGAGAGGACATCGCCAAAGGCCGAGCGGGCCACGAGAAAGATGGCGACCGCCCCCAGCGTGGCGGCGATGACGGCGGCGAACCCGCCCGTGAGCCAGCCGAACAGAAGCCCTCCCGCCATGGTGAGCAGTGAGGCCCCGGGAATGGAGAGCGCAACGGCTGCGGCATAGATGGCGGCAAACACCACTAGGGCCACAACCAGGTGTTCCGCGGTGAAGGCACGCAAAGAGGCGCGGTGGTCGGCCAGTTGCGAGAGCGAGAGATAGCCGTGAAGGTCAAACATGTAGGCCAGAACCATCAGCAGAAGGATGGCGGCGGGGCCCAGCCAGCGCTTCCACCACGGCGCAGGCACTGCGTCAGAGGCTTGCGGCTGGTCGGGAGAATGCGGGTCCATGGCTCTCCTTACGCCAGCGCCCGGCAAAAGCCATCCGCCCTCACCGCGAGTTGAAAAGGGTTCAGGCGGCGTGTGGGGCGCCTGAAGCCGGGTGGCCCCTTTTCCGTCCGCTTGCGCTGGCGTCGTTGACTTTTCCCGGCTGATTGCCCATAAGCCCGTCAAATTCCTGACATCCCCCGCCTGACCGGGGGCAGACAATTCTGCCCCGGAACGGTTTTTGATCTTGAGAATCAACGGGTTGGGGCTGGCAGAAAACCTTACGGAGTATTGCACGTGAAGCGCACCTATCAGCCCTCCAAGCTTGTTCGCAAGCGCCGCCATGGTTTCCGTGCGCGCATGGCCACCGTTGGCGGTCGCAACGTCATCAGCCGCCGCCGTGCCCGCGGCCGCAAGCGCCTCAGCGCCTAAGTCACCGGTCAGTCTCATGGAACGGCTCTTGCGCCGGCGGGATTTTCTTTCCGCGGCGAAGGGCCGTTTTGTGCCGAAAGCAGGCGTGCTCCTGCAAGGCCGCGACCGGGGCGACGACAAGCCGCCGCGTGTCGGTTTCACCTGCACCAAGAAACTCGGCAATGCCGTGACGCGCAACCGCATCCGGCGGCGCCTGAAGGAAGCGGCACGGGCCTCGCTGCCCGGCGTTGCGCGGGCCGGCTTCGACTATGTGCTGATCGGCCGCGAAGCCAGCGAAACGCGCGCCTTTGACGCGCTCAAGAACGACATTATATCGGCAGTTTCAAAACTCCACGCCGAACGGCCTCCGGGACCGGGCGCGGACGACACCAGGACCAGACAATGACACCCAACCAGAACCCCATGAAGCCCGACAGCAAGAATTTCATTCTGGCGATCGTGCTGTCCATGGCCATCATCTTTGTCTGGCAGTATTTCTTCGTGACGCCGAAGCTGGAGCAGCAGGCGCAGCAGACGACGGCACAGACCACGCAGCAGACGACTGCGGGCGGACAAACGGCGCAGCCTCAGGTGCAGGTGCCGGGCGATCCGGCGGCCGCCGATGCGGTGACACGCGACCAGGCGGTTGCGGCCAGCGCCCGCGTCAAGATCGACACGCCGCAGCTGGAAGGCTCGATAAACCTGACGGGTGCCCAGTTCGACGACCTCAAGCTCAAGGAGTACCGCGAGGAGCCCAAGGCTACGAGCCCGGTCATCACGCTGCTGTCGCCGTCGGGCACGCCCAACGCCTATTTCGCCGAACAGGGCTTCGTGGCAACCAGCGGCTCCACCACCAAGCTGCCTGATTCCAAGACCGTGTGGACACTGTCCTCGGGCACGGCCCTGACGCCCACAACTCCGGTCACGCTGACCTGGGACAACGGCGAGGGCCTTGTCTTCAGCCGCGAGATTTCGCTCTCGGACAACTACGTGTTCAGCATCAAGCATGGCGTCGAGAACAAGTCCGGTGCCGCGGTCTCGCTCATCCCCTATGCCCGCGTGCAGCGTCAGGACACGCCAGTGATCGCGGGCTACTACGTCTTCTTCGAGGGCATGCTGGGTGTGCAGGACGGCGCGCTCACCGAAGCGCACTACTCAGATGTTGCGGAAGAGGGCGGCAAGGTCGTCAAGGACTCCATGGGCGGCTGGCTGGCCTTCACCGACAAATACTGGGCGACCGCGCTTATCCCCGACCAGACGCGGGCACTGACGTCGACCTACCAGCACTTCAAGATCGGGGAGCGTGACGCCTACCAGGTGGACTGGATGGCCAAGGAAGCCGTGACGGCCGCACCCGGTTCCGTCACCACGCTGACCGACCACATCTATGCCGGCGCCAAGATCGTCAACAGCATGTATGCGATCGGCGAGAAGCACGGCATCGACAAGTTCGAACTGATGATCGACTGGGGCTGGTTCGGCTTCCTGACCAAGCCCATGTACCAGCTCCTGCACTGGGCCAAGGGCATCATGGGCAACTTCGGCCTCGCCATCCTTCTGGTCACGGTGCTGGTCAAGCTGGCGCTGTTCCCGCTGGCCAACAAGTCCTACGCCTCGATGAGCAAGATGAAGAAGCTTCAGCCCGAGATGGAGCGCATCAAGGCTGAACATCCCGAAGACCGGATGAAGCAGCAGCAGGAAATCATGGAGATGTACAAGAAGGAGAAGGTCTCGCCCCTGTCCGGCTGCCTCCCCATCGTCATCCAGATCCCGATCTTCTTCGCGCTCTACAAGGTCATCCTCACGACGATCGACCTCCGGCATGCGCCGTTCTACGGCTGGATCCACGATCTTTCCGCGCCCGACCCGACAAGCCTGTTCAACCTCTTCGGCCTCATTCCGTGGACGCCGCCCGCCATGCTGATGCTGGGCGTGTGGCCCATCCTCATGGGCATCACCATGTGGGTGCAGATGCGCCTCAACCCCGCGCCCACCGATCCGGTGCAGGCCTCCATGTTCAACTGGATGCCGCTGATCTTCACCTTCATGCTGGGCTCGATGCCGGCGGGTCTCGTCATCTACTGGACGTGGAGCAACCTGCTTTCCATCCTGCAGCAGGGCTACATCATGAAGCGCCACGGCACGGAGATCGACCTCCTGGGCAACATCCGCAACAGCATTCCCTTCCTCAAGAAGAAGCAGGTCTGACGCCCCATGGCGGAACAGCGCTACACGGACGAGCAACTGGCGGCGGGGCGGAGACTGTTCTCCGCCCCGGCGTCTTTCCGGCTGGGCGTGGCCAAGCTGGAGCAATTGCCGCCGCTCAAGGGCACCGAGGTCGCCTTCGCCGGGCGTTCCAACGTCGGCAAGTCGTCACTGATCAACGCGCTCACCGGAGTGAACGGCCTGGCGCGTGCCTCCAACACGCCGGGGCGCACGCGGGAACTCAATTTCTTCGATGTCGACCAGCGCATCACGCTGGTGGACATGCCGGGCTATGGCTACGCCAAGGCACCCAAGGCCGAGGTGAAGCAGTGGCAGGACGTGCTCAGGGGCTACCTGCGCGGGCGCGTCGGTCTCACCCGCGTCTTCGTGCTCATCGATGCCCGCCACGGCGTCAAGGCCGAGGACAGGGAGATGTTCGACATGCTGGATGAAACGGCAGTCGCCTACCAGCTGATCCTCACCAAGGCGGACAAGATCAAGCCCGCCGAACTGGCCTCGGTCACGGCCGAAACGCTGGCCTTCGTCAAGAAACGCGCCGCAGCCCTGCCGCAGCTGTTTGTCACCTCGTCCGACAAGCATCAGGGCTTCGAAGACCTGCGCGCCGAAATCGCCGGGCTGGTCCGCTAACTGTCCTTTCCATCGCCGCAGAATCCCCTATAAGGCGCGACGGTTTTCCTCTGCTTCCGGGATCTCGCCCATGACCGAACTCACCGTCAACGAAACGGCCCGCATCCTCTCGGAGGCGCTGCCCTTCCTGCAGCGCTATGACGACCAGATCATCGTGGTGAAATACGGCGGCCACGCCATGGTGGACCCGGAACTGGCGCGCATGTTTGCCCGTGACATCGTCATGCTCAAGGTCTGCGGCCTCAATCCCATCGTGGTGCATGGCGGCGGCCCGCAGATCAACAAGATGCTGGACAAGCTCGCGGTCAAGGCGGAGTTCCGCGAGGGTCTGCGCGTGACTGATGCCGAGACCATGTCGGTTGTGGAAATGGTGCTGGCAGGGTCCATCAACAAATCCATCGTCGCCTCCATCCAGCAGGCGGGCGGCAAGGCCGTTGGCATTTCCGGCAAGGACGGCAACCTCCTGATCGCCGAGCGCTACGTCAAGGAAAAGACTGATCCCGCCACCGGCAAGACGGTGAAGATCGATTTTGGTCAGGTGGGCGAGCCCGCCCGTGTCAACGCCGAAATCCTGCACACCATCATGAAGAGCGATGCCATTCCGGTGGTGGCGCCCGTGGGCGTGGGCTGGGAGGGTGACACCTACAATGTCAATGCCGACACGGCCGCAGGGGCCATCGCCTCGGCGACGGGTGCCAAGCGCCTGCTGCTCCTCACTGATGTGGCGGGCGTGCTCGACAAGGACAAGCAACTGATCAGCGAATTGAAGATCGGTGACGTGCCGCAGCTGGTGGCGGAAGGAACGATCACCGGCGGCATGATCCCCAAGATCGAAAGCGCCGTGGCCGTGGTTGAATCCGGAGTCGAGGGCGTCATCATCCTCGATGGCCGCGTGCCGCACTCCGTCCTCCTCGAACTGCTCACGCCGCACGGTGTGGGCACGCGCATCTCGCGTTCGGGCGTATGAGCGGCGCGGCGCCAGACTTTTCCCATGTCGAGGCCTGGGTCTTCGACCTGGACAACACGCTCTATCCGGCCTCGTGCCGTCTCTTCGACCAGATGCATGTGCGCATGGGCGAATATGTCATGCGCCATTTCAATGTGGATTATCCGGCGGCCCGCGCCATGCAGCGCGACCTCTTCCTGCGCCATGGCACCACGTTGCGCGGGCTGATGGTGGAACACGGCCACGCGCCGGAAGGCTTTCTCGAGCTTGTGCACGACATAGACTACGCTTCGGTGCCGCAAAACCCGGCGCTGCTGGCGGCACTCGAACGCCTGCCGGGGCGCAAGATCGTGTTCACCAACGGCACGGCGAAGCATGCGCGCAACGTGATGGAGCGGCTGGGCGTGGCCGAGGCCTTCCATGGCGTCTTCGACATCGTGGACTCGGACCACATTCCCAAGCCCGCTGCCGAACCCTATGCCAAGTTCCTGCGCGACCACGGCGTGGACCCGGTGCGCGGGGCATTCTTTGAAGACATTGCCAACAACCTGAAGGTACCGCATGAACTCGGCATGAAGACGGTTCTGGTGGTTTCGGAAGACGAAGACGACGTCAAGGACTGGCAGGGCGACCGCGATGCCCTCTGGGTGCAGCACGTCACCCACGACCTTGCCGGATTTCTCGGCAGCCTGACATTTGGAGACAAGACATGAAAAACGCACAAGCCATCATCGAGCAGGCCTGGGAAGACCGCGCCAATGTCACACTCAAGACCAAGGGCAACATCCGCAAGGCGGTGGAATTCGCGCTCGCCCAGCTCGACAGCGGCAAGCAGCGCGTGGCCGAGAAGCAGGGTGATACCTGGCATGTGAACCAGTGGCTCAAGAAAGCCGTGCTGCTGTCCTTCCGCCTCAACGACATGGAGCTGATCAAGAACGGCCCCGGCAATTCCAAGTGGTGGGACAAGGTGCCGTCCAAGTTTGATGGCTGGACCGCGAAGAAATTCCGCGAGGCGGGTTTCCGCGCCGTGCCCAACTGCGTGGTGCGCAAGTCGGCCTACATCGCACCCGGTGCCATCCTGATGCCGAGCTTCGTCAACCTCGGTGCCTATGTGGACACGGGTACCATGGTGGACACCTGGGTCACCGTCGGGTCCTGCGCCCAGATCGGCAAGAACGTGCATCTCTCGGGCGGCGTCGGCATCGGTGGCGTGCTGGAGCCCATGCAGGCCGGCCCCACCATCATTGAGGACAACTGCTTCATTGGCGCGCGCTCGGAAATCGTCGAGGGCGTGGTGGTGGGCGAGGGATCGGTCATCTCCATGGGCGTGTTCATCGGCCAGTCCACCAAGATCATCGACCGCAGCACGGGCGAAGTGCACATGGGACGCGTGCCGCCCTATTCGGTTGTCGTCTCGGGCTCTCTGCCGCAGAAACCCTTCGCCGATGGCTCGCCCAGCCCGTCCCTCTACTGCGCCGTCATCGTCAAGCGCGTGGACGAGAAAACCCGCAGCAAGACCAGCATCAACGAGTTGTTGCGGGACTGACTAGAGCCGGGCATTGAGCAAAGGCCGTTTTCAAGTGATACTGGGCCGGGGGCTCAGAATCACTTGAGCGGAGACGTCACATGTTCAACATCCAGAACTTCATCAGCTTCAAGGGGCGCATCCCGCGCATGACCTTCTGGCTCAGCATTCTCATCCTGATGATCATCCAGTGGGTCCTGTTCGCGCTGCTCGGCGGCATGGCCCTGTTCACCATGGACCCGACAGACCCGGCGGCCGCCGAAAAGATGGCGGCGGCAATGACGCCGCTGTGGATCATTTCACTGGTCTTCCTGTGGCCGTCACTCGCCATCTATGCCAAGCGCTGGCATGACCGCAACAAGTCGGGCTGGTGGTCGTTGATCATGTTCGTGCCCATCATTGGCGCCATCTGGCTGCTGGTGGAATGCGGCTTCCTGCGCGGCACGGAAGGCCCCAACAACTATGGGCCCGACCCGATCGCGGAATAAGCAACACGCCTCAACACTCACACCCGGCCCGGTGGTCACACACCATGGCCGGGTGTTTTCATTCCGGGGCCTGCACCCGCGCGGCAGAGGCCACGCCACACGCCCCTCATCCGCCCGTTGGGCACCTTCTCCCGTCGCCTGACGGGAGAAGGTGGCCGAAGGCCGGATGAGGGACGCGAGGCAGGACGCTGGAGTCAAACCCCGAATAGGACTATTGACATACATAAGGAATAGGACTATATCCCCTCCCGACATTTCCGGACAGAGGAGGGACAATGTCGACAGTGTCTCGAAATTGCCGGGAATGTGCGCAGCGCCTGCGGGGTGGTTGTGAGAACACCACAGCACCTCCCGGGAGCCGGTTACAGATCCCTTGGGTACTACGGCCCAAGCGCGGTTTACCGCAGTTCACCCACAAACTGCAGCGCGACCTGCGCTGCTGGCGGCCGGGCCCTGGCGCCCTTGCGTGCCGCCCGACGTGGATTGGCGAGAGTCTGTCATGCGGGCCAAAACCGCTGCGTTTCCTGTATGCCACTGCACGTTTTCCCGCCTCGCCGAGAGGCAAGGCAGGCGTGTGTGGTCCGGCATCGTGCCGAACATCCTCACCACACTTCCTTGCTAGCTGGCGTGATGCCGGGAGGGAAACCTACCCTCCTCACCTTTCCCCCGCGTGCCCCATGCCGCCGTGAGCCTTGCCGCCATGTCCAGGGACACCGCCCATGTGGCAGGCCTGCCCGCTCCATTCCCGCCAGGTTGTCACAGGCGATTGATGTCGCACGTGCCCTCAGCCTATAGAACCCATCATGAAAAACACACCGCACGATCCCGTCGCCCTGTTGCAGCAGCT
Source organism: uncultured Alphaproteobacteria bacterium (assembly GCA_937870685.1). Lineage (GTDB taxonomy): Bacteria > Pseudomonadota > Alphaproteobacteria > Rhizobiales > Aestuariivirgaceae > Aestuariivirga. Next base: position 10,893 of record CALMZX010000016.1, read on the forward strand.
GATCCGCTGCCCCTCCGTCACGCCGCATGAGGCGGGCGTGCTGACGCTGTTGCAGGGCTGGCTGGAACCGGCGGGTTTCGCCTGCGACCGCATCAGCTTTTCCGACAAGGACACGCCGGATGTGGACAACCTCTATGCCCGCATCGGCAAGGGGAGCCCGCATTTCTGCTTCGCCGGGCACACCGACGTGGTGCCACAGGGCGATGAGTCAATCTGGTCGTCTCCGCCCTTTGCCGCCGAGATCCGCGACGGCCAGATCTGGGGCCGGGGCGCCACGGACATGAAGGGTTCGGTTGCAGCCTTTGCCGCAGCAGCGCTGGACTTCGTGCGCGAGAATCCGACGTTCAAGGGTTCCATCTCCTTCCTCATTACCAATGACGAGGAAGGCCCGGCCATCAACGGCACGGTGAAGGTGCTGGAGTGGATGAAGGCCAAGGGCGCAGTGCCGGATCATTGCCTCGTCGGCGAACCGTCCTGCGTCGACAGGCTGGGCGACACCATCAAGATCGGGCGGCGCGGCTCGCTCTCCTTCATTGTCACGGTGGATGGCAAGCAGGGCCACGCGGCCTATCCGCACAAGGCCGACAACCCGGTGCCAAAACTGGCCCGCCTCGTGGACCGTCTCGCCAACAAGAAGCTTGATGATGGCAATGCCCATTTCGATCCGTCAACGCTCGCCTTCACCAGCTTCGATGTGGGCAATCCGGCGGGCAATGTCATTCCG
>CALMZX010000017.1 GCA_937870685.1 uncultured Alphaproteobacteria bacterium
CCATGTCATTCGCAGCCGCATCGCGGAAGCGAAGGGCGCCAGCCTCGCGGCGGCAGCGTGATGGGGGAGGTCAATGTCATTTCCCGTTCCCTTCACCGCCCGCGAGCGGCTGGTGCGCTGGCAACCGCGCTTTGCGCTCTGCGCCGTCTGCCGCAGTCCGACACATGGCTTCGGCTGGCAGGAACCGCAGCGGGTGAGCAGGCCGCGCCCCTCTGTGTGGTTCTGCTCCATCACCTGTCAGGCCTTCTTCTGGCAGCGGGCGCGGCGGTCCTTCGTCATGGTTGATCTCACCGAGGAAGAGAAGGCCGCCATCCGCACATCGATGAAGATTGTGGCGGAGGTGATGGAGGAGATCGGCTGGCACGTCCGGTTCGAGGATCTCTCGGAACAACAGGTCTTCACGATCATCGAAGCCGCCGTGGGCGGCTTCCAGGACGCCATGCGCGAGATCGCAGCTGCCAACAGGCAATCACCGGAGATACCCTTCTGATGTTGGATTACAACCATTCACGCAGCTTTGCTGAGATGCTCAACGACGCGGTCGATGTGGCACTCGTCACGGAGAATGCCAGCCGTCCCCGCCGTGAATACCTCGGCGGCTCGCGCGTCGGTCACGCTTGCGAGCGCGCCCTGCAGTTTGAGTTTGCCGGTGCGCCGAAAGACGAGGGCGCCGATTTCCCCGGCCGCACGCTGCGCATCTTCGCCATCGGCCATGCGCTGGAGGACCTGGCAATCAAGTGGCTGCGCGCCGCTGGCATCGATCTCTATACGCGCAAGGGCAATGACCCGGACGGCCAGCAGTTCGGTTTCTCGGTGGCGGGTGGGCGCATTCGCGGCCATGCCGACGGGATCATCGCAAGCGCCCCAGAGGCGCTGAAGCTCGGTGTTCCCGCGCTGTGGGAGTGCAAGACCATGAATGCGAAGAACTGGCGCGAGACGGTAAAGTCCGGTGTTGCTGTGGCCAAGCCGATCTATGCCGCCCAGATCTCGCTGTATCAGGCCTACATGGATGCAAGCATTCCAGGGCTCGCGCAAAACCCGGCGCTGTTCACCGCCATCAACAAGGACACCGCTGAGCTGCATCACGAGCTGGTGCCGTTCAACGCCGAACTGGCCCAGCGCATGAGCGACAGGGCCGTGCGCATCCTTCGCGCCACCGATGCCGGAGAGCTTTTGCCGCGCGTGGCACGTGAGCGTGACCATTTCGAGTGCCGCATGTGCCCCTATGCCAACCGCTGCTGGAGCCTCGCCCAATGACCGACCATACCGATGACACCACCGGCACGGGTGAAGGACAGAAGCCGGAGCAGAAAACCACCGGCGAGGTGATCCATTTCAACCCGTGGCGGGACTTCAACGATGCGCCGCTGCAGGAAGATCCTTTTGGCATTGAGCCCGATGCTGAACAACTTGGCGTCTTCCTCGATATCGTGTTCGGTTACTGCGAAGGCCTGATCCCCGTCCGCGGCTTCGTTGACAAGGGGCAGGGCAGGGACGGCAAGCCCAACAACATCTGGATCGACGCCGACGCTTCCGCCTTCGACAAGCTGAAGACCTTCGCCACCTGGGCATGGCGCGAGGGCGCGGCCCTCTATGTCATCCCGGGTACCGTGGCGGCGCAGGGCCAGGCACGCGCCCACGAGGTCTTGCAAATGCAGGCCGTGGTTGTCGATCTCGACGCGGGCGACATCCTCGCGAAGCTGACGCACCTTGTGCACCATCTCGGCGCGCCCACCCTCGTGGTGGAAAGCGGCGGCCGCACGCCGGAAGGCGCTCTCAAGCTGCATGTGTGGTGGAAGCTCACCGAGGCCGCCACTGGCGAGGATCTCGCCACGTTGTGCCGCCTGCGCGGTGACATCGCCATGAAGGTGGGCGGAGACACTCACTTCCGCTCGGCCCACCAGCCGATCCGGGTGGCAGGCTCCGTCTATCACAAGGGTGGCTTCCAGCGGCTCGTACAGATCCGCGAGCATAACGCCGCCGAAGTGGACCTGTCCGACTTCGGCGAGCGCGTTTCTGCAATGCCCTTTATTCCCGGCATGGGCGCTGAGTCACCGCCCGAGGAACTCGCCAAGCCATCCCTCGCTGCCATCCTCACCACGCCGGTGCATGAGGGCGGCACCGACCAGTGGACGCGCTTCGAGGGGGCCAGCGCGGCCATCGGCTATTACGTGCGCCTGGTGCATGAGGGAAAGCTCAGCCCGAATGATGGCTGGGAAGCCATCTGCCAGTACAACGCCGCCATGCTGCGGCCAGCGTGGCCCGTCGAACGCCTGAAGCAGGAAGCCGACCGAATCTGGGCGCTGCACGTCAAGAAGAACGGCCCGGCGCTGCTGCGCAATGATGAGGAAATTGCCTCCGACGCGCCGGTGAGCATGACGGCCTACAAGCTTCGCGACCTGCTCGCCGACAAGTCTCCCATGCCGGAGGACATCATCGCCCCGCGCGTCCTGACGCCGGGCGGCCTCCTCGTGCTCGGCGGCGCGCCGAAGGTCGGCAAGAGCGATTTCCTGATCAGCATGCTTGTTCATATGGCGGCGGGTGTCCCGTTCCTCGGGTTCAGGCCGCCCGGTGCCCTGCGCGTCTATTATCTGCAGGCTGAGATCCAGTACCACTATCTCCGGGAACGGCTTCAGGGCATCCGTCTCGACACAGCCGTCGTCCAGGCCGCGCTCGATAATCTGGTTGCCACGCCGAAGCTGCGGCTCCTCCTCGATGACAAAGGCCTCGCCCTGGCAGCCGCCTCGATCCGGGAACACTTCCCCGACGCGCCGCCTGACATCATCTGCCTCGACCCCATCCGCAATCTCTTCGACGGCGGCGAGGAGGGCGGCGGCGAGAACGACAACAATGCCATGATGTTCTTCCTCACCGAGCGTGTCGAGCGCTTGCGCGAGGCCGTGGCGCCCGACTGCGGCGTCATCCTTGCGCACCACACGAAGAAGATGAACCGCAAGGCCGTGACCGAGGATCCTTTCCAGGCGCTGTCCGGCGCCAGCGCGCTGCGTGGCTTTTATACCTCGGGGCTGCTGATGCACCGCCCCGACGAGGACAGCACCATGCGAAAGCTGGAGATCGAACTCCGCAACGGTCCGGCTCTGCAGCCCAAGCTCATCGACAAGGAAAACGGCCGCTGGATCGAGCTCAACCCCATGAACGAGCGCCTGGTGCGCAAAGAGGTGGGTGCAAAGCATGATGCGGAGCGTGAGCGCAAGGGCGGTGTGATCGTGGACATGATCGCGGCCCAGGCCGCGCAGGGAAGGATGTTCACCCTCAGCCAGTTCGCGGCAAAGTTCGAGAACAAGGGAAGCCTTGGCGGCGAGACCAGTATCCGCAACCGGATCCATGTTCTCGCCACGAAGGGCCACATCAAGTTCGTGCGCGGTGACGCCGCGCTGGACCTGGGCCTGCCGAAGGCCAGCATGAAGTACGGCTACCTCTGTGTGAAGGATATGGTCTTTCGCACCGCTGACGAGAGGCTGGATCCGGACACCGGTGAAATAGAGCCCGTCATCGTGAAAGTGCTGCCGACCGATTTCATGTGCCCCCAGACCGGCGCGCTGCTGAGCGTCGAGAACCCCGATGTGTGGGTCGACCAGGAGGTTGTTTGAACATGCTTTCGGGTACCAAATGGACCACGCAGCAAACGCAACCGCACGAACCGCAACGACCGCAACTTTTCAATCTGCGCTTCTGCGGTTTCGAAAAGGACAGCAAGATCAATGGGTTATGCGAACCGCAAAAGCGCAACTTGCTCAGTACACTGATCAAATCTGCGGTTTGTCATTTGCCAAATGAAATCAACTACTTGAACAAAGCGCAAAAGCGCAAAATTTCCCCCCTTACGGGTAGGTGCCACCCGCTGAAGCTGGGTGTGGCACCTAACCCGGAGCCTATCTGGTGGGACGATGGATAGCCGATCCCATCCACCACCCAAGTCAGACGGACGGCAGCCAGTACCGCCAAGCACGAGGCTGCCGCCGTCCTCCACCACGACGATCAACC
>CALMZX010000018.1 GCA_937870685.1 uncultured Alphaproteobacteria bacterium
ACCAGGTGGGCAAAGACCGCTGTCTTCCAGGACAGCGGCAGCCCCAGGGTGTTGAACCAGAGGAGCAAGGCCAGCCCCATGACGGACTGCGGAAAGAAGATCGGCAGCAGTATGATCTTCTGGAAGAGCGACCGCCCTTTCCACTCGTACCTCGCAAACGCAAGCGCCCCGAAGAACGCCAGCACAACGGCCACCACCGTCACCATGAGTGCGATGGAGAGGGAGGTTGACAGCAGTTGCCGCACTTCGATGGAATTGAGTGTCTTGTGCCACCAGTCGAGGCCCCACTTGGCGATGGGAAACTGGAAATAGCGGCTGGCTGTCAGGGACGCCAGGACGACGCAAACCGTGGGAATGTAGACAAACACGATGACGGCCAGTGACCAGGCCGTGATCATGGAATGACGCAGCCGTGTGCCGCGGTTGTCCATCGCTACCTCCGCCCCAGGAGCACGTCGAGGTCGAAGCGCCTGAGCACCAGAACGACCAGTGCTCCCACGACCAGCATCAGCAGCACCGACAGGGCCGCACCAAGTGGCCAGTTCTGCGAATAGGTGAAGGCGATTTCGATGTCATGGGTGATGGGGATGATCTGTTGTCCGCCCAGCACCTTGGCCTCGGCAATGGCACCGACTGCAAGGACGAATGTCAGGAGACAGCCAATCATGATGCCGGGCAGCGACAACGGCAATTCCACCTCCCGGAACACCTGCCAGCGGGAAGCACCGAGATCTGTTGCCGCATCGCGCGTATCCTGCGGAACCATGCTGATGCCGAGTGTCATGGGAAACAGCATGAATGGCAGGTAGACATAGACCATGCCGAGAACAATGGCGGGGAGGGTGAAGAGGATGCTCTCCGCCTGGATGCCAAAATAGGTCTTGAGAGTGCCCAGCATGACACCATTCTTGATCAGGAACAGCACCCAGCCATAGAGCCTGATGTTCTCCGACACGAACAGCGGGATGGTGAAGAGCAGGGTTGCCAGCATGGACCATTTGCCGAAGACGCGCACCAGCCCGTAGGCAACCGGATAGGCAATCAGCGCAAGCAGCACGACCGTCAGCGCCGCCAGCGCCAGCGACCACAGGAAGGAGATGTAGCTGGTGCTCTGGAAGATCGTTTCGTAGTTTTCCAGCGTCGGTGTGCCGGTGAAGGCAAAGGTCCGGGGCGGCATGAAACTGAACCACGTGACGGCAATCAACGGTGCGGCAAATCCCGCCAGCAGGAACAGCATCACGGGAAGCGCGTTTCGGAAACCCGGCGACATGCCCCTCACTCCGACACGAGGATGCCGTCATTGGCATCCCAGCCGATGATGACTTTGTCGTCCAGTTTGCCGCTGAAGGGTTGCTGGCGCAGTTTTTCCACGACGAAGACGTTCTCTCCGACACGGACCTGGTACTGGATGCGCGAACCCAGCGCATATTCGTTGTAGAGGCGCCCTTCCAGCGCGTTGTCCGCGTCAGACGTCTGCTTGAGGAAGCGGAGATATTCGGGCCGCACCACCAGGTGGCCGCTGGCGAATTCGGGCGCCTTGCCCGGTGGCACCAGTTCGCGCCCGCTGTCGTTCATGCGAAGCCTGCCGTTGCCTGCCCTTGTCACCGGAATGACGTTGACGTCGCCGACGAACTCCGACACGAACCGGCTGCGCGGCGCCGTGTAAATTTCGTGGGGTGTTCCGACCTGCACCAGCTTGCCGTCCCGCATGACACCGATACGGTCGCTCATCACCATGGCCTCTTCCAGCGAGTGGGTGATGTAGATGAAGGTCTTGTTGGTCTCGCGGTGGATATCCTTCAGTTCCTTTTCCAGCGTCTTGCGCAGCTTGTAATCGATGGCGGAAAGTGGCTCGTCAAAGAAGAGGATCTGTGGGTCGTAAGCCAGTGCCCGGGCCAGCGCCACGCGCTGCCGTTCACCGCCGGAACACTTCATGACGTTCTTGCCATAGTAACTCTCGGGCAGCCGCAGCAGGGTCATGAGCTGGAGGGCGCGCACCTTGCGCTTGGCCGGATCCTCGCCCCTGATCTTGAGCGGGAACTCGATGTTCTGCCCGACCGTGCGGTGGGGAAACAGCGCCAGCGACTGGAACACCATGCAGGTGGGGCGCTTGTTGGCGGGCAGGTCGTTGATGCGCGTTCCGCGCAGCAGGATGTCTCCGCTGGTCGGCTGGTCCATTCCCGCCAGCATGCGGATCAATGTTGTTTTTCCGGAGCCGGAAGGTCCGACGATTGTGAAGAATTCACCTTCCGTGATGTCGATGTTGATCGTGTCCACGGCCGCGTGCGGCCCGAACATCTTGCGGACGGACTTCAGGGAAAGGATGGGCTGGCTGTCGGTCATCAGGTTGGCGTGTTTCTGCAGCAATCAGCCCCCGCGATTGCGCGCGGGGGCCGGGTTATCTGGAAGGATGTCAGCCGCCGGAAGCCTCCCGCTTGGCGGCGGTCATGATATCCAGCAGCTTGTCGTAGTCGGGAACGATGTCGTACTCCGCGCTGCGCGCCATTTCCTCGGCCAGTGAATCCCACTGGATGGCATCAAGCTGTTCCTTGCTGAAGAGCTTGAAGCACTCCGGATTGCCCATCTGTGTGACCGGGTTGTAGGTACCTTCGGCAAAGGCGACGGTGTGGGCCACATCCGGGGCCTGGACGTAGGCCAGGAAGTCCTCGGCCAGCGGCGAAACCTGCGGATTGTTCACCACGGAGGTGATCTCGATCCACGCGATGCCGCCTTTGCCGCCTGCGAGAGGGCCGGATTTCGGCGTGATGCCGCGAATCTCCGGGTGGCCGTCGGCGCGCGCCGGGGAGGCGGAGTAGGTACCGCCCGTGAGGTGGAAGTCGATCTCGCCCGCCACCAGCGCCTGGTTCATGGTGGCGATGTCACCCACCAGTTTTGCGCCCTTGAACACCCGCTTGGCCGTTTCCGTGAACTTCGCCACTTCCTCGTCGTTGTGCACCTTGAAGGGATCAAAGCCCGCGATGCAGCAGAGGCAGAAGACGTTCCAGTCGTCGGATTCGAGAATGCCGTACTTGCCGGCGTTGGCCGGATCATTCCAGAGATTCCAGCCCTGGTCCTCGGCCGTGGCACGGCTCACCTTGTCGGTGTTGACCACGAAGCTGTAAGGTCCGAAACGCTGCGCGATGCCGATCAGCTGTTCGCCGGAGTCATCCATGGCCCATTTATAGGGAGCCTTGAATTCTGGCATCATGCTGTTGAAGAACGGCTCGAACTTCGCCCGGTCGAGCGGCTTGATCAGCTTCTCGGGCAGCATGATCTTGCGGGCCCAGGGATTGTTGACGTTGATCAGGTCCCAGATGTTTGTTTCGCCCGCGCGCAGGCGGTTGATCATGGTCGGATCGTTGGTCAGGCTCTCTGCCTTGACGGTGGCGCCGCGCGACGAGCGGAACGGATCAAGGACCTGTGCGGAGTTGTAGCCTTCCCAACACAGGATGTTGAGTTCCTTCTCGCGTGCCGCCTGCGCCGTTGCCATGCCGGCCATACCGCCGCCGGCAAATGCCGCCGCCCACAGTGCCGATTGCTGCATGAAGTTGCGCCGGGATATTTGAGCTAGTGCCATGTCATTCTCCCTGTCTGCGTGTCGTTGGGGTGTGCCGCAGTGGAGGCATTCAGCACCATTTTTTCGTCAGCGTAAAGAGGAATGCTGGCGCGCAACATCAGCCGCTGGCGAATTTGCAGAACTCCCCGGACGTCATCACATGGCAATAGATCATGTTGATGATCTCCAGTTCCTTGCGGTGCAGGTCGTCGGTGGCGGCGGCGCAACAGTCTTCCAGCACGATCACCTGGTAGCTCTCGTCGGCGAGGCTGCGCACCGTGGAGGAGACGCATTGGTCCGTGAAAATCCCGGCACAGATCACGGTCTTGATGCCGAGATTGTGCAGGATGAGACGCAGGTTTGTGCCCGTCAGGGCTGAATCCGTTGTCTTGGTGACCACGATTTCATCACCCTTTGCCGCAAGTTCTGGCACGATCTGCGAGGCGTGTTCGTTCTTCGGCAGGAGCAGGTTGTTCCAGCCCGGCATTTTCTGCGACAGCGAACGGTCGCGGCCATCGCTGGTGTGGCACGCGATGCGCGCAAAAAGGCATTCGATGCCCGCTTTGCGGCAGAACTCCAACATTTCGGCTGTGCGCGGAATGACCGATGTGTGCATGCGTGAGTGAAATGGCGTCCACAGGTCGTAGCGTTTCTGCTCCTCTGGACCAAGGGAAGCGCGCTCCGGCCGCTCGAGGTATGTGTTCTGCACATCGATCACGAGCAGGGCCGTTTCCTTCGCCACGATCACCGGATCATCCGGCTCCGGCGCGCCAAGATAGTAGAGGGAACGGAAATCGGTCTTCCAGCTCATGCGTCTCTCTCAGTAGCGTTTGGTGAAGAGGCCGCGCTGTTCATAGACATCCGCCGCCTCCTCGATGAAATTCGCAATCCGCTCCGCCTTGTGGGAGGTGCGCATCAGCGCCGCCATGGCGAGAAGATCATCCTTCGATTTTGCACGGCCCGGACGCAGCAGTTCATAGGCCCTCATCACCACATCCTGCGGCACACCCACGAGATCGGCAGCGCGCAGGAAATTGTCGGCAAGCCGGGGGCGCCCCACCGCGCGCGCCACGTCAGCTTGCGCCGCAAGCGCCTCAGGCGTGATGCGCAGGTCTTCGATGGTGACAGCGCCATCAAGCACGGCATCGAGCGTGATCTCCGGCAGGGCCTTGCCGCGCGCGCCCTTGACCTTGTCCGGATGCTTCTCTGCGATGGGATAGTCCTTGGCCGTGAACCTCATGCGGCGGTTCCCTTCAGGTTCACGGCAACGTCGAGCGGCGTTGCCCCCTCCGACGTCATCTCCGTTTCAATGGCATAGATCATGGCGACGCGGGCGTGATAGCGCGAGCCCATGGCTTCGCCGCGCGTCGGCACGACGACGGGTTCCGGCATTTCGCCCAATGCGTAGGCCGCCGCATTGGCGCCCATGCCACGGTAGTGTTCCAGCCGCGTGATCGGCGCGTTGGAAAAGAGTTCGAGGTTGTGGTGCGGCAGCCGGTCCTTTTGATGGATCACAGCCGTGCCCTTGGCCTGGATGCCGATGCCGATGCCGGAGCCTGCAAGCCGCGCCGCCGAGAGGCCGAGAAAAGATGTATCCGCCGTGTGCCGGAAACGCACGATGCGGGGCGTGAGGCCCCGTGCCCGGATCGCCGCCGTCATCACGCCCAGAACGTCGGAGAGGCGATGGCCTGCCGTGGTCTGGAACAGCTTCAGCCCGAAGGCGGGCGAAATGCCGATGACCACCTCCCGCGCGTCATCGCCCGGATGCGCCTCGCCAAGCTCGTGGTAGTCAATGTGGCGGGCTTCCTCTTTCTGGTGCTGGGCTTCCGAGCGCAGCACTTCCTTCTGGTCCAGCACATCACGGATGCCCATCACCTCGCGGCGGCGTTCGTCGCTCAGCCGGTAACCGGAGCCCGGCCCCTGATAGTCATTGGGGTCATTGATGGCGGAAACGACGCGGCCATTGCGCACCATGGCGGAGGTCTGCAGGTAGTCGCCCGAAACGCGCAGCTTCACCACATTGAGAAGGTTCTCGGCTTCGTCGCGGAAGCCACGCGTCGCCAGCGCCTTGATCACGTCAATCACCGTGATGCCTCGCGCCTTGATCGCCTCGCTGATCACCGCCACCTCACGTGGCATGAAGCTGCGTGTTTCATCCGAGCCGGAAGCCACCAGCACGCTTGCCTTCATGTCCGCCGTGGCACTGGCAAGCCCCAGTTCCTCGTAGACGGCGGAGAGCGCGTCAATGCCGCGCTGGCGCACATCCAGCGCCTTGCCTTCCGGCACCGGCGTCAGCCCGCCATCGGCCTCGAAGTCCCGCTGCAGCACCAGATAGTCCTCCAGCTCCTCGCCGTTCATCAGCGACGGGTTGAAGGAGTTGTCATACTTCAGGATCGAACCAAAGCCGGAGCAGATGAGGTCGGAGCCCGCGATCAGGTAGGGCATGATCTTGGCACCAACGCGGATTTCCGATTCCGTCGCGCGTGCGTCATTGCCGGACGCACATTCCAGGTCGAGCCAGACGGCGAGCAGGTTTTCCGCCATCAGTTCGCGCATGCCGCCCGGCACGGTGGCGGTCACGGGCGCGCCATCAATGCCGCCGTTCTGGGTGCCCTGTACCCCCATGCCACGCTGCAGGCAGAGGCAGCGCGCCTCCAGATAGAGCAGTGACTTTGACTCGTGGAAGCCCATCAGCAATTCGGAGCCGGCACCGCTGGTGCAGCGCATCTTGATGCCGCGCGAGGCATAGGCTGCCGCGAGGAACGCCTTGGACCACGGCGTGTCATCGCCATCGACAAAGGTTTTCTCCGTGCCATAGACCGAGACGGTTTCGGCATAGGAGGTGAAGCCCGCCATGCCGATCTGCAATTCCTCCGCTTCCTCGCTGGAACACTGGAACAGCGTGCCCCAGCGCCCCACGGCGGCACCCACCGCGCAGGCCACGGCGTTGGACCAGGCATTGCGTGCCACCCGCATGGTGGTCTCGACCTCGTCAAAGCCCAGCGCCACCGCCGATGCCGCGTCAGCAGCCAGTTGCAGCGGATCATCCTTGGCGTTCGTCACATGGCCCTGGTTGCCCGGCGTCTTGCGCGCCCGCATCTTGGAGTAGGCGAAGGCGATCTCCAGCGCATTGAGGCGCGAGACGACATCGGCGAGTTTTGCCGGTGTCAGGCCGTGGGCGAGGCGCACCAGTTTTTCGCGTGGCACGTGCATGTCCACCAGCATGCGTGCAATCTCTGCGGAGTCCATGGCCATGGACTCGGGCGCAGTGGCAGGATCAAGATGATAGGCCGCGATGAAGCGGTCGATCATATCGAAGTCACGCTCCAGCACGCCATCCAGGGAAATCACCCGTCCGCCCGCGATGCCGATGCCGGGCTTCGGGTCCGCCGGGCTGGAGAACGCGGCAAAGCCGTTCTTCCAGTCTTCCACCGCGAACTTGTCGAGTCGCAGGGGCCGTTCATCCCAGTCGGCAAAGCGCCGCCAGCGGTTTGGTGCGTCTGTCATGGGGGCGAGGCTATGCACAAATCCCGGCCCGCGCAACGGAGCACACAGGATGTCAAAATGTCATGCGCTGGCAGCATGGCTGAACCATGCTCCGCTTGTCTACCGTGTTGTCTTTGTCAGAGGCTGGACTATAAGAACTGGTCTGCTGGTTGCCCTTGCAATACGGTCGGCCAGCTTTGCCGCGTGGTGGGAAGTGCTCAAGATCAACGATCGAAAAGACATTCACAATTCCAAAGTGCCGGTGGTCTGCCGCGCCTGCGAGGCGCGCCACCGGGGAATCTGCGGTGCGCTTTCGGCAGATCAGCTGATGGAGTTGAGCAAGCACACCACAAAGGTTGTCTATTCCGCCGAAAGCGAAATTTCCCCCGTCGGCCAGAACCTGCCGCGGCAAGGCAACATTCTCAGCGGCGTGGTGAAGCTCAGCAAGCTCACCGCCGACGGCCGCCAGCAGATTGTCGGCCTGCAGTTCGCCCCGGATTTCATGGGCCGACCCTATTCCCGCCAGAGCGAGGTGACGGTCGAGGCGGCCACCGACGTCAAGGTCTGCGCCTTTCCGGCGGGCACGCTGGAAAACCTGATGCGCGAGACGCCCGAACTCGAGCACAAGCTGCACGAACAGACGCTGAAGGAACTGGACGAAGCGCGCAACTGGATGCTGACACTCGGCCGCAAGACGGCCTCCGAGAAGGTGGCGAGCTTCCTCTATCTCATTGCCACCCATGTCGATCCGGAAGTGGATTCCGCCGATGGTGCGGTGAGCTTCGACATTCCGCTCAAGCGCTCGGACATCGCGGACTTCCTCGGCCTCACCATCGAGACCGTGAGCCGCCAGCTGACCAAGCTGCGCCATGCCGGTGTCATCAACATCCACAACAACCGCACGGTGGAAGTGCCGGACGTGGAACGCCTGCGCCATCTCACGGAGCAGGAAAACGCCTGAGCGTGAGCCTCGGTGTGCAGGGGTCTCAGACGGCCTTTGAATACTGCCGCGGTGCCAGTTCCAGCCAGGCATCAAAACGCGCCGCCACGATGCGTGCGAACGGCCAGGCCCCCGGTTCGATCTTGAACAATCCGTCCGAGACCTCGCACAGCCCGTCGCGGTCTTCGTGGGCAATGCGCTCGGCCAGTTCGACCAGCCCCTGTGAGCGCGGGCCGAAACGTTCCGCCAGTTCCGAGAAGCCGAAGGCGTAGTCGCACATCAGCCGTTCGATCACCCAGCCGCGCATCTTGTCATCGGCTGTGAGCGCGATGCCGCGCGTGAACGGGATCTGGCCAGCTTCCACCTTGGCGATGTACTGCCCGGTCGCGGGTTCGTTCTGCACATAGCCGTCGGCAAAGCGCCCGATGGAGGAAGGCCCGAGCGGCAGCAGGATGTCTGCCTCGTCGTCGGTATAGCCCTGGAAATTGCGGTTGAGGCGGCCCTCGTTTGCGGCAATGGCGAGATTGTCCGTCGGCAGGGCAAAATGGTCGATGCCGAGCGCCTCATATCCGGCGTCGGTGATCATCTGGGCCGCCGTGCGCGACTGCGCGAAGCGCTGGCGCGTGTCCGGCAGGTCTTCGTCGCGGATCATCTTCTGGTGCGGCTTGATCCACGGAACGTGGGCATAGCCGAAGAGCGCAATGCGGTCCGGTGCGATCTCGATCACCTGTGTGATGGTCTTCTGCAGCCTCTCCATTGTTTGCAGCGGCAGGCCATAGAGCGCATCAATGTTGATCGATTTGATTCCCGCCGCCCTGAGCGCCACCACGAGCGAGCGCGTGACATCATAACCCTGCGGCCGGTTGATCGCCTCCTGCACCACGGGATCGAAATCCTGCACCCCGATCGAGGCGCGGGTCATGCCAAAATCCACGAAGCCTTGAATGCTGCCGTCGCGCACATCGGAGGGATCCAGCTCGAGGCTGACTTCCGTGCCACCGTCAATCTCGAAGGTGGCGTCCAGGGCCGACCGCAGCCGCTTCAGGTCGTCCGGCTGCAGCAGGCTCGGGCTGCCGCCACCCAGATGCAGGCGCGACAGGCGCGGCCGCCGCGAGAGCTTCTGCTGCCACAGGCCGATTTCGCGGATGAGCGCGGTCACATAGGTGTGCACCGGGTCGTAGCGCAGCGTCTGCTTGGTGTGGCAGCCGCAGAACCAGCACAGTCGGTCGCAATATGGGATGTGGATATAGGCGGAAATGGCCGGTGCCACATTCACGGCGGCGGTGAAATCCTCACGCAGCGCGAGACCGCCCTGCATCTGGAAGTGATTCGCTGGCGGATAGCTCGTGTAGCGCGGCAGGCTTTGCGGATACTTGGCCAGCACGGCCTCCGGGTTCAATACGGCCTTCATGCCGCGACCCCTTCCACCAGTGGCAGGATGTGCTCCCGCTCGAAGGCCACATGGCGGCGCAGGCTTTCAAAGAAACCGCGCAGCATCCAGGCCAGCGATTCGACATTGCAGGAGGGCCGGTCAGTGACGAACTGCCGCAACGAAGCGCACAGGTCACCGGCAAACTCCTCGTCCCCCAGATGTTCGAAACGCAGGCGCTCAAGCGTCGCGAGAAGTTCCTGCTGCAGCTGCGGACGCGACAGGAGCAGCGGATAAACCGTGCCTTCCTCGAACTCGTGGGCCCGCTTCACCAGCGGAACGATGTTCTGCGCCATCAGCAGGCAGTCGCGGGAATCGACGCCGTCCGGCAGCAGATCCGCCATGGTCTCAAGCCGGTCGCAGAAGCGGGCCTGTTCCCTGAGATAGTGGCGCATCGTCTCGGCAATCCCCGCAGGCGGTGACTGTCCGGATATGGCATGTGCTGTCATCTGGATGACTGTCATGGTAAGCGGATATCCTGTTGCGGCAAATTGACCGCTGGTGAGTTTCGCGTCGTTGATCTGAATCAAGGTCACAATTTTACCGCACTGCCACAACGCGCAGTGCACACGTGGGTCATCCCATTGGTTCCCTCCGACCTGCGTGCGCAAACCAAGACTGGCTGGAAAGGTTCGCCACAATGAGAAACGGTACATCTGCAATCGCTGTCGCTGTGGCAGCCTTTCTGGCACTTTTGGGTGCCGCGTTAGGGCAGGACGCCCTCTTCAAGGTCCACATGTGGATCGTTTTCACGGTGCTCGCCCTGGGCGCCGTGTTCCTCCTGCGCCGCGTGAGCTTCGGCCCCGCCGGTGCTGCCGCCCTTGCCGCTGACACGTCGGGATATAATGACGATGTCATCCGCTGGGGCGTCATCGCCACCATCTTCTGGGGCACGGCAGGCCTGCTCGTCGGCGTCATCGCCGCCTCGCAGCTGGCCTGGCCCGCACTGAACATCCAGCCCTGGTTCAACTTCGGCCGCCTGCGGCCGCTGCACACCTCGGCCGTGGTCTTCGCCTTCGGCGGCAACGCCTTGATCTGCACGGCCTTCTACGTCGTGCAGCGCACCTGCCGCGCCCGCCTCTTCGGCGGCTGGCTGCCGTCCTTCGTGTTCTGGGGCTATCAGCTCTTCATCGTTCTGGCCGCCACGGGCTATCTCCTGGGCATCACCCAGGGCCGTGAATACGCCGAACCCGAATGGTATGTTGACCTCTGGCTCACTGTGGTCTGGGTCGCCTTCCTTCTCGTCTTCCTCGGCACGCTCATCAAGCGCAAGGAACCCCACATCTACGTGGCCAACTGGTTCTACCTCTCGATGATCGTCACCATTGCCATGCTGCATCTCGTGAACAACATGGCCGTTCCGGTCTCCTTCCTCGGCATCAAGAGCTACTCCGCCTTCTCGGGCGTGCAGGATGCCCTGACCCAGTGGTGGTATGGCCACAACGCCGTGGGCTTCTTCCTCACCGCAGGCTTCCTTGGAATGATGTACTACTTCGTTCCCAAGCAGGCTGGCCGCCCGGTCTATTCCTACCGCCTGTCGATCGTGCACTTCTGGGCCCTGATCTTCATGTACATCTGGGCCGGTCCGCACCACCTCCACTACACCGCGCTGCCGGATTGGGCGCAAACCCTCGGCATGGTCTTCTCGGTGATGCTGTGGATGCCCTCCTGGGGCGGCATGATCAACGGCCTGATGACGCTCTCGGGCGCCTGGGACAAGCTCCGCAC
>CALMZX010000019.1 GCA_937870685.1 uncultured Alphaproteobacteria bacterium
GCAGCAGTCGTGGCTGTGGCGTGCGCAATGCCTGGCGCCTGCGCTCCGTCAACGGCGTGAAGCTGTCGCAACCCCTCGTCATGAACTGCGCGGTCGCCAATACGTTTTCCCGTTGGCTCACGGAAACTGTCCAGCCTGCGGCCGAGCGACGCTTTGGCGAACGGGTCACCGCGCTGACCGTGCCAGCCGGGTATGCCTGCCGGACGCGCAACAGCGTGCGTGGCGCCAAGCTCAGCGAACACGCCCATGGCAATGCAATTGACGTGTCCGGCTTCACCTTCGAGAGTGGCGAACACGTTTCGGTGGAGCAGGGGTGGTTTGCCGGCCGCAAGAGCAGGAAGTTCCTGGCGCAGGTGCGCGGCGAGGCCTGTGGACCATTCAAAACCGTACTCGGGCCGGGCTCAGACCGGCATCACGATGACCATCTGCACATGGATTTGCAGCGGCATCGCAGTGGCGGCAGCTACTGCCGCTGATGGCGCCCGGGCGGTTGCAATTCCGCACCCGGACGCGCATATGAGCGTCATGGAACAGGAAATCATCACGCCCCCCGCCACCCCAAAGGCTGACTCCCATGCCTTCAGCCCGCTTGGCTGTTTCCTGGCGGCGGCGGGTGCGACGTTGATGACTTTGAGCCTGCTGGGTGCCGCAGCGGCGGCCACGGTCTGGGCATTCGTCAAGCTGCTCGGGTTTCCGGACACGGTGCTCTATGTCGCGCTTTCAATCGCCATGATTCCCGTGCTCTGGGCCACGGTGTGGACGGCAGGCCGGGCATGGCACGTGGAGCAGCTGCTGGCCCGCTCCCTCGATGTGGATACGCCCGTGTTCAAGCTCGGGCATTATTTCAAGGGCGCACGCTGAGCCGGATGCCGGGCCGGATGCCGGGCTTACCGCCTGTCCCTTTGCCGCCTGCCCCTTTTCTGGGGCTCCGAATCCGCTAAAAGCCGGACATGTCCATCTGGTCAAACATTGCGGGGGCCGCACAGTCCCTTGGATCTTCCGTCGGGGACTTTTTCGCGGGCTATTCGCGCAAGAGTTCAGCGCCCGAGAAATCAATCGCCTTCACCATCGGCATGATTGCGCTTGGCGCAAAGATGGCCAAGGCGGACGGTGTGGTGACGCGCGACGAAGTTGCGGCATTCAAACAAGTCTTTCATGTCCCTGAGAAGGACATGCCTGCGGTGCAGCGGGTGTTTGACCTGGCCAAACAGGACATCGCGGGTTTCGAGACCTATGCGGAGCAGGTCGCCAACCTGTTTGTGCCGCAATCGTCGGTGCTGGAAAACGTCATGGACGGGCTGTTCCACATCGCCAAGGCCGATCACGCGATCCATGAAAAAGAACTGCACTACCTGGAAGAGGTGGCCGGCATATTTGGTTTCAAGGGTGAGGAATTCGTCCGCATCCGGGCGCGCCACGTGGCTGTTGCGGACGATCCCTACGAGATCCTCGGTGTGACACGCGGCGCCTCGCTTGAAGAAATCAAGAAGCACTACCGCAAGCTGGCGCGGGATCTGCACCCGGACAAGCAGATTGCCGAAGGGGTGCCGCCCGAAATGGTGGAACTGGCCAGCGACAGGCTGGCGCGCATCAATGTGGCCTATGAACAGGTGCTGAAAGGGGTTCCTGCGTGATCGGCACGAAATTGCCGCGACGCGTGATTCTCTCTCCCAATATTGAACCTCGGGCGTCCGGGAAGTTCCCTCGCTTACTCATTCTCCACTATACTGGCATGGAGACGGCGGAGTTGGCCTGCAACTGGCTTTGCAC
The DNA here is from genome assembly GCA_937870685.1 of uncultured Alphaproteobacteria bacterium. Classification (GTDB taxonomy): domain Bacteria; phylum Pseudomonadota; class Alphaproteobacteria; order Rhizobiales; family Aestuariivirgaceae; genus Aestuariivirga. The sequence goes on from CALMZX010000019.1 coordinate 1,771, forward strand.
AGGCGAGTCGCGTGTGTCCTGCCACTATCTGGTCGATGAAGCCGGACGCATCACCCAGATGGTGGGTGAGGAAATGCGCGCGTGGCATGCCGGCGTTTCCACATGGGAAGATGAGGTTGATGTCAATTCGTCTTCAATCGGCATCGAGATCCACAATCCTGGCCACAGTGGCGGCTATCCCGATTTTCCGGAACGGCAGATGATTGCCGTTTCAGCCTTGAGCCAGGACATCGTCAACCGCCACAACATCCTGCCGCAGCATGTGCTGGCGCACTCGGATGTGGCGCCCGGACGCAAGATTGATCCCGGCGAGAAGTTCGACTGGCGCTTTCTTCATGCACAGGGCGTGGGCCACTGGGTGGAGCCGATGGCCATTGTGAGTGGTGTGTTTCTGCAGCAGGGCGACTGTGGCGAGCCGGTGTCAGCCTTGCAGGGATTGTTGAAGATGTACGGGTATGGCATTGATATAAACGGACAATATGGTGATCGAACGCGCGTCGTCGTCGAGGCTTTCCAGCGCCATTTCAGGCCGCAGAGGGTCGATGGGATCGCCGACCAGTCTACAGTCGCAACTCTTCACACCTTGCTGAAGGCGCGTCCCGCGGCCGTCGCCTGACGCTATTTTGTGCGACAGAGTTTGAAGAGACTGCCCAGTCCGGCGTCAACCAGCGGATAGGTGGTTTCATGTGAACCGATCTTTGCGGCAAAGCGGTCAGCCAGTTCCAATTCACGGAACAGGGGATCATCAATCTGCAGTTCCGTTTCGATTGATGTGGCGCCCGTCATGGCATTCTCGGTTGTCGTGCCCTTGAGCACATGAGCCTTTTCGCCGACAGTGACGGTGAAGTCGGCGCTGGCGTCCGCCTTCAGGTCAGCTGACCCTTCGGGGAAGAACAGCTTTACCTTGCCGCTGCCGATCTTGCACCAGAAACTCACGCCGACGTCATCCGTTTCGGGAACACCGAAGACCAGGAATGCGTCTTCATCGGCGGCGTCCAGCAGCCACTCCCGTTCCTGCGCATGGGCCGGTGTCAGGGCCCAAATGCCGAGAATTGTGGCTCCCAGAAGAGCCGGAAAGATGCGCCGTAGCCAGTTCATGGCGGCGTCTTAGCCGATGGCGCAGCAAATTGCACCATGCCATGATGGTCATGGCACACGCAATCCAAAGGGGCGGGCAAATGGCTGCTGATCTGATCATCGTGAACGGCAAGGTTCTCACCATGGACGCGGCGCGACCGCGGGCGGAGGCCGTGTCGATGGCCGCTGGCCGCATCACGAGGGTGGGCCGAAACCGGGACGTGCTGGCCGACAAGGGCCGCAAAACCAAGGTGATTGATGCCAACGGCACGACCGTCCTTCCCGGACTGATCGAGGGCCACATGCATATCGTGCCGGGTTCCCTTGAGCTGTCGATGCTGAACGTCGAAGGCCTGAACGGACTGGAAGCCATCCGAAAGGCGGTGCAGGAATTTGCGGCTGCCCATCCGGGCAACGGGCTCATCGTGGGCAACCAGCTGTCCTATGTGGCATTTGGCAACGGCAGGGCGGCAACACGACACGACCTCGACCAGTGCCTGCCGGACCGGCCTTTGGTGATTTACGCGCCGGACCACCACACGGCCTGGGCCAATACCAAGGCGCTGGAACTTGGCGGAATCCTGCGCGGGCGCGCACTTGTGCCGGGCCATGAAATTGTCATGGGCGATGATGGATTGGCAAACGGCGAGTTGCGGGAACCGCTGGCGATCGGTCCTGCTGTCGAGGCCGCCACCGACTATGCCCGGGCCCGGGCCGCCCTGGAAGGTCACGAGGTTGATCCCCATCCCAGCGAAGCCGAGTTCGAAGCTGACCTGGCTGTGGTCAAGCGTGGATTGGCGCATCTCGCGCGCCACGGCGTGACATCGTTCCACAACATGGACGGCAACATCTATACCATGCAGTTGCTGCACGCATTGGAGACGAGGGGTGAGTTGACGGCGCGGGCATACGTGCCCTTCCACTTCAAGCCGTTCATGGCACTCTCCGCCCTGGACCGGGCCCGGCTGATGACGGTGGGCTACACTTCCGAGATGCTGCGCGGCGGTGCGGTCAAGCTGTTCATGGATGGGGTGCTCGACTCCGGCACAGCGGTGGTGCTCGACGACTATCCCGACCGACCGGGCTGGCGTGGTGACCCGCTGTTCTCGCAGGAGCGCTTCAATGAGATCGCGATCGCTGCCGACCGCATGGGTTTCCAGATTGCGGTCCACGCCATCGGCGATGGTGCCGTGCGCATGACACTCAATGGCTATGAGGCGGCGCGCAAGGCCAATGGCAAGCGCGACAGCCGCCACCGGATCGAACATATCGAAATCCATCACCCCAGCGACCTGCCGCGCTTCAAGTCCTTGGGGGTGCTGGCGTCCATGCAGACTTGCCATGCGCCGGGGCATTCCGGCCTGCCGCTGGAACCCACCATCAGCAAGATCGGGCGGGAGAAGTGGCCCCACGCCTACGCCTGGCAGACCTTCCGCAAGGCCAAGGTGCCGCTTGTCTTCGGCACGGACTGGCCCGTGTCTGATGTGAACCCGCTGCGAGCGATCCATACCGCAGTCACGCGGACAGAGTGGGGGGACAACATGAAGCCGCAACGGCAATCGCTGCACGACACGCTTCACAGCTACACTGCCATGGGGGCATTCGCCGAATTCGCCGAAGGTCGGAAAGGCGTGCTCAAGCGCAGCGCGATGGGGGACGCAGTGGTGCTCGATGCCGATCTGGAAGCGATTGATCCGGAGGCGATCAAGCACGTCAAGGTGCAGGCGACAGTGGTTTCAGGGAGACCTGTTTACGAGGCCTGACCCTTCCCGGATTCCTCAAGAAAATCAGTAAGAAGCTTGAGGTTTCGTGTGTTCGATTTGAAGAACAGGTCAAAGATGTCGCCTGCGATGGGAATGGTGCCAAGCCCGGCATCCACGGTCGCATTCGCTGCCATGCGGGCGAGCAGTACCTTTGGCGCACCCATGCGGTGGGCAAGGATGATGGCGTAGGCCGAAATGCCGAAGCCGATGGCATCCCCGGCACCGGGAACAAGACCCAAGACAGAATCCATGCCAAAACGGATGCGCGTGAACGGAATGCCCCACGCCGTATCCATGGTGCGGGCAAGGCGCTGCAGTCGCTGGAGCTGTTTGGCGTGATCAACAGGTTTCGGCATTTTTCCCCTCGGCCCGGAGTTCCGGTGCGCGCGTTAGATGGTCCCGCTTCCCTCCAATTCAAGATGCAATCGTGCGCGGCAACATTGACGGGGCGAACCGGCACGCCTAACTGGACCTTGCCAGCTGGCTGGATGACCGCTGCCGCAAGTGCCGAAAGGCCGCGGGAGAGGAAAGTCCGGGCTCCACGGAAAAACGGTGCCGGATAACGTCCGGCGGGGGCAACCCCAGGGACAGTGCCACAGAGAACAGACCGCCGGGGCATGCCCCGGCAAGGGTGAAACGGTGCGGCAAGAGCGCACCGCGCGACTGGCAACAGGAGCGGCACGGCAAACCCCACCGGGAGCAAAACCGAATAGGGGTGGCGCGGCGGCTTGTCCGCCAGGGCTTTTTCCGGCCCGCCGCCCGGGTTGGTTGCGAGAAGCATCCGGCAACGGATGTTCCAGATGAATGGTCATCCAGCGTTCCTGCCATCGGCGGGGGCGCGGACAGAACCCGGCTTACAGGCCAGCTGGCACTTGTTTTTCGGGGGGCGCGGCCAGTCCCGCACCCCATTTTGTGGGCGGAAATGAATCGCTTTCGCAACGGTTTGTTAAGATTCGCCGGAGCAATGTCAGGGTTCCGTTAACGCCTTGTTCACCCTGTTGCTTTCGACCCGTGACTCCGACAAACCCCACCCCTAACCGGCCTGAGGCGAGTGCCCCGCGGCACATTCCCGTGCTGTTGCGCGAAGTCTTGCAGGCGCTTGCGCCAGCGGACCGCGAAGTCATTGTCGATGGCACGTTTGGTGCCGGCGGATACAGCAAGGCCATCCTTGACGCGGCGAAGTGCCGTGTCATTGCCATTGACCGTGATCCTGCGGCGATTGCTGCCGGGCAGGCATGGGCAGACGCCTATGCGGGCCGCCTCGACATCCGGCACGGCACATTTGGCAACCTCGAAGACCTTGCGGGTGAGATGGTCGATGGCGTGGTGCTCGACATCGGGGTCTCATCCATGCAACTGGACGAGGCGGAACGCGGCTTTTCCTTCCTGCGGGACGGGCCGCTCGACATGCGCATGTCGGGTGAAGGGCTGTCCGCAGCCGATGTCGTCAACAACCTGCCGCAAGAGGCACTGGCTGATCTCATTTTCGTGCTTGGCGAAGAACCGCGCTCGCGGGCCATCGCGCGGGCGATCATCAGGCAGCGTGAAATCGAAACCCTGCGCACGACTTTCGATCTGGTCCGCGCCGTCGAACGAGCCACGGGTCCGCAACGCGCCAAGGACCGCACCCACCCGGCAACGCGGACATTCCAGGCGCTGCGCATCCATGTGAATGGCGAACTGGACGAACTTGCGAGCGCATTGTTCGCCGCCGAGCGGATCCTGAAACCCGGTGGCCGGCTGGTCGTTGTGACTTTCCATTCGCTGGAAGACCGTGTGGTCAAGCGCTTCTTTGCGCAGCGCAGCGGCCATGTGCCGTCAACCTCGCGCCATGCGCCCGGACCGGACGTGAGGCCGGAGCCTTCATTTGACCTGCCATTCAAAGGCCACGTGGAGGCCGGTGAGGCCGAAACAGCCGCCAATCCGCGTGCGCGATCGGCCAAGCTGCGGGCCGGCGTGCGCACGACGGCACCCGCATTTCCCGCCGACAGCGTCCTGATCGGCGTTCCCCAACTGAAGCCGGTGAGGCACTGATGCTGAAGATCGTCAACGCATTCCTGGTCGTGGCCGTGCTCGTCTCGGGCTATGCGCTTTACGAGCTGGAGCATGCCACGCGTGGCGAAGAGCGCGCCATTGCATCAGGCAAGCGCAAGATCGACGAGACGCGGGAAGCCATCAAGTTGCTCAAGGCGGAATGGAGCAGCCTGACACGGCCCGAGCGCATCCAGAAACTCGCGGCCCAGCACCTGCAACTTGAACCGACGCGGGCGCAGCAATTCGTGAACCTGGAAGACCTGCGGACAAAGGTGCCCGAGACCGTGCCAGTGAAACTTGAAGAAGATGGCAAGGATCCCATCGGCGACATTTTGAAGAAGATGCAATAATGCTGCGACAGACAAAGATCACCGCGCTGGACGGACCGCCGCGGCTTGCGGGACAAAACCGCATCCGTCTGCTTGGCCTGTGCTTTGCGCTGGGTTTTGCGGCCATTGGCGGGCAGCTGGTCCGCATCAATGTCATGAAGCCGGCGGATGACCTGAATGCCGAACTGGCGAAGCACCAGGACCGCATTCCGCGGCCCGACATCGTGGACCGGTTTGGCAATGTGCTTGCCACGGATATTGCCGTGGCCTCGCTCTACGCCGATCCGCGCAAGATACCGGATGTTGATGAGGCCGTGGAAATGCTTTCCGCGGCGCTGCCCGACGTCGACGCAGCTGACCTGCGGCGCAAGCTGCTGAAGCCCCGCAGCGCCTTTGCCTGGATCAAGCGCCAGGTGAGCCCGGAAGAACGTGATGCCGTGTACAATCTGGGCATTCCCGGCGTGGCCTATGTCAACGAGCGCAAGCGCGTCTATCCGCAGGGGCGGCTTGCGGCGCATACGGTCGGCTATGTGGACATGGACACGAAAGGCATTGCCGGGATCGAGAAGTACCTCGACAATGCAGGCGCCATATATACGGCCTCCCTTGCCGATCCCCAGAAGCAGGTTGCTGCTCCGGCCGAGCTGTCGCTCGATCTCCGCGTCCAGCATGTGATGACGGACGAAATCGGCAAAGCGATCGAGAAGTTCAAGGCCATCGGCGGAGGAGGAATCATCCTGAACATTGAAACCGGTGAGATTGTCTCGCTTGTTTCCTTGCCGGACTATAACCCCAATGCCGAGGAAAAGGTCTTCACCAGGGACCAGCAGAACCGCATGTTGAGCGGTGTCTATGAACTGGGTTCGGTGATCAAGGCCGTGACGTTCGCCATGGCCTTCGACTATGGCACCATCAACATGAACTCGAAGTTCGATGCACGCTATCCGCTGGTTATCGGCAATGCCCGCATCAATGACTTCCACGCCCAGCGCCGGGTGCTGACCGTTCCAGAGGTGTTCACGAACTCCTCCAACATCGGCACGGCCAAGATGGCGCTGGAGACTGGGCTTGAGCGGCACCAGGAGTTCCTGCGCAAGGTGGGCCTTCTCGACAAACTTGAAACGGAAGTGCCGGAAACCGCGCGGCCCCTGTTGCCCAAGCGCTGGAGCCGGATTGTCTCCGCGACGGCGGCTTTTGGCCATGGTTTTGCCGTGCAGCCGTTGCAAGGCTTGTCTGTGGTGGCGGGCATCCTGAATCACGGGAAGCTCATTCCCCCCACATTCATCAAGCGCTCGAAGGAAGAAGCTGAAGTGCTGGCGCAGCAGATCGTGAAGCCGTCGACCTCCGAGAAGATGCGGACCCTTTTCCGTCTCAATGCGACGGAAGGGTCTGCCAGCAAGGCCGATGTGATCGGCTACCGCGTGGGCGGGAAAACCGGCACGGCCGAAAAGGTGGTGCGGGGGCGCTATTCCAAGGATCACCGGCTGTCGTCGTTCATCGGGGCGTTTCCCATGGACAAGCCCCAGTATGCGATTCTCGTGATGCTCGATGAGCCGAAGGCGCTTGCAGAAACCTATGGCTTTGCGACTGCTGGCTGGAATGCCGTGCCGACAGCAGGAAAAATCATCGAGCGGATCGCGCCGATGCTGGGGGAGGAGCCACAGTTTACGGAAGCTGACCTTGAGAAGCTCGCCAAGCTCGAAAAACTAGAAAAGCAGAAGAAGCCCTGAGATGCCGCGCAGCCTTGCACGCCTGATCGCCCATGATGCCGCGCTGCCGGAAGGCACCGGCGCGCTCGTTGTCACCGGATTGACCTCGGACAGCCGTGCCGTGAAGCCGGGTTTTGTGTTTGCAGCCTTGCCTGGTACGAAAGTGGATGGCAGCGCTTTCATCCCGCAAGCTCTCGCCAATGGCGCTGCCGCTGTGATTGTCGCGTCGGAGGGCTATTCCGGCCCCGGTGTTGTCATTGCAACCGACAATCCGCGCTGGCTTCTGGCACGCGCGGCCGCACGTTTTCACGACCGGCAGCCGGATACGATCATCGCGGTTACGGGCACGAACGGCAAAACATCGGTTTCCGTGTTCGTCAGGCAAATCTGGGAGGCCATGGGCTTCCGTGCGGCAAGCCTGGGCACAATTGGCGTCGTTGGCCCGGACGGTGCGGAATATCTGCAACACACAACACCTGATCCTGTCCAATTGCAGGCGCTCGCAGCGCGCCTTGCGGAAGACCATGTCAGCCACCTGGCCGTGGAAGCCTCCAGTCACGGACTGGCACAGTACAGGCTGGATGGCCTGCGGCTGACGGCGGCGGGCTTCACCAACATCACGCGGGACCACCTCGACTACCATCCGACGTTTGATGATTACTTTGAAGCGAAGATGCGTCTGTTCGACGAGTTGCTCCCGGCCGGAGCACCAGCCGTGATCAACATGGATTCGCCCCACGGCGAGGAAGTGCGCATGCGGGCCGAGGCGCACGGACTGGCCTCTTTCACGGTGGGCCACAAGGGACATTCGATCCGGCTCGTTTCGGCGCGCCGCGAAGGTCTGGAGCAGCACCTCTTGCTTGAAACGGCCAGCGGATTGCATGACGTAACCCTGCCGCTTGTCGGCGATTTCCAGGCCTCCAACGCGCTGGTTGCCGCTGGGCTGGTGATTGCCGCCGGTGGTGAAGAGGAAGTGGCCCTGCGGGCGCTGAGTTCCCTCAAGGGCGCCACAGGGCGCCTTGACCTGGTTGGGAAGTCAGAAGCGGGTGCTTCTGTTTTTGTGGATTATGCCCACACGCCGGATGCCTTGGAGAATGCGCTTTCGTCCCTGAGGCCTTATGCCGAAGGAAAACTGATTGCCGTGTTTGGCTGCGGTGGTGACCGTGACAAGGGCAAGCGTCCGTTGATGGGGGCTGCCGCCGCTCGCCTTGCGGACCGGGTCATCGTGACAGACGACAACCCGCGCAGCGAAGATGCGGCGACCATACGGCAGGCCGTGCTGGCTGGCGCAAAAAGTGCCGTTGAAATCGGCGACCGGGCGCAGGCCATCCGGGAAGCTGTTGCCATGGCAGGGCAGGGTGACATCGTGCTTGTTGCTGGCAAAGGCCATGAAGAAGGGCAGATCGTGGGAGCAGAGGTGAGGCCATTTAGCGATCACGCCGCGGTTCGTGCCGCATTCAGGAATGAGGAATATCATGGCTGACACGCCGGCGCAGGCCTTGTGGCGTGAGGATGAATTGCTGGCGGCAACGGGTGGACGCCTGACCCGGCCAATTTCACGCGTGATGCGCGAGGTATCAATCGACTCCCGTTCAGTTGGTGACGGCGATGTTTTCGTCGCCATCAAGGGCGACAAGATGGATGGCCATGATTTCGCTGCCAATGCCCTGAAGGCGGGAGCAGGGGTGGCGATTGTTTCGCATGTCACTTCCGAGATGGAGGCTGCCGGTCCGCTCCTTGTGGTGGCCGAAGATCCGTTGCGCGGCCTCGAAAACCTTGGCCGCGCCGCGCGTGCCCGCAGCAAGGCGCAGGTCGTGGCGGTCACGGGAAGTGTTGGCAAGACCAGCACCAAGGAAATGCTGCGGGTGGCGCTTGCCGCCTCGGGCCTGACACACGCATCGGCCGCGTCATTCAACAATCACTGGGGCGTGCCGCTGACACTTGCGCGCTTTCCCCGTGATGCCGCTTTTGGCGTGTTTGAAGTGGGCATGAACCATCCGGGCGAGATCACCCCGCTGGTGGGATTCGTTCGTCCGCATGTTGCCATCGTGACCACCATTGCCGCCAGCCATCTCGGGCACTTCAAGTCGCTCGATGAGATCGCCGATGCCAAGGCGGAGATTTTTTCCGGTGTCGTTCCGGGGGGCTCGGCGGTGATCAACCGGGATACGCCCTATTTTGACCGGCTGGCCACGGCAGCCCGTGCGGCGGGCGTGACGCGTGTGTTTGGTTTTGGCAAACATGCAGACGCGGACGTGCGGGTCACGCAGTTGGTCCTGCATCCCACGTGCTGCTGCGTGACGGCGTCGGTGTTTGGAGAGCAGGTGATCTACAAGCTCGGGCTTCCTGGCGAGCATATGGCCATCAACAGTCTTGCAGTTCTGGCCGCAGCCAAGTTGATGGGGGCCGATCTCGCCCGTGCAGCACTTGCCTTGTCGGAGGCCAAGCCCGCCAAGGGA
>CALMZX010000020.1 GCA_937870685.1 uncultured Alphaproteobacteria bacterium
GGCGGCGACCAGCCCTTGTCCTTCGAAAGTTCCGTATGGATGAAGCTCAGGCCCCGGAAGGGATGGCCCGCCCGTTCAACTGGCCCGTAGAGATGGGCGCCGCAGCTGGTGCAGGCGTGACGCAAGATCAAGGCAGACGGATCCACGACCTTGAGCTTGTGACCGTTCTGAACGACCTTGACCTTGTCGCTGGGGGCCACGGCAACAATCGAGAAAATCGCGCCATCCGGCTTCCAGCACTTGGTGCACCCACAGGCGTGATTGTGCATGGACTGCGAGGTGACTTCCACGACGACCGGGTCGGTGGCGCACTTGCACGAGAGGTGCCCGCCCGCGAAGCCCTTCTTTCCGGCCTTCGGGAAGCCCTTGTCGATTGACGGATGCAGCGCAATTGCCGGAGCGGATTTGCCCGCCGGTTTGCGTGCCGTCTTCTTGGCGGCTTTCTTGGCTTTCTTTACTGCCTTGCGTGCCATGGTCGTTCTCCCTGTGTTGAACTTGGCCTCTGTGGTGTCAGAAAATCACGACGCTTCGGATCGACTTGCCTTCGTGCATGAGATCGAAGCCCTTGTTGATGTCTTCCAGCGGCATGGTGTGGGTGATCATCGGGTCGATCTGGAGCTTTCCATCCATGTACCAGTCGACGATCTTCGGCACGTCCGTGCGGCCGCGGGCACCGCCAAATGCAGTGCCCTTCCAGGTGCGGCCCGTTACCAGCTGGAACGGACGCGTCGAGATTTCCTGACCAGCACCTGCCACGCCAATGATGACCGATTGTCCCCAGCCGCGGTGGGAACATTCGAGCGCCTGGCGCATGACCTTCACGTTGCCGGTGCAGTCGAAGGTATAGTCGGCGCCGCCAATCTGGTCCGCGCCGCGCTTCGTCAGGTTGACAATGTGGGCAACGACATCGCCTTCAATTTCCTTCGGGTTGACAAAGTGGGTCATGCCGAAGCGCTCGCCCCACTCCTTCTTGTTGTTGTTGATGTCGACACCGATGATCATGTCGGCACCAGCAAGCCGCAGGCCCTGGATGACGTTGAGGCCAATGCCGCCGAGGCCGAAGACGGCCGCGGTGGCGCCAATTTCCACCTTCGCCGTGTTGATCACCGCACCGATGCCGGTTGTGACACCGCAGCCGATGTAACAGATCTTGTCAAAGGGTGCGGCCGGGTTGACCTTGGCCACGGCGATTTCGGGCAGCACCGTGTAGTTCGAGAAGGTGGAGCAGCCCATGTAGTGGTGGATCTTCTTGCCCTTGTAGGAGAAGCGCGACGACCCATCCGGCATGATACCCTGACCCTGGGTGGCGCGGATGGCGGTGCACAGGTTGGTCTTGCGCGAGAGGCAGGACGGGCACTGGCGACATTCCGGCGTGTAGAGGGGAATGACGTGGTCGCCCTTCTTGACCGAGGTCACGCCGGGGCCAACATCCACGACGACGCCCGCTCCCTCGTGGCCGAGAATGGCAGGGAACAGGCCTTCGGGGTCGGCCCCGGACAGGGTGAACTCATCGGTGTGGCAAATGCCGGTGGCCTTGACCTCGACGAGGACTTCGCCTGCCTTTGGGCCTTCGAGATCTACCTCGACAATTTCCAAGGGCTTACCGGCCTCGAAAGCCACTGCAGCACGCGATTTCATGATCTTCCCCGCACAATGTTTGTGTGCAGGACTATTCCACAGCTTGTTGCTGCTGTCCATGCGGGGTGCCGGTTTCACGTACCCCGCGCGGCATTTTCTGTCAGGTCATGTCAATGACGACCCGGCCGACGATCTTGCCCTTGCGCATCTCGTCGAAAACGTCATTGACCGCGTCCAGTTTCACCGTCCGGATGGTTGCTTTCACCAGTCCGTTGGTGGCGAAGGCGATGGCTTCGTTGAGGTCCTGCCGGGTTCCGACATTGGAGCCGCGCACCGACAATTCCCAATTGGTGATGGCCGAGATGGAGGTGCGGATTTCATCGGCCTTGCCACCCGGCAGGCCGATATAGGCCACCGTGCCACCGGGGCGCAGCATCAGGATGGCCTGCTCGAATGCCTTGCTGGCAACGGCGGTGACAACTGCCGCATGGGAACCGCCGATTTTTTCTTGCACCGCAGCAACCGCGTCTGTCTCGGCGCCATTGACCAGCACTTCGGCACCCAGCGACTTCGCCAGCGCCAGCTTTTCGTTGGATACATCGACGGCCGCGACACGCAATCCCATGGCCTTTGCATACTGGACCGCAATATGTCCGAGGCCGCCGATGCCGAGGATGGTAACCCATTGGCCGGGGCGGGCACCCGTGCGTTTCAGACCGCGATATGTGGTGACACCGGCGCAGAGAATGGGGGCCAGGGCAAAGGGGTCGGCATCATCGGGCAGGCGGCCCACAAAGGCCGCCGGCGCCACCAGATACTCGGCATAGCCGCCAGGCTTGGTGTAGCCGGTCGCTTCGGCCGACTTGCAGATGGTCTCCATGCCGGCGAGGCAGAACTCGCAGGTGCCGCAGGAGGAATACATCCACGGCACACCGACATGATCACCCACGGCAAAGCCGCTGACGCCCGCACCCAGCTTGACGATGCGGCCCGCCACCTCGTGACCAGGAATCAGGGGAATCACAGGTGGTGGCGTCCAGTCACCATCCACGGCATGAAGATCACTGTGGCACACGCCACAGGCCGTGACCTTGATCAGGAGATCACCATGGCCGGGCTCCGGCACGGGAACATTCTCGATCTTCAACGGGGTTTTCAGTGCATGCAGGACTGCGGCTTTCATCGTGGCAACCATGTTCGGATTCTCCCTTGTCGGGTGCGATTTAGACCGTTGACCGCGATTGCCGCCATATCTCCAAAGCGATAAGGTCGTTTCATGGGAACGCGCCATCTGCTGTTGGAACAATGGAGCAAGGGGCTCGCGGGTCTCGCGGGCAGCACGGGAACGGAAGAGTTTCCGGTGATGTTGCTGGAGGCCTTGCGCAGGCTCGTGGCTTTCGACTTCATCATGGCCTTTGCGTACCGCGGGCGGGAGCGGCCTTTGCTGCTGGCGGACACGCTGAACGAGGCGCGGCACCAGGTAATCGCCATTGACTACGCGGCAGGGCCTTTCCTGCTGGATCCCTTCTATCAGCTTGTTGCCAGAGGCATCCAGGATGGATGCCACCGCCTGCAGGACGTGGCACCAGACCATTTTCGCCGGAGCGAGTATTTCCGCCTGCACTACGGCCGGACCGGAATCGGTGAAGAGATCGGTTTTGCCTTCCCGATGGATGAAGGATTTACCGGTGTGACGTCATTCGCCCGCTGGGTTGAGGGACCGCCGGTCACACGGACCGAGATGGGCATCCTGCGCGCAGTGGGGCCTGCCATTAGCGCATTCTCCGGCCTGCATTGGCGGAAATCCGGCTCTACAAGCGTCAAGCCTGAGCCTGCTCCCGTGGCCGCGCGCGTGCGCCACCTGGGCTTTCAAATCCTGTCGGCGCGCGAGCGCGAGATTGTGACCATGGTCTTGCAGGGACATTCGACGGAGTCGGTGGCGCTGAGCCTTGATATCAGCCCGGGAACCGTCAAGATTCACCGCAAGAACATCTATCGCAAACTCAAGGTGTCATCGCAGGCCGAACTCTTTGCGGCCTTCATGGGGCTCGCCACGCGGGATACCGCCTATTCCCCAAGGGATATTCCGGTGCCTGAGAATATCCCGCAATCTCGCGGCCCAACTGTCTCGCGTGGAGGAAAGCCATGACAAAAACCTGGTACAGCGACCTGCCGAAATTCTATCAGAACCAGATCAGGGCCATGGGCCTTGACGAGGCCGGACTGGCGCGCCGCCGCTTCATGAAGGGTGCCGCCGCAACCGTCGGCGTTGCCATGCTGGGGGCAAATTCACAGCAGGCACGCGCTGCCTCGCAGATGACCTACATGTGCTGGGAAGGCTACAATGACCCGCGCATTATCGACCCCTTCAACAAGGCCAATGACACGGAAATCGGCTTCGACCTGATCGTTGACAGCCCCGGGGGTTTTGCCAAGCTCCAGGCCGGTGCCTCTCGTGAGGTTGACATTGTCTCAAGCGACATGCCGTGGATCACGCGCATGGGGCCTGCGGGTCTCGCCATGGAACTCAATCCGGACGACTATGCCGATGTCTATGGAAGCTTCTATGACCAGTTCAAGCCGCCCTTCGAGCCACTTCTGTCGGATGGCAAGACCATTGGCGTCGCCACGCGCTGGGGCTGGGTTGGTCCTTGCGTCAACACCGATGTCACGAAGCCCGAGGTCTGGAAGACCTACGATCCGGTCTTCGATCCGGCCAACAAGGACAAGATCTGCGTGATGGACTGGGGCGATTGGCCCATCCTGCCCATGGCGCTGCATGCCGGGATCAACCCCTATGAGGAACTGGATGCCGCCGCCCTGGAAGAAGTGCGGAAGGTTCTGCGCGCCATGTTCAAAAACACCCGCACCATCGTGGGTGACCTGACCCAGGCCCAGAAGGGCCTGCTCGATGGCTCGCTGCTGGGCTGCATCGGCGCTGGTTCCTACCTCACGTCCGCGGTGCGCAAGCAGGGACACAAGAACATCATGGGGCTGGTACCCGAACCCAAGAACGGGCTGAAGCAGGGCATCATCTGGGTAGAGGCCACCGCCATCCTCAAGGAAACCGACCAACCGGAGCTGGCGCAGAAGCTGCTCAAGCATGTGGTGTCGAAGGACGCGGGCAAGGTGCTGTCGCTGCTTGATTCCACATGCAACGTCGTCACCAACAAGGCCGTGGAAGAGCTTTATTCGCAGGAGGAAAAGGACATCCTGCAGGTTGATTACATGTGGCATGCCTGGGACAATTCCCAGATGCACCGCATTGCGCCCAACATCGACGAGATGCTGGCGATCTGGCAGGAAGAACTCGCTGCCGCAAAGTGAGCAAAGCACTCCGGGGCGGCAGGGTTTTGCCGCCCCATTTCATTTTGAACGGCCCCTGATGCAAAACATGAACACTGCCCCAATCCTGCAAATCGAGGACATCCACAAGGACTACGGCACCTATCAGGCGTTGAAGGGGGTGTCTCTCAGCGTGCGGCAGGGTGAGTTCATTGCCCTGGTTGGTCCGTCCGGCTGTGGCAAGACCACGCTGCTGAAGCAGATTGCCGGTTTCGAGGATGCCACATCCGGCCGTATCAGCATTGATGGCCGAGACATGGCGGGTGTGCCGGCAGCACAGCGCCCGACCAGCATAGTGTTCCAGAAGCTGGCACTGTTTCCGCACATGACGGTCGCGGAGAACATCGGGTTCCCGCTCAAGCTCCGCAAGGTGGTGCCCGCCGAGATCGCGGCGCGCGTCAACGAGATGATTGCACTGATGGAGTTGAAGCCCATCTACCTCGACCGCCTGCCGCGCGCGCTTTCGGGAGGTGAACAGCAGCGTGTTGCGCTTGCCCGCTCGATGATCTCATCGCCCAAACTGCTCCTGCTGGACGAGCCGCTTTCGGCACTGGATGTGAAGCTGAAGAAGGTCCTGCAATCGGAACTGAAGCGGCTGCACCGCTCGGTGGGTGTGACCTTCGTGCATGTTACCCACGACCTTGAGGAAGCGATGATGCTGGCCGACCGCATCTGCGTGATGCGGGCGGGCCATATCCTGCAACTGGGCGAGCCTGCGGACATTTATTACCGGCCAGCGGATGCCTTTGTCGCGGGCTTCATCGGCGAGACCAACCTGCTGCCCGTGGAAATCACGCGGCGTGGCAAGGATCGTGTTGAATACCGGGGCACAGGCATCGCCGATGAAACCGGGGCAATCCCGGTGCGGTTCATTGCTGACCAGGTTGGAACCGGACAAGCCTTGATGAACGTGCGGCCGGAACTCATCCGGCGCATCGGTCCGGGCGACAAGGCCGAATGCAGCATGAATGCGCAGGTCACCGAAATCTTCACCAAGGGCGGCACTGTGCAGTACCGCGCCCACACGCCCGAAGGTTACGATCTGGCCATTGAAATCCAGGGCACCTCAGACCTGCCCATGCGGGTTGGCGAAGACGTGCGCCTCGGGTGGGCCAAGAAGGACATCTGGGTGCTGCCCGCGGGAGCGGCCTGATGGATCATTCCGTGTCACGCAACTGGCGCGATCCAGAGCTTCTCCTGAAAGCCCTGCCCAGTGTCCTGTTGCAGACGACCTGCTTCATTGCACCTCTGTTGATGACGTTCCTGCTGACCTTCCAGCGCACGCGCGATTTCCAACTGCGCTGGACCTGGGACCTTGCCACATGGACGGATGTTTTCACGAAACCGCATTACTGGACCATCCTCGGCCATACGCTGGTGATGGCTGCGGCCTGTGTGGCCATCTCCATGGTTATCGCTTTCCCAATTGCCTACGGGCTCTCGACCCGCTTCAAGCGCTGGGAAAACGAGATCAAGATTCTGATCACCTTTGCCTTCATCACCGATGCAACGCTGAAGACCTTTGGCTGGGTCTTGTTCCTCGACAAGAAGGGAGCCGCCAATTTTCTGCTCGCGGGCCTGGGCCTGCCGCCCGAAAGCGTAGCCTTCCTCTTCACTGACTGGGCCACGCTTCTCGGCATGGTCTACAACCTTCTGCCCTTTGCGATTTTCACGCTTTACCTTTCGATCGACAACATCGACCGAAACCTCATCCTCGCCGCCTATGACGCGGGTGCTGGCAAATGGCGGGCCCATTGGGAGGTGACCTTGCCCCTGTGCAAGCCGGGCATCTGGGCCGGAAGCGTACTCATCTTCCTGTTGGGGGTTGGCGTCTTCCTTGAACCGAAAGTGCTCGGTGGCGGCACGTCGCCCATGTCGGCGGAGTTGATCCGTCAAACCTTCGAAACACGGGTCAACTGGCCCTTGGGAGCGGCGCTCACACTGGTGCTGATGACGGTGTCGGTCTTTTTGGTGCTGTTGTTCACCCGTTTGCTCAACATGAAACGTGCGGGGGCCAGCGCATGACGGCCCGGTTTGAGGACATGCTGATCAACAGTTTGCTGTACGGCGTGCTGGCGGCGGTGCTGATCTTCTTCTATGTGCCGATCTTCACGTTGATCGCCTTTTCCCTGCAGGAAGGCCGCTATCTGACATTGCCCTTCGAGGGCATTTCGCTGAAGTGGTACGGAGAACTTTTCAAGAGCGCCACAGCTCTGACTGCATTGCGCAATTCATCGCTGATCGCAGCGTTTGCCACCATTTTTTCAACTGCCATTGGAACGGCTGCGGCGATTGTTGCCGTACGTTATCGCTTCAGAGGCAAGCTGGCATTTCATGCCCTCACCGGGGCACCGCTGGCGTTTCCGCAACTGCTGCTCGGGATCGTGTTGCTGCTCTGGTTTTCCGTGCTCGGGCGCTGGTTCGGGTTCAACACAGGTGTAGTGACGGCCATCATCGGCCATGTGGTCTACATCACGCCCTTCGTCATGGTGATTGTCGCGGTGCAGGTCTACAATTTTGATCCGCAGCTTGAGGATGCGGCGCGGGATTGCGGTGCTACAACCTGGGACGTGTATCGCCACATCACAATTCCTCTGCTTTGGCCTGGCATTTTCTCGGCGGCAATCTTTGCCTTCCTGCTGAGTTGGGGCAATTTCTACATCACCTACAGCCTGGCCGGGTCCACCCGCACATTGCCCACATTCATCTTCAGCGGAATTGCCGTGGGGTCGTCGCCACTCTATCCCGCCATCGCGACGCTGGTGTTCATTCCCGGAATTCTTCTGGTGATCACCGCGGCGGGTTTGCGGCGCAAGTACAGCGGTGGGGCGTGAAGCCGGCCTCAAGGCAGAAGAAGTTTGTCCCGCGCCGGAGGGAAACTGCGCAGCATGTCCGGACCCAGGGTCTGGAACTGCTGTGAACAGGAAATGGGCTGTGGCTTGAGTTCCCGATGTGCCGCCTCAATGGCTGCGAGCACCTGCATGTCGGCGAGGCCTTCCTCGCCATCCGGCAGCGGTTTGCGGTTCTCGCGGATGCAATCCGAGAAATAGGCGATCATGCCGCTGAAGTTGTCCGTTTCCGGAAACGCCGTCACTTCAGTGACGTCGTTCCTGGCGAGAATGAGTCGGCGCGCCACACCGAAGCGGAACGCATTCACCAGTGTCAGACTGCCCTTGCTACCGTGAACCTGCAGGGTGTCGACGTTGTCCGTGCCAAATCCGGCGTAGAACTGGGCGATGCGCCCCCGGGAGAACTCCAGCGTTGCCGCAACACCTTCCTCCACTTCACGGAAGCGCGGGTCGTTGTCGCCATGACTTGAGAGACTCTGCGTCCGCACGGGGTTGCTGCCGAACACATGGCGCGCCGCATTCACACAATAGACGCCCACATCCTGCAATGGCCCTCCCCAATGGGATGCCTTGAGCCTGTGGTTTTCGGGCAGGATCTGAAATGCAAGGCCTGCGAACACGTGCCTTGCCTCGCCAATGATGCCGCCATGCACAAGTTCCATGACCTTGAGCGTGGCGGGATCATTGTGGAGCCGATAGGCCGTCATGAGATGGCGCCCGGTTTCCCGGGCCGTCGCAATCATCCGTTCCGCATCAGGCGGTGTCGTGGCCAGCGGTTTCTCCACCATGACATGGAGACCGTGGCGCATGGCGCGGATGGCAAAATCGGCGTGGCTTGAGTTCGGCGTTGCCACATAGATTGCATCCACCGTGCCGGACTTGGCCATGGTGTCGAACTCGTCATATGTGAATACGTTTTCCACGCCATGGAAGTCAGCCAGCTGGCGTGCTTTTCCGGGGTTGCCACTGACCAGTGCCGTGACGGTGGCATTTTCTGTTTGTCGGACAGCGGGGAGGAAGGCTTCCTGTGAAATCCAGCCTGCGCCAACAACCGCGAATTTCACTTTCTCCATGCCTGCTCCCGAATGTCTTGTCCCCAGCCGGTCATTGCCCGCGCTCTGCACCTCACTTTGGCGCTGACGTGCCGTTCCCACAACAGGCGTGTTTGCAGGTGCCTGCGAAAATGAAAACGCCCCCTTCGCCGGTTGGGCCGGGGAAGGGGGCGCGAAGTGAGTTTCAGGTATCAATCATAGAGAACAGCGGCAACCTTCGGGTCGGCCATGTTCGACTTGTCGTACCAGTAGAAGCCCGTGTCGATGATCTTGTCGAGCTTCTCGCCCTTCAAGGCCTTGGCCAGCGAGTTGACGACGCATTCGCCGATGCCCACAGGGTTCTGGGTGATCGAGCCGAGCAGGGTGCCGTCATTGATGGCGTCCTTCTGGGTCTTGCCGGAGTCGTAGCCGATGGCAACAACCTTCGAGCCCGTTTCCTTCTTGGCGACGGCGAGGCCGATGGCAGCGCCTTCGTTCGAGGCGAAGATGCCCTTGAGGTTCGGATAGGCCTGCAAAGTCGCCTTGATGTCGTCAGCAGCCTTGAGCGCGTCGTTGGCATACTTGATGTCAACGATCGTGATCTTCGGATACTTTTCCTTGATGCGATTGACGAAACCGTCGCGGCGGCCAATGCCGGTGGCAGAGGTCTGGTCGTGGATTTCGGCAGCCACTTCACCTTCGCCGCCGATGGCTTCGGCCATCTTGTCGGCAGCAGCGCCGGCAGCGTTGACGTTGTCGGTGGTGCAGGTGGTCAGCGGCAGGTCGCTTTCCACGCCCGAGTCAAAGGCAACGATCGGAATGCCCGCGTCAGCTGCCTTCTGGAGGGCCGGAACCTGTGCCTTGGAGTCAAGAGCGGCAAAGCCGAGGCCCTGCGGCTTCTTGGCGATTGCGGCGTTCAGGATGTCGGTCTGC
The DNA here is from genome assembly GCA_937870685.1 of uncultured Alphaproteobacteria bacterium. Lineage (GTDB taxonomy): Bacteria > Pseudomonadota > Alphaproteobacteria > Rhizobiales > Aestuariivirgaceae > Aestuariivirga. Next base: position 9,737 of record CALMZX010000020.1, read on the forward strand.
TTGTCGATTTCGGCTTCCGTGTTCGGACCTTCGAAGGTGATGGTCACGTTGTTGGCCTTGGCGGCCGATTCAGCGCCGGCCTTCACGGCCTGCCAGAACTGGTGGCTGAAGCCCTTGGCGATGATCGGGAAGTAGACGTCTTCGGCAAAGCTGGGCGCCGAGAACATCGTGGCGGCGCCGAACAGGGCGGCCGCGAACAATTTCTTCTTCATGAGTTACTCCGTTGCATTGTGAAAGGTACCGCATCAGGCTGCGGCCGCCATGTTGAACGAGGTCCTCCCTGTCCTACATCTTTTTGCGCAGTGCGATGTCGACATACACTGCAATAATGATGATGACGCCGGTCACCACGATCTTCCATTCTTCCTGCACGCCCATGACGCGCAGGCCGTTGGTGAGAACACTCATGATGAAGGCGCCAATGATGGTGCCCAGAACCGTGCCCCGGCCGCCAGCCAGCGAAGTGCCGCCGATGACAGCAGCCGCAATGGCGTCAAGCTCGTAGCCGAGGCCAAGGGCGGGCTGTGCCGAGTTGAGGCGGGATGACACAAGCAGACCGGCAACGCCGCAGATCATGCCGCTCAACGCATAGGTCACGATCTTCCAGAAGTTGACGTTGACGCCAGAGAGGCGAGCTGCCTCTTCGTTGCTGCCGAGGGCAAAAATGTAGCGGCCTAGAAGCGACCGGTTGAGAATGATGGAGGCGATGATGGCGACGCCAAACATCACGAACACGCCATTCGGAATCTCAAGGCCCGGAATGAGGCTGGTGATCGAGCTTTCCGGTGAAATGTACTGGTAGCTTGGCGTGTCGTTGAAATAAATGGGTTTTGCCCCGGAGAAAACCAGCGCCAAACCACGGGCAATCTGCATCATGCCGAGTGTGGCGATGAAGGGCGGGATGCGGAGCTTGGCGATGATCGCGCCGGAAAAGCCACCCATGGCCGCACCGGACAAAAGGGCTCCGGCGATGCCAAGCGGCAGCGGCATGCCGAGGTTGGTCAGGACAATACCCGCCATCACCGCTGTCAGCGTCATCATGGTGCCGACGGCAAGGTCAATGCCGCCGGAAATGATGACGAGCGTCACGGCAACACCGAGGACGCCGTTCACGGCGGTGGCCTGCATGATGTTGACCATGTTGTTCCAGGCGGCGAAATTCGCGGCAAAGACGCTGAAGAAGATCAGCAAGGCCACCAGCACGACGAAAGCCACGGCTTTCTGCATCGTGGCGATGGTGAAAAACCCCGGCTTTTCCGGCTGTGCGTGGGTGAGGGCTGTGTCAGTCATTGTGTTTCTCCGGCCTTCAGGCAGCTTTGCCCCAGCCCTGCGCGGCCAGAGTCATGATGGATTCCTGGGTTGCTGTCTTGCCATCGAGCTCGCCGGTGATGCGGCCTTCGCACATGACGATGATGCGGTGCGACAGGCGGAGGATTTCCGGCATTTCCGAGGAGATGACGACGATGGATTTTCCCTGCGCGGCGAGGCCCTGGAGCAGCTTGTAGATTTCGGCCTTTGCTCCGACATCAATGCCGCGGGTCGGTTCGTCAAAGAAGAGAATGTCACAGTCACGAAGAAGCCATTTCGCAATGACCACCTTCTGCTGGTTGCCTCCAGACAGGAGACGGGTTTCCTGATCGACGGTTGGAGTCTTCACCTTCAGAAGGTCAACGTATTCCTTGGACGTCTTGCGCAGTGCCGCATCCTTCATCCACATACGGCCTGAGGTGAAGCGCTGCCACGACGCCATAGTGACATTGTCGCGCACCGACATGGGCGTCACGAGACCGAAGTGCTTCCGGTCCTCGCTGAGATAGGCGAGGCCCAGCGTGACGGCATCCTTGGGACTTTTGATCATCGCGCGCTTGCCGCGAACATGGATCTCGCCGCTGTCGATCGGGTCGGCACCAAAGATGGCGCGGGCGACTTCCGTCCGGCCTGCGCCCATCAGGCCGGCAAACCCCAGGATTTCACCCTTGCGCAGCGTGAAGCTGACGTCCTTCACGGCCTTTCCGCGATTGAGGCCTGCGACACGGAGCATTTCCGTCTCGGTTCCGGTTCCTTCGGCGCGGGTGGCATCGGCCAGTTCGCGCCCGACCATGAGGGAGATGATCCTCGCCATTGACGTGCCTTCGGCAGGCACCGTGTCAATGGTCTGGCCGTCGCGCATCACGGTGATGCGGTCGGCGATGCGCTTCACCTCGTCCATCTTGTGGGTGATGTAGACAATGCCAACGCCGTTCGCCTTCAAATCCTGGATGACGGCGAAGAGGTGTTCGACTTCTGTTTCATTGAGGGCGGATGTCGGCTCGTCCATCACGAGAACGCGTGAATTGAACGACAGCGCCTTGGCGATTTCAACCAGCTGCTGGCGAGCGACCGTCATGTTGCCGACTTCTTCCGACGGATCGATCCGGATGTTCATGCGCTTGAAGAGCGCTGCTGCATCGGCGTTCATTTTTGCTTCGTCAACGAAGAGTCCGAAGCCCTTGCGTGGTTCACGGCCAATATAGATGTTCTGTGCCGCCGTCAGGTGGTTCATCAGGTAGAGTTCCTGATGGATGATGCTGATACCGAGATCCTGTGCGGCCTTTGGCCCGGGAATGGTGACCTGTTTGCCGTCAACAAAAATTTCGCCGGAGTCGGGATGATAGACACCGGTGAGAATCTTCATAAGGGTGGATTTTCCGGCCCCATTCTCGCCCATCAGGGCGTGTACTTCACCGGCACGCAAATCAAACCGGACACTGCGCAGGGCGTGAACACCCGGAAAGCGCTTTTCGATGGCGCGCATTTCCACTTTTGACAATGTGTCTGATGGGCCATCTCCCGATGACCCTGCAGCGGTCGCGGCGTGTGCTTTGGCAGCGGCACTCATGATGCCAAATCCTCTCCCATGTCCGGCAGGCATTGTGTTGCCTGCACGCTTTTTTTCCAGCCTAGCAGCATTTGCACGTCCGCCAAGTGGCATGACATGCAGGGCTGCCGCCGACCCTTTTCAGGCTCCATTCCCGTTCTGGCATTTCGCCATTGTTGTTGCTTGCGGGGTGGCAGGACCGGCTTTCGCTGCGAGGCTGCTCCCGGGCCAACTTGCTCGCGGCCAAGCAAGGCGCGAGACAATTTGAGGGCACGGAAGCGCCCGCAGACGGATTTGCACTTAGGCAAAGATGTCAAAAAACATCAAGAACAAAATTTTCTACAATGACATTTTTGGAATTTTTGTTTTATATTGCCACATTTGTTGGCATGCAGAGGGTGTCGCATCTGGCAATATGCATCTACATGATACAAATTGAGCTGTGACACGGAAGTTGCACGCTGCGCAGCGGTGTTGACCAAAAGGGACGGGACACAATGAAAAAGACGTCGGTTCATCAACTGCTCGCCTCAAAAGGCAAACGCAAATGGGTTCAGGTCCATGTGGAGAGCGCTGTGGAGGCTGCCGCGGCCGAGGCGGCCGGGATCTCCATCTTGTCATGTGAACCAGATCACACGCTTGAGGGCATCCGCAAGGCAGCGCCCGGTGCCTTCATTTCCGCAGGCATGCCGCACGGAACGGTGGCGAACGGTGACGAGGCCATCCGCTACGGCTTTGCCGTTCTCCGGCGCGGTGCGGATGCTGTCTATTGTTCACAGTCGCCACGGATCATCGAGGCCATGGCGCGTGAAGGCATTCCGGTCACGGGGCATGTTGGGCTGGTTCCCAATCTCGCGGCTTGGACCGGCTTTCGCGCCGTGGGTCGCAGCGCTGCGGAAGCCTTGCAGGTGGTCCAAAGAGTCAAGGACATCGAAAATGCGGGCGCGGCCTGTCTCGAAGTCGAAGTCGTTCCTGTGGAACTGGCCGACCACATCACGCGTGCAACGGCCATGATTACCATGGGCATGGGGTGCGGAAACGTGTGCGATACACAATACCTGTTCTCATGCGACGTGTTGGGGACGAACACCGGGCACTATCCCCGTCATTCGAAGAAATATGCTGATCTCGCCGCGCGTGAAGCTGAATTGCAGCGCGTCCGGACGGATGCCTTCAAGGCCTTTGTCGCGGACGTCACTTCGGGAGGCTATCCGGAGAGCCGTCACGAAGTCCACATGGACAGTGCCGACCTTGCGGCTTTTGGCAATGCCATGAAGCGGGGCAGCTGACCATGCGCCGCGTGACTGTTGCCGAGATCATGCGCGAGACAGGACTGTCGCGGGCCACGGTTGACCGTGTCCTGAATGGCCGTGGCCGCGTCCACCCCCGCACGCAGCATGTCATCCGTGAAACCATTGGCAGGTTGCAGAGTCCGCCTGCCAGGCCCGACACCGCGCCTGTTGCAGACATGATGCTGCGGGTCGGGCGTGGCATGACGCGCCAGATGATTGCACTGTGGCAGGCGCGGGCCGTGAGCGGGCAGGTTCACGACGTGTATGAAGCCGGAGAAGCTGACGTCGTCGGCATGATCGGGCAGCTTTGCGAAGATGTTTCGCGCCCCCTGATCATCACCTTGAAGAACTCAGGGCGGATTGCTGACGCCCTGCGCAATGCGCGTTTGCGTGGAAAAAGGATCATCTCCCTTGTCTCCGACGTCTCGGCAGATGCGCGGGACCACTACATCGGGATCGACAACCGCGCCGCCGGCCAGACTGCCGCGTTCCTGATCGGCCGCGCCCTTGGTGCCCGTCCGAGTCTGGCAGGGGTTGTGGTGGGCGACGGCGCCTTCCGCTGCCATGAAGACCGCGAGATCGGGTTCAGGACTGGTCTTCGCGCCCAATTCCCAAAAGTCGTGCTGGCGGGTGAGGCGCGCGGCGAAGACAGCCCGGAACTCACATTTCGCGCTGTCACGCGAATGCTGCAGGACCATCCCGCGCTCGGTGCCATCTACAATGTGGGTGGCGGAAATCAGGGGCTCACGGCGGCGTTGCGAGATGCGGGGCGCACGGATGATGTCATCGTTGTCGGGCATGACGTGAATTTTGTGACGGCCCCCCTGTTGCACGACCGGCTGCTCGATTGCGTGCTCGCAACCGATCCCGCACACCTGCTTGATACGGCGATTGCTCTTGCCACTGCCCCGAAGGGCTCTGCGCCCGATTCCCTGCTTGTCGATTTCGGGGTGTACACCCGTTTCAATGTGCCGGGATTTGCGCAGTGAAGGGTCGATAATGGTATCTCATTATGCGTCTGTCCGTTCTGATTCTAGAGCATGGCAGTGCATTTCAGAAGTAGGCGCATTAATAAGATGCAAAATGAGACAACTATTGTTCGCCGTTGGTGTTTTTTGACGAATTGTGTTGCGACGTTTCTTTGTTGCGCTATTAGCCCCTCTCTCACAATCTGACGGGCCCAGTTGAGCGGAGTGGCACAATGGATGATCTTCAGTATGGCAAGCGCGACAAACGCGGATATTGGACGCCCAATGAACCGGCGGGCGTTGCGCCGATCTGGTCATTCCCGCCGCAGGTGATGAAGATCATCAAGTGGCTGCCGCAGTATTTCTTCCCCTACGATGTGCTGTGGGTGCTTTCGGCACTGGCCTGGTGGAACTGGATTCTGCCCGACGTGGAGGTGATGAAGACCTTGGCGTGGGGATGGATCCTCAAGCTCTTCGTTGTCAATCTCGTTGCCGTGTTTGTTTTCTTTGGTGTCTATGAGTGGCGGCTCTACATCAAGCGGGCACAGGGCACGCGCTTCAAGTACAATGCCAAGTTTCCCTCTGAGCACCCCAGCGAAGCCTTTTGGTTCAAGAGCCAGAATGCCGACAGCATCCTGCGCATCATCTTCCATGCCATGCCCATCTGGACGGCGATCGAAGTCGGCATCCTCTACGCCTATGCCAACGGCTACGTGCCTTGGATCAGTTTCGCGGATCATCCCTGGTATCTTCTTGGTCTGGCCCTGGTCATGCCAATCATCCACGAGACCCATTTTTACCTGATCCACCGGCTGATCCATACGCCGTTCCTCTACAAGCATGTCCATTCCGTGCACCACAACTCGGTCAATCCGTCTCCCTATTCGTCACTGTCCATGCACCCTGTCGAGCTGCTGCTGTACCTTGGCATGGCGCTTTGGCATCTGGTCATACCGTCCAACCCGATCCTGGCGCTCTATCAGCTGCACCGTGCCGGTTTTGGGGCGATCCCCGGCCACATCGGTTTCGACAAGATCGAGATGGGCGACAAGTCGGGCCTGCCCACGCATGCCTACATCCACTACCTGCACCACCGGTACTTCGAGGTGAATTACGGTGACGGGCTTGTGCCGTTCGACAAATGGTTCGGCACTTTCCATGACGGCTCAAAGGAAGGGGATGCCCTGATGAATGCACGCTATGCCAAGCGCAAGGCCCAGATGAACGGGACACAAGGCTGATCCGCACCCCATCCGCATCGACAGCACCGGAGAATATCATGTCAGACTGGATTTCGGCCTGCGATCTGAGCGCCATCGAACAGGAAGGGGCGCTCCGCTTCGACCACAATGGCAGGACCTACGCGATCTACCGCTCAGCAACAGACGAGGTGTTCTGCAGTGACGGGCTCTGCACCCATGAAGCTGTCCATCTCGCAGACGGGCTCGTCATGGACTACGAGATCGAGTGCCCGAAGCATTCCGGGGCATTTGACATCCGGACAGGGGACGCGCTGCGCCTGCCCGCCTGCAAGAATCTCAGAATGCATGACGCGCGTGTCGAAGACGGCAAGGTCATGGTGCGCCTGCGCTGACCACGGCCCCGGGGGCTTGCGACTTCACGCCAAGGTTTCCGGCGATGGCGCGCGCGACAGCGTTGCGGATATCCGGGGCAGCAGCACCGGGCAAAAGCTCCGTGGCCGCCCCGAAGGTTGCCGGATCAAATGCCAGGCCGAACATGCGGTAGGCGTCGGCCACCGCGTCCCTGGCAGCAGGTGAATGGGCAATCGAAAGCACGGCTCCCATGTGGAACCCATGTTTCACCACCCGCTGGGCCAATCCCGCGAGCTTGATGCGTCCCCCGGCATTGACGCTGTAGTCACCTGGACAATATTCGCCCGGAACAGCCCCCACGCGGGCGTCAATTCCGAGCCGCGCAAATGCATCGGCCACAAACTCCGCAAAATGCCGAAACCGGTCGCGGGTGTGCTCGCGGGGTTCGGGGTGGGGCGAAATCAGATCGATGACCAGTGCTGATGGATCGTAGATTGCCAGGAGACCGCCCGCACCGCGCTCCACTGGCGTGAAGCCGAGAGCGAGCAGATGTTCGCTCACCGCCTGATAGGCGGGGTGGGTGGTGTCGCGCGGCGAGAAGGCTGCGGTCGGTCTTGGCTGGTAGATGCGCAGTATCGCTTCGCCATCGGGGCGGAGGTCGGTGAGCTGTTGGCGGACCTTGGCGCGGTCTTCCGTGGGGGAAAACGGCGAGACCCCTTCAGGATGGAAGGCGGTGATGCGCCGGATCGCATGTCCGAATGCCGTTGAAGCGTCGGTCATCGCCCGCATCCATCACATGGACGTATAGCCACCGTCCACATAAAGC